>CAMPGW010000025.1 GCA_946885735.1 uncultured Gammaproteobacteria bacterium
GTTGTAGCCGAAGTTCTTCCACACCGCGAACAGGATGATGGTCGGCATCGCCCAGGTCGGGTCGCCCAGCCAGTCCACCGGCTCGATGCCGACCGAGGCCAGGCCCCAGTTCACCAAGCCATAGCGCGTGTGGAAGAGGTAGCGCCAGATCACCGCCACCGCGACCACGGTGGTGACGACCGGTGCGAAGTAGGCGGTGCGGAAGAACGGCTTGAAGCGCGCCAGCCGCGACTGCAGCAGCAGCGCCGCGCCCAGCGAGGCGGCGATGGACAGCGGCACGCCGACCAGCACGAAGTAGAAGGTGTTGCCGAGCGCCTTCCAGAACAGGGGATCGGCCAGCAACTGCGCGTAGTTGCCCAGGCCGACGAAGCGCAGGTTGTCGCGATCGGCGAGTGCGTAGATGTCGAAGTCGGTCAGGCTCAGCGCGAGCGCGGCCAGCACCGGGATGACGAAGAACAGCGCGATCACCGCCAGCGCGGGACCCGCGAAGGCCCAGCCCGCCAGGCGCGCGGCGCCGATCATGGCGCGGCCTCGCGGTCGAGCATCCAGCGGCGCTTGGCGAGGATGGCGTCGGCGCGGCGATCGAGTTCGGTGGCGGCCTGGTCGACGGTCAGCCGGCCGTTGACCATCTGCTCGGCGACCAGGCGCATCTCGGTGGCGATGCGCTCCCACTCCGGCACCTTCGGCGTCGGCTTGGCGCGTTCGAGCTGGTCACGATAGGCGCGCGCATACGGATCGTTCGCCAGGCGCGGCAACTTCCACACCGCCCGGCGCGGCGGCAGGTCGCCGGTCAGTTCCTGGAAGCGCGCCTGCGTTTCGGCCGAGGACAGGTACTCGAGCAGTTTCCAGGCCGCGTCCTTGTGTTCCGACTGCCGGAACAGCACCAGGCTCGATCCCCCGGCGATCGAAGCGCCCGGTCCATCCGGCCCGGGCAAGGGCATCGTCATCCACGTGTCCTGGCGCTCGGCGGGAATGCGCTTCTTGAACTCGGCGATGTTCCAGGGGCCGGAGATGTAGAAGGCGTAGAAGCCCTTGTCGAATTCGTCCCAGACGTTGGAGATCTGGTTGTTGGTCACCGCCGGCGCCCAGCCGCGGTCGAACATCTCCATGTAGAAGGCCAGGGTGCGGCGGAAGCCGGCGCTGCGGAAGTTGCCGTAGCGCCCGTCCTCGCGCAGCAGTGGCTCGTCCTGCTGCAGCGCCAGCGCCAGCAACGGCTCGAACTCGTTGAGCGGCAGCAGGATGGCGTACTTGTCCGGGCCGGCCTTGGCCTTGATCGCCGCCATCGCGGTGCGCCATTCGTCCCAACTGGTCGGCGGCTTGTCGATGCCGGCTTCGCGTAGCAGGTCCTGGCGGTAATACGGCAGGCGCGTGTCCACGTACCACGGCACGCCGTAGGTCACCCCGTCGATGACGTTGGTGTCCCAGATCCCGGGGAAATAGTCGGCGGCGACGATGTCGCGCGAAGCCGCCAGGCGCGCGTCGAGCGGCTCCAGCGCATTCAACGCGGCGAACTCGGGAATCCAGGTGTTGCCCAGCTGGCACAGGTCGGGCGTGGCGTCGCCGGCGAAGGCGGTGAGCAGCTTCTCGTGCGCGGCCGTCCACGGCAGCTGCTGCAGGTCCACGCGGATGCCCGGATGGCGCCGCTCGAATTCCGGGATCAGCTGGGCGACGATCTCGCCCTCGAAGCCCATGGCCCAGAAGCGAACGACTTCACGCTCGTCAGCCTCCCGCGCGCAGCCGGCCAATGCGAGCACGGCCAGCAGCGCGAGCGCGCGGATCACCGGGCCGCTGCCGCGTCCAGCCAGCCGCCGCTGAAGCCGGCGCGCTCGAGCCCGCGGCGGATGTGCGGGTTGCGCCGCATCACCTCCCACACCAGGCCGCTGCGGTGGTTCTCGATCATCAGCACGATCGGGCCCTGGTCGATGCCGATGTAGTCCTCGTCCACCCAGCCCATGCCCGCGTGCACCTTGCCGTGGTTCAGGGGCACATCGTAATGGAAGCTCGGGTTGAAGGCGTCCACGAAGCCGTACTGGCGGTAGATCCAGCGGCCGTAGCGCGCGTGCATGGCCTCGATGGCGGGAACCACCACCTCCGGCGCGAACGGCATGGACGCCGCCGCGGCCGTGGGCACGATCGTGCCGTCGTCGAAGATGTGGCGGATGCCGGCGCCGCGAGCGGTGTAGGTCTTGAAGATCCGCGGCTGGCCCTTGTAGTCGAGGGTGGCGTCGATCGGGCCGTCGCTGGCGGTCAAACCCCACACGTTGGCGTCGTAGCCTTCCCAGCCCATCGGGTTGGCGATCGCGTAGGCGCGTTGCGAGAGCACCGCGCGCCGGCTGTTCTCGAAATAGTCGATGCCCTTGCCGCGCATGTAGGCGTCCTGGATGCCGCGCAGGTCCAGCCACACGTGCGAATACTGGTGGCCAAACAGCGGCGCGAAGCCGAGATGCTCCTGGCCCTGGAACGTGCCCCAGGTTTCGTCGTAAGTGGAGGTCCAGGCCTCGTAGGCGTCCTTGCCGACCGGATGCGTCGGCGAGGCCAGCGCCAGGATGTAGACCAGCAGCGCTTCGTTGTAGCCGCGCCAGTCGTGCTCGATCATCCCGCTCTCAGGGTGCCAACCCATGGAGATGAGTGGCGGCCGCGCCACCGCCCAGTCCCATTCCACGCGGCGGTAGATTTTCTCCGCCAACGCGCGGATCTCCGCCTCGCGCGGATCGTCACGGTCGAAATAGCTTTGCGCGAACAGCGCGCCGCCCAGCAGCAGCGTCGTGTCCACGGTGGACAGCTCGCAGCGCGCGTCGCGCGCGCCGGTGTCCATTTTCAGGAAATGGTAGAAGAAACCGCGATGGCCGCTCATGCCTTCGGGCGCATCGCCCTGCGGCGCGTTGGCGAAGAAGCGCAGCGTCGCCAGCGTGCGGTCGATCGCCTGGTCGCGACGGATCCAGCCGCGCTCCACGCCGACGCCGTAGCTGGTCAGGCCGAAGCCGACCGCGGCGATCGAGGCGAAGGACTTCGATGGCCAGCGATCGGGCACCAGGCCGTTGTCGTCGCGGCCAAGCTCCCAGAAATAGTCGAACGTGCGTCGCTCGAGATCCGCCACCACCGGCGGCACGTCCTGGCTCGCCGCCGCGGCGGCGGCATCGGTCGGCGCGGAATCCGCCGGCATCGTGCTGCACCCCGCCACCGCGACCAGCCCGGCGAGGCCAAGGGCGCGCGCTGCGCCCGTCATCATGTCCATGTCGCTTGCGCCTCCTTGCGTCGTCCCCCCGCCCGCCGGGCGGGGGGACCCTTGCCGATTACCAGCTGAAACCCGCGGTCAGCTTGAACATGCGCGGCGGCCAGGCGGTGCCCAGGCCGTTGCGGCGACCGAAGTTCGGATTGGCGTCGTTGTCGCCGGGACCACCGCGCCAGGTCTCGAAGTCGGTGAAGGTGCGCCAGTTCATGACGTTGAGGATGTCGGCGCGAACGCGGAAGCGCATGTCCTCGCCGATCGTCCAGGCCTTCTCGGCGGCGATGTCCCACTGCTTCTGGCCGATCGCATCACGCGGCACGAAGGGATCCCAGAAGCAGTTGTCGAAGCTGGGCACGTCGTTGCAGTTGAGGCCTTCCTTCGGGGTCGGGCTGGCCAGCACCAGCTTGCTGCTGAGGGTGAAGCCGTTGTCGGTGCCGACGATGCCGGTCAGCACCAGGCGGTGCTGCGCCAGTCCGAGCGAGCGGTGGAAGCCTTCGTCCGCGGGGCTCGGGTAGTCGAAGATGTAGTGCTCATCGCTCTCGTAGGCGTTGTTGCGGTTCTCTCCGGCATCGTTGTAGGTGTAGGCCAGCGTGAAGCCCCACTTGGACGCTTCGGTGTACACCTTCTCCAGCGAGACGAGCAGCTGGGTGTTGCGGGTTTCGATGCCGTTGTCGGCCTTGATGAGCGTGCCGTAACCCGGGATCGGGAAGCCCCAGGGCTGGCTGCCCCAGGTGGCGTTGGGAAGCGCCGGGTTGCGGAAGCTGCCGTCCGGCCAGCGGTTGCCGAGCGAGAACACGATGCCGTCGTGGCTGAGGATGCGCGACACGGTCACCGAGCTCGACCAATCGTTGCCCCACATCTCGAAGACGTTGCGCATGCCGAGGCTGAACTGGTCGGAGTACGGCGTGTCGAGGTCATTGTTCATCAGGTTGACCTCGGCGCCCAGGTTCGGGTTCGCGAGGACGAGCGCGTCGAGGTTGGACTGGTCGAGGTAGCTGGGGCTCCAGTCCAGGCAGTTGCCCACGCCCGGCGTGCAGGTGCGGCCCGGCACGTTGAACTGGTAGGTGTAGGTCGGGAACGTCGACTTGGATTGCTCGAGCGCCAGGTAGTCCCACAGGTTGCGGTCGTAGGAGCGGCCCGCGCCACCGAAGATGACGTGCCGCTGGTCGGCGAACAGGTCATAGCTGAAGCCCAGGCGCGGTGCGAACGCGCCCTTGAAGGCGGAGCGGTTGCTGCCGTCGCTGATGTAATCCTCGATGTCGTAGTCCACGTTCGGGCCGTGGACGTTGGACCAGCCGCGCAACGCGGCGGCCAGCGCGGCCGGCGTTTCATAGTTGCGGTAGCCCGGGCTGTCCTCGTAATCCCAGCGCACGCCCATGTTGATCAGCAGGTGCTCGTTGACCTCCCAGTCGTCCTGGACGTAGATGCCGAACTGCTTGTTGCGCGACGTGATGTTGCGGTCCACGCCGCCCACTTCCGAGCCGAACTGCACCTGCCACGGCGTCGCCGGGTCGCCCTGCAGATTGTAGAAGTACTGCGCGTTGTAGGGCTGCTGCTCGAAGGCGTTGATCTCGACCTGTTTGTACTTGGCGCCAATCTTGACGGTGTGGCCGCCACCGAACAGGTCGAAGAAGGTCAGGTCGTCCTGGATCGCCCAGCCCTTCTGGCCCTTGTCCTGGAAGTCGCGGCCGCCGCCGACGTTGATCACGACGCGCCCCTGGTCGAAGCCGTCGGTATACACGCCGCCCGGGCCGATCGTGAGCGCACGCGGACCGAAGCTGGCATCCTCGTAGGTGAGGTGTGCGTCGTTCATCCAGGTGTCGGCGTTCCACTGGTGGTGGAGGTCGAAGCGGGTGTCCTCGCCGGTCTTGGTCGTGCCGTACGAAGCCGTGTTGGGGCCGTCGCCGATGTTGGTCAGCTCGTCCTCGGTGCGGTGCTTCACGCTCAGGTCCCAGCGCTGGTTCTCATCCGGGGTCCAGTCGATCTTGGCGAAATACAGGTCCTCCTCGAAGGGCGCGCCCGAGGTTTGGCTCGCGAATGGCTGCAGGTTCGCGGGCAGGTCGTCGACGGTGTAGCTGTGGCCCAGGCGGAGCTCGCGCGGGCGGTTGATCTCCTTGCGCTCGTAGCTGAAGAAGAAGTGCATGCTGTCCTTGACGATCGGTCCGCCGAAGGCAACGCCGTACTCCTTGGTCTCGCTCGGGATCTTCACGCCGTTGTCCACTTCGCGCAAGGTGCCGCTGCGCAGGCCTTCGTCGGTGAAGCTGTAGAAAATGTCACCTTCATACTCGTTGGTGCCGGACTTGGTCGCGGCCACCACCGCCACCGAACTGACCTGGTCGAACTCGGCCTTGTAGTTGGAGGTGATGACCTTGTATTCGCCGATCGCCAGCTGCGGGAAGGGATTGCCCGCGCTGGAGTCCTGGCCGGTGATGCCGCCCTTGACCACGTAGTTCTTCTGGCCGACGCCATCGATGAACACGTTCACGCCGTTGGAACTCTGCGCCCCGCCGCGCAGCTTGGTGGAGCCGTCGGCGCCGGTGCTGAAGACCACGCCCGGGACGGTATCGGCGAAGGCCAGGAAGTTCCGGCTGTCCTGCGGAAGGGCTTCGATCTGCTTGGGCGAGACGTAGGTCGAGATCTCCGAAGTCTTGGTCTCCTGCAGGGCGGTGCCCTGCACCACCACCGAGTCGAGCTGCGTGGCACCCGCCACCGCGAGGTCGAGCGTGGCGGTCTGGCCGACCGCCACCGTCACCGTACGCGAGCTGGACTGCCCGCCCGCGCTGACGTCGATCCGATAGGTGCCCGGCGGCAGGCCGGCGAGCACGTAACGGCCGTTGTCGCCGACCGCCACGCGCGAGGTGAAGCCGGTCGCGAGGTTGGTCGCGGAGACCTGGCCTTCGCTGGCCGGGCCGGCGGCCGCCGTCACCGTGCCGCGCAGCGTGGCGGAGGTGCTCTGGGCGAAGGCGACGGGGGCCGACAGGGCCAGGCAGCCGGCGAGCGCGACGGCGAGAAGGCTGGGGCGTGGACGCTGGGGGTTGCGGTGCTTGCTCATCGGATGTCCCCTCCCGGGGTCTGGATGCAAAGTGGTTCGAACGGTCTGGAAGCGGTTACACGAGTCGACTGGAAAAAGCGGTGGCTCAGGAACTGTCGGCCCGCCCGGGTCCGGCCGCGCTGGAGGCGCGCTCGATCAGGCGTGGCACGAAGGGACTGTCGTCGGCGGGACCGGCGGCACGGTCGAGCAGCGCACGCAAGGCGCGCGCGCCGAGCTCGCTGATGTCCACGCGCATCGTGGTCAGGGGTGGGTGCACGTAACTGGCCAGGGGGATGTCGTCGAAGCCGGCGAGGGCCACGTCCTCGGGCACGCGCAGCCCGGCCTGGTTGAAAGCGAACAGGCAGCCCAGCGCCATCATGTCGTTGGCCGCGAACACCGCATCGGGTCGCTCGCCCGCGGGCATCGCGGCGATGGCCTGGCCCGCGGCATGCCCTGAGGCTTCACCGAAATCGCCCTCGAACACCTGCGGCATGACGCCAGGCCGATGGTCGGCGAGCGCGTCGCGATAACCGCGCAGGCGCTCGCGCGCATCGAAGTTCTCCGATGGTCCCCCAATGAAGGCGATGCGCCGGAACCCCTGCGCCGCGAGGTGCTGCACCATCCGCGTGGCCGCGCCACGGTTGTCCACCCGCAGCGAGACATAGCCCGCATCGGGCAGATGCGTATTGATCATCACCACCGGCAGCGAGGGATCGAGGTTGCCGGTGAGGTGGCCGGAGTCGTCCACGTAGGGTGACATCACCAGCAGTCCGTCCACCCGGCCGCGCATGGCGCGCAAGGCGGCGCCCTGCTCTTCCGGGTGGCCGTGGTAGCTGGAGACCAGCAGGTATTGGCCATGTTCGCGCGCGACCTGATCGATGCCGCGCACCAGCTCGGAGAAGAACTCACCGTACAGGTCGGGCAGGACCACGCCGATGGTGTGGGTGCGGCGGCTGCTGAGGCTGCGGGCGGCGGCATGGGGGGTGTAGCGCAGGTCGGCGGCGGCCTGGATGACGGCACGGCGGACGGCGTCGGTGACGTTGTCGTGCCCGTTCAGGGCGCGCGACACCGTGGCCACCGAGACCTTGGCAACACGTGCGACATCCTTGATGGTCACGTTCACGCGGTTGCGCCCCCTCCGGCGGCATCCGGGCCCGAATGTAACCGTTTTCAGAAGGCGATGTAAAGAACCTGTAAAGAAGCGCGCCGCACCGATTCAGCGCGACCGGGAATGCGAGGTCAGGTCGGCCAGGGCGCCAGCGGAACTCACGCCCAGGCTGGTGGCCCGGGCGCCGGGCCGGGCCGGCTCGGGCTGCCCTTCGTCCAGGGCCTGGGTCTCTGCCGAGCCCAGGTGCGGCAGGCGGGCCTCGCCGCGCTGCAGGGACAGGCCCACCACCAGGATGTCGATCATCAGCAGGTGCAGGATGCGGCTGATCATCGGCACCTGGGTCGCCACGTCCTCGACATGGTCCACGATCAGCGCGACGTCGGCCTTGCGCGCGAGCGGCGACTGGCTGGCGGTGATGGCGATCACCAGCGCGCCGTTGGCATGCGCGCGATCCACCACGTCCAGCAGTTCGTCCACGCGGCCACTGCCGCTGATCACCACCGCCACGACGCCGGGCTTGAGCAGGCTGGCGGCGAGGTTCTGCAGGCGCGGCGCGGTGTAGGCCGCGGCCGACAGGCCCATGCGCAACAACTTGAACTGGGCGTCGTCGGCGACGGAGCCGAAATGCCCGACCGCATAGAACTCGACGCGCTCGGCGTCGTTGATCAGGCGCACCGCCTGCTCGATGGAGTCGCGGTTGAGGTGGTCGCGAACCTGCAGGATCGCCGACGCGGTGTTGCCCAGCACCTTGTCGCCAACCTCCAGGCTGCTGTCCTCGCCGGTGACCTGCGTATGCGTCACCGGCATCGTTCCGGTCAGTCCCGACGCGAGCCGCAGCTTGAAGTCGGACAGCCCCTTGCATCCGAGCGAGCGACAGAAGCGGATCACCGTCGGCTGGCTGACGTCGGCGGACCGCGCCAGCTTGGCGATCGGGTCGTTGAGCGCCGAACGCGCATGCGCCAGCACGTAGTCGGCCACGCGCTGCTCGGCCGGCGACAGGCTCGGCCGCGCGCGCCGGATCTGGTTGAGGATGGTCGCGGCCTCGTTCGACTCCAGCGCGCCCAGTTGCGCCGACAGGATGGTCGAGGCGCCGAGGAAGGTCGCGTCCTCGGCGGTGATGACGAAGGTCGGGATGCCCTTCATGTAGTCGCTGAAGCGGCCCTTGTCCTCGAAGCGCGCGCGGAATCCGGAGCGGTCGAAGGTTTCGCCGAGACGCGGCACGATGCCGCCGCCGATGTAGATGCCACCGAAGGCGCCCTGCGTCACCGCCAGGTTCGCAGCCGCCGTACCCAATATCGCGCAGAAGGCTTCGATCGCCTCCACCGCCAGCGGGTCGCTGCCTTCCATCGCCCGGCGGGTGACTTCCGGCGCGCTGAGCGGCTCGACCTTGCGGCCGGCGCGATCGGCCAGCGCGCGGTAGATCAGCTCGATGCCCGGGCCCGAGAGCACGCGCTCGAAACTGATGTGCGGGAAATGCTTCCAGCCGTATTCCAGGATGTGGATCTCGCGCGCGTCGCGCGGTGAGAAACTGGTGTGTCCGCCCTCGGTGCCCAGCGCGATCCAGCCGTTGCCCGCCGGGATCAGCCCCGACACGCCGAGGCCGCTGCCGGCGCCGATCAGGCCGTGCACGCTGCGTGGTTGCGCCACGCCGCCACCGACCTGGCGGCGCTGGTGCGGCAGCAGGCTCGGCAAGGCCATCGCCAGCGCGGTGAAGTCGTTGACCACCACCAGGTTGTCGAAGTCCAGGCGCTCGCGCATCTCCTCGATGCTGAACTGCCAGTGGTAGTTGGTCATGCGCACGCGGTCGCCGGCGACCGGGTTGGCGATCGCCACCGCGGCATTGCGGATCCGCCGCGCCGGCAAGGTCGCCAGGTAGGCGGTCATCGCGGCGTGGAAGTCCTCGTGCTCGGCGCAGCGCATCGAGCGCTTGTGCTCGAAGCGGCCCGGCGCGACCTCGAGGGCGAAGCGGGCGTAGGTGCCGCCGATGTCGGCGAGCAGGCGCGGGCTGTCGTACAGGCGATGCGGCATTCAAGTCCCCCGGGGCATGGGCGAGTCTACGCGAGGGCCGTCGCTCACGGCAGCACGACCACGGCGGAGTCGTCCATCACCAGCGGGTCGCGCGCGCCGTCGCCACCGCCGAAGCGTCCACCCGAGACCGCGGGCTCCAGCGCGCGGAAGCCACCGTCGTAATCCCAGGTGGACAGGTACAGGCGCGCGCCCGACAACGAACGGCGATGGCCAAGCACCGACGGCGGCAGCATGAAGCACACCGATTGGCTGGCCTCGTCCACCGTCAGGGTGGCCGCGGGCGTGATCGTCCGTCCTTCGTACGTGGCGTCCGCGCCTTCCGCGCCGAACAGCGCGTTCGACCAGCCGTGCGCGCGCAGGCGCAGGTGCCAGCGCATGCCGTCCGGCAGCGCGGCGTTCTGCAGCGGCATCGCGCTGGCGCCGCCCGTCTCGTCGGGCCACTGGATGAACAGCGTGAAGGCCACATGGTCGAAACCGTTCGGCGGGTTCCAGGTCTTGCTGAGCGCCGCCATCCGCGCGCACACCCGCAAGGCGCCGCCGGTGCCTTCCACCCGCAGTTCGCGCAGGTCGAGGGTGCGCGGCGTCCAGCTTTCGTCAGTCGGATACCGGTAGCGGCCCTCGGGACCGCGATCGTCGTCGGCGGGATCGGCAACGCGCGCCAGGGTCGTCCAGCGCCGGTGGACGCGCAACTCTCGCGCGGCCGATGCGACGCCGCGTTGCGGATCCCAGGCCACGACGCGATGCACGGCGTCGGGATCCACCATCGCCGCGGTGGACAACCGGGCGCTCCAGCGACCGTCGCTTTCCACATCCACCACCGTCGCGCCGCCAAGATCGCCATCCACGACCAGCGCCACCTGCCGCCCGGACGCCAGGCCGCCGACCGTCACGTCGTCCTGGACCGTGGCCGTGGGAAAGGAAGCGAGGGTGGGTGCTTCGCCGGCGTCGCGTACGGGACCCGCGGCGTCGCGAGCGAGCCAGACGCGCGCGCTGCGGGGCGGCAGGCGCAGGTGCAGGCGACCGCTGCCGTCGACCTGGGCCTGCGGCGCCGCGTCGCCGATCGCGAAGGCGCCCGCGAGGCGCGTGCCGGGCGGCAATCCGGTGTCGAGGTTGTCCAGCAGCACTTCGTGGCCGGCCGTGTTCATCGCCACCAGCGCGAAGCCGCCTTCATGGCGCATGGACCAGGCGATGCCGCCCGGACCCGCGGCGTTGCCGCGCAGCACCGCCGGCGTGCCACGCGAGAACACGCGGTTGCCGCGGCGCAGCGCGATCGCCTGCTGCAGGAAACGGTACATCGGCGCCTCGACGTCGAAACGATCACGTCCGCCCGACTCGCTGCCGGCCGCGAACATCGCCGCGCGCGGCCGCGTGAACTCCTGCTCGGTACCGTAGTAGATCGTCGGGATGCCCGGCAGCGTGAGGATCGCCAGCAGCGCCTGCTGCAGGCCGAGGACGTCGCCGCCGGCGAGGAAGCGGTCGACGTCGTGGTTGTCCACGAAACTGGGATTGAGGTGCGGGCGCGCATGCACGCGCATCATCGATTCGATGCGCCAGCCGAGTTCGGCGGTCGGCCGTCCGCGCGCAAACACGTCGCCGAGCGAGCCGTACAGCGGGAAGTTGATCATGCCCGGCACGCCCTGCCCGGTCGGCCGCGTCGCATAGGCCTCGATGCGGCGGGCTTCGGATTCCTGGAACGGCTTGTCGACGGCGAAGCCTTCGCCGACCGAGAGGAAGTGCCTGCGCCCGGTGGCGGCCGCGACCCGTTCCACGCCCGGCGCCTGCGCATCGTCGGCATGCAGGAAATCGTCCACCGCCGACGGCGGCACGTAGAAGATGGTGTCGATGCGGAAGCCATCCACGCCGACCTCGCGGATCCAGTGTCCATAGCTGCGCCGCAGCGCGCGCCGTACCACCGGGTTCCCGGTGTTGAGGTCGTCCAGGTCGGCGAGCTGGTAATCGAGCACCTGCTCCGGCACGCGGTAATCGGTGATCACCGGGGTCCAGTGGTAGATCGCCGCATCGCGCTGGGCGGGGTCGCGCGCGTCATTGAGCGAGAACGGCCACTGCGAGGGCGCCTGGTGGCCGCGGATGTCGGCGCCGCGGCGGAAGTTGCGCGCCGGGTCCTTCGGATCCCAGGCGCCGTCGTAGCCGAACCAGTTGCCGGTGTGGTTGAGCACGATGTCCTGCACCAGGTACATGCCGCGGCCGTGCAGTGCGCGCGACAGCGCGCGGTAATCGTCCAGGTCGCCGAGATGGGCGTCCACGCTGGAGAAATCCTCCGCCCAGTAGCCGTGGTAGCCGCCGTAGCGGATCTTCGGATCCCACCACTGGTTGGCGACCGGCGGCGTGATCCACACCGTGGTGGCCCCCAGTCCCTGGATGTAGTCGAGCCGTCGCGCGACGCCGCGCAGGTCGCCGCCGTTGTAGCGCCCGCCGTCGCCGGGCACGTACTCGCCGACGCCCTGGTCGTTGTTGCCGGGGTCGCCATCCTCGAAGCGGTCGGTCATCAGGAAGTAGATGACTTGGTCGCGCCAGTCCGGGGACGGCACGTGGAGCGGTCCCTCGGCCGCCGGGCCCGGCCCGGGGCTTGCCGACGCCCCGGAGGCCACGGCGATCGCCAACACCGTCGCCAGGACCTGTCCGAGCGGCGAACCGACCCGCGTGCGCTTCCCCATTTCCCAGCCCCTTGGCCGCCTCGAAGAGGGTAGTTTAACTACATACGGGGTCCAAACGGCCACCCCGGGTGCGCCAGCGCCCCCGGCAAGAGGCCCGCGAATGGCTTGGATTTCCCCTTTTCGAAGGGCCATTCCAACGGTTTGACAACATATCTAGTTTTAGTACAGAGTGCCGCCTGAGCACTGGCTCTAAAAATACCCGCGGCGACCGCCCCGGGGCCGTTCGACCAGCACACTCGGGGAGATGCTTCCGTGCGCAACACCCTCACCCGGCGCGCCCGCGCCAACCGCCTGACCCGCAATCCCCTGGCGCTCGCCTGCGCCGCGGCCCTCCTGCTCGCCTCCCAGGCCAGCCTGGCGCAGGACGTCCCGGCCGAGCCGGCCGCCGAGCCCGCCACCGAGGAGCAGACGGAGGCCGAACAGGCCGCCGCCCGCCGCACCGAGCCGGTCAAGGAACTGGAGTCGGTGCAGGTGCGCGGCATCCGCCGCGGCATCGAGCGCGCGATCGACATCAAGCAGAACTCAACCTCGATCGTCGAGTCGATCTCGGCCGAGGACATCGGCAAGTTGCCCGACGTCAGCATCGGCGAGTCGCTTGCCCGCCTGCCGGGCCTCTCGGCCCAGCGCGTGGCCGGTCGCGCCCAGGTGGTCAGCGTCCGCGGCCTGTCGCCGGACTTCTCGACCTCGCTGCTCAACGGCCGCGAACTGGTGAGCACCGGCGACAACCGCAGCGTCGAGTTCGACCAGTACCCCTCGGAACTGCTCAGCGGCGTGACCGTGTACAAGACCCCCGATGCCGGGCTGGTCGGCCAGGGCCTGTCGGGCACGCTCGACATGCGCACCGTGCGCCCGCTCGATTTCCAGGACCAGGTCACCGTCGTCAGCGTCCGCGGCCAGCACAACTCGCTGGGTTCGGCGGCCGATTCGAGCGCCGTCGGCAGCCGCGTCAACGCCAGCTTCATCACCCAGAACAGCGACCGCAGCATCGGCTTCTCGATCGGCTACTCGTACTCGAGCATGCCGATCCAGGAAAACCAGGTCGGCCTGTACGAGCCCTGGCAGCAGATCGGCGAGGGCTGGCGGCCGGGCGTGCCCTCGGCCGCGGGCTGCCCCGACCCCGCGCTCACCGACTGCACCTATTACTCCGACGGCATCAAGGCCCTGCGCCGCACCGGCGACCAGACCCGGCATGGCGTGATGGCGACCCTCGAATTCCGTCCGAACCAGGACTGGACGAGCGTGCTGGACGTGTTCCATTCGCAGGCCGAGCAGGAAGACACCGCCAACCAGTTCGAGGTGCACCTGGGCGGCTACAACGGCGGCTATTCGCCGGGCCTGGCCCTGACCAACGTGGACATCAACGGCGACCATACCTTCGTCGGCGGCGTCGCCAGCGGCGTCTATCCGCTGGTCCGCGGCATGTACAACAAGCGCGAGGACCAGATCGACGCCTTCGGCTGGAACAACAAGTTCAGCGTCGGCGCCGCGCAGATCGATGCCGACATCAGCTGGTCGCGCTCGCAGCGCGACGAGCTGAACCTGGAGAACAACACGCAGCTGCAGCCCGCGCCGCAGCTGGACTCGGTCGCGCTCGATTTCGACGGCGGCGACTTCCCGACCCTGGATCCCGGCCGCGACTACTCGGATCCGGCCACCCTGTTCCTGGCGAACACCATCTACGGTTCCGGCTACGGCAAGACGCCGCAGGTGGACGACGAACTGCGCAGCTTCCGCCTCAACGCCAACTTCGGCGCCGGCGCCTGGGAGGCCTTCAGCTCCTTCGACATCGGCATCAACTACGCCGATCGCGAGAAGAGCAAGCGCCAGCCCGAGGGCAACATCAACCTCGGCTCGCAGGGCCCGATCGCGGTCGGTTCGCAGTTCCAGTACGGATTGGTGGACCTCGGCTTCGCCGGCGTCGGCATGATCCCCTCCTGGGACGTGCCGGGCGCGGTCGCCGAGTACATGACCTTCGCGCCGAACGAGAACGCGCCCTGGCTGATCTCCAAGGCCTGGGAAGTGAACGAGCAGATCACCTCGGCCTGGGTGCGCGGCAACATCGACACCGACTGGGGTTCGGTGCCCGTGCGCGGCAACATCGGCGTGCAGATCCAGCGCGTGGACCAGTCCTCGACCGCCAACGTCTGGGACACGACCAAGCCGTCGGGCAGCGAGATCGTCCGCTTCACCAACGGCAAGACCTACACCGACGTGCTGCCCAGCATGAACCTGGTGTTCGAGATCGCCGAGGACCAGCGCCTGCGCGTCGCCCTGGCCCGCCAGGTGGCCCGTCCGCGCGTGGACCAGTTGCGCGCCTCGCTGGAGTTCGGCGTCAACACCGCGACCGGCGTCCCCGGCGCCGGTGGCGGCAATCCGCTGCTCGACCCGTGGCGCGCGAATGCCTTCGACCTGTCGTGGGAGAAGTACTTCGACGGCAACAAGGGCTACGTGGCCGCCGCGTTCTTCTACAAGGACCTGCGCACCTACATCTTCACGCAGAGCCGCGAGTACGACTTCTCCGAACTGGTGGCCACCTACGTGCCGCCGATCGGCTCGCCGCCCGCCCAGGACATCGGCCTGCTCAACGGCCCGTTCAACGGCTCCGGCGGCAAGCTCACGGGCCTGGAGCTGACGGCGTCGATCCCGCTGGAGATGCTGTCCGAATCGCTGGAAGGCTTCGGCATCATCGCCAATGCCAGCTTCAACGACAGCAACATCTCCATCCGCGACCCCGACAGCGCCTCCAGCGTCGGCAGCGGCGACATTTCGCTGCCCGGCCTGTCGGACCGCGTGTACAACTTCACCGCCTACTACGAGCGCAATGGCTTCGAGGCGCGCATCAACCAGCGCCGGCGTTCGGACTTCATCGGCGAGATCGGCGACTTCGCGGCCAACCGCAAGCTGCGCTACGTCGAGGGCGAGAACATCACCGACGCCCAGGTCAGCTACACCTTCGACGGCGCGGCCGAGGGCCTGACCGTGCTGCTGCAGGCCAGCAACCTCACCAACTCCATGTACCACACCTACGCCGGCACCAAGGATCGTCCGCTCGAGACCGTCGAGTGGGGCCGCACCTACCTGCTCGGCGTCAGCTACAAGTTCTGATCATCGGTGACATCCCCGCCGGCCTCCCGGGGCCGGCGGGGATTTTTTTTGGGTCACGCAGGATCGACCACGGCCGTTCAAACCGGGACTGCGGATGCTCGTCCACGTGCGCGCCGGTACGAGGCATCCACCAGCTCCAGCAGATAGTCCTCGGGAAATGCGTCGACCGCGACGATGCTGACCCAATGGAAGCGCGCAAGATAGCGCGCGGGCTTCACGCCCGGCATGTCGGTCAGTTCCAGGAACCGATCCGGACTGACGCGCACGCTGAAGCGCCAGCGCTCGGGCTCGCTGGTCTTGAAATAGGCGAACTTTCGTTGGCCAGCGTAGAACACCATGATATTGCCCGGGTGGCCGTAGAGCGTCTCGCGCACGCCCGGGTAGCCGCGGCAGTGCGCTTGCAGGTCAGCGACGTTCACCGGTGATCGCGCATCGCATTCTGGACTTCGTGGATGTGGATGGAGGCCAGTCTAACGCCGCGCCGCACACTACAATCGACCTTCGCGCATCGCCGGAGTCGCCCATGCAACATCGCAGCTACGGCCGCACCGGCCTGTCGGTTTCCGCGCTTGGCCTGGGCGCGGGGCAGCTGGGCGACGCGCGTTTGTCCGAGACCGGGGCCGAGGCGCTGATCCAGGCCGCCCTCGACGCGGGGATCACGCTGGTCGACACCGCGCCGAGCTACGGCCTGTCCGAACGGCGCCTCGGACGCTACCTCGGCGCGCGTCGCGACGCGGTGGTGCTGTCCACCAAGCTCGGCTACGGCGTGGACGGCATCCCCGACTGGACCGGGCCCTGCATCACCGCCGGCGTCGAGCAGGCGCTGCGGGTGCTGGCGACCGACCGCCTCGACATCGCGCACCTGCACTCCTGCCCCTGGCAGGTGCTGGCCGGCGAGGAGGTGGTCGCCGCGCTGGTGGCGGCGCGCGCGGCGGGCAAGGTCCGCGCCATCGCCTACTCGGGCGAGAACGAGGACGTGGCCTACGCACTCGGTCGCCCGGAGTTCGATGGCTACATGGCCTCGCTGAACCTGTTCGACCAGCGCGTGATCGACGAGGCGCTGCCACGCCTGGACGGGCGCGGCCTCATCGCCAAGCGTCCGGTCGCCAACCATCCGTGGCGCTTCGATTCGCAGCCAGTCGGCGACTATTGCGAACCCTACTGGTTGCGCTGGCGGGCGATGGGGCTGGACGCCGGCGAGCTGGACTGGGGCGAGCTGGCGCTGCGCTTCGCGCTGTCGGTGCCGGGCGTTTCCAGCGCGGTGGTCGGCACCTCGCGCGTCGAGCACCTGCGCCAGGCGGCCGCATGGGCCGAAAAAGGCGCGCTCGACGCGGCGACCCTGGCGCGCTGGCGCGCGCGCTTCCGCGCCTGCGATGCCGATTGGACCGGGCAGATCTGAGCGCGCGTTCGCGCAACGCCGATGCATGGCCGTTCCGCATCGGCCATCGCGTCTGTCTTTGTGCCAGCATCGGCACAGCCCACGCCTTGGGGAAGGTAAATGACAACCCGTACGCCGCCGGATTCGCCGGCTCCTTCCGCTGAGGGCGGGGAGCCCGCCCCGGGTGCTGGGCGACGGTCGGCGCGGGAGTTCTCGCGACGGGTCATCGGTGAAGTGGACTGGCGCCGGCCGGCGTGGATGCAGGCCGCCGATGCCCGCGTGCGCCGCAATCCGCGCGCGTGGCTTGGCGGCTTCGCGGCGATCGTCCTGCTCGGCCTGCTCGCCACCTGGCTGATCACCCGTGCGCCCACCGTGCGCCCCGGCGCCCTCCAGGTCACGGTGCAGGCGCCGAAGCCAACCGACTACAGCCGCACGCCCAAGCGCGTGGACACGCTGCAGCTGCGTTTCAGCGGGTCGGCGGCGCCGATCAAGGACGCCGGCAATGCGCCGCAAGGCGTGCGCCTGGTGCCGGAACTCGCCGGCGAGTGGAAATGGCTCGAGGACAAGGTGCTGGAGTTCCGTCCGGCCGATGACTGGCCGGTGGGCCAGGCCTACACGGTCGAACTCGACGAGGACCGCAGCCTCGCCCGCGGCGTGCACCTGGTGGACGACCGCTTCGAGTACGAATTCAGCAGCGCGCCTTTCCGCGCGCGCGTCGCCAGCAGCTCCTTCTACCAGGACCCGCTCGATCCGGCGATGAAGAAAGGCGTGTTCGAGCTGGCCTTCTCCCATCCGGTGGACCCGAAGACCCTGGCGGGGCGCATCACCCTTGCGCTGAAGGATGGCGCTGGCGCCACGCAACCCGCGCCGACCCACGTGCTGAGTTTCGACGAACGCAAGCTGCATGCCTGGGTGCACTCGCAACCGCTGCAAATCCCCGACAACGGCGGCACGCTGGCGCTGTCGATCGAACCAGGCATCGCATCGGCCTTCGGCGGGCCGGGCAGCGATAAGGCGCTGGCCGGACGCGTCGCCCTGCCCTCGCTGTACAGCGTGGCCGTGGATTCGGCGGTGGCCACGCTGGTGGACAACGAGCGCTACGAGCCCGAGCAGGTGCTGGTGCTGGAGTTCAACAACGCGATGCGCGACACCGAGGTGGCCGCCGCCACCCGGCTATGGCTGCTGCCGGTGAAGAACCCGCGGCTCAAGCCCGAACAGCAGCGCGGCAACTACCACTGGAGCGCCGGTGAGGTGGACGAGGCGGTGCTGCGCCTGTCCGAGCCGGTGCCGCTGACGGCGCAGCCCGGCGAGCGCGAGTACGTCGAACTCCACAGCCTGCGCTACCAGGCACCGCCCGGGCGCTTCGTCTACCTGCGCGTGGACAAGGGCCTGAAGGCCTTCGGCGGCTACCTGCTGGGCAAGCCCTTCGCGGCGGTGCGGCAGGTGCCCGAATATCCCGTGTTGTTGCGCTTCCTCGGCGAAGGCGCGCTGCTGTCGCTGCAGGGCGAACGTCGGGTCAGCCTGGTCGCGCGCAACCTGCCGCGCGCGCGCCTGGAGATCGGCCGCCTGCGGCCGGAATCGCTGCAGCACCTGGCTTTCCTCAACAGCGGCAGCTTCGACAAGCCGCAGGTCAGCTATCCCGGCGAGGACAGCCTGCTCGAGCGCGAGGAATTGCGCCTGCGCTTCGACGCCCGCGACCCGGCCAAGGCGCAGTACGAAGGCGTGGACCTCGCGCGCTTCCTGGCGCCAGGGCGGCGCGGCATCTTCCTGCTTAGCCTGCGCACGCTCAGCGATTACGAGGACTCGCTCAGTCCGCAACAGACCCTGGCGCGCAACGCCGGCGAAGAGAAGGACGCGCGCCTGGTCGTGCTCACCGACTTGGGCCTGGTCGTGAAGAAGGCGCTGGACGGCCAGCGCGACGTGTTCGTGCAATCGCTGGCGACCGGCCGACCGGTTGCCGGCGCGACGGTGAAGGCGATCGCCCGCAACGGCGAGACGCTGGTGGAAGCCACCACCGACGCGGACGGCCGTGCCCGCCTGCCCAGCCTGGATGATTTCCAGCGCGAGAAGCGCCCGACCATGCTCACCGTCGGCGCGGGTGGAGACTTCAGTTTCCTGCCGCTGTCGGATTACGGGCGCACGCTCGACTATTCGCGCTTCGACATCGGCGGCGAGCCCAATCGCGTGGATGCCGGCAGCCTGAAGGCGCTGCTGTTCTCCGATCGCGGCCTGTACCGCCCCGGCGACACCGTGCACCTGGGCCTGGTGGTGCGCGCGGCCGACTGGGCGCGGCCGCTGGACGGCCTGCCGCTGGAGCTCGACATCACCGATCCACGTGGCAGCCTGGCGCGTCGCGAACGCCTGCGCCTGGGCGCGGCCGGCTTCGAGAGCGTGGACTACACGCCCGGCGAGAGCGCGCCCAGCGGCAACTGGTCGGCGACCTTGTACCTGATCGGCCGCAACGACAGCCGCACGATGATCGGCGAGACGACCGTGCAGGTGCGCGAGTTCGCGCCCGACACGATGCGCGTGCGCGCGCAACTGTCCACGCAGGGTCCAGGCGGCTGGGTGAAGCCCACGGCGCTGGCCGCGACCGTACAGGCCGAGAACCTGTTCGGCACGCCGGCGCAGAAGCGCAAGGTCGAGGGCACGATCGTGCTGCGCCCGGCCTTCCCGGATTTCCCGGCCTATCCCGGCTACAAGTTCCACGATCCGCAGCTGGCCAAGGATGGCTACGACGAGAAGCTCGGCGACCAGGTCACCGACGCCAGCGGCAAGGCGGTCTTTCGCATCGACTTGTCCAAATATGCGCGGGCCACCTACCAGCTGAACTTCCTTGCCCGTGCGTTCGAGCCCGGTAGCGGGCGCAACGTCGCCGCGCAGGCGGGCGTGCTGGTCTCGTCCAACGACTACCTGGTCGGCATCAAGGCGGCGGACGGCCTGGACTACGTCAAGCGCCAGGCGCCGCGCAGCGTGCAGCTGCTGGCGATCGGTCCGGATGGCAAGCCGCGCGCGGTCGCCGGCCTGCATGCCGTGGTGGTGGAGAAGCGCTACGTGTCGGTGCTCACGCGCCAGGACTCGGGCCTGTACCGCTATGTCTCGCACGAGCGCAAGTTTCCGCTCGACGACCGCGTCATCACCCTGCCCGCAGCCGGCATGGCCTTCGCGCTGCCGACCGACGCACCCGGCAACTTCGCCCTCGAGCTGCGCGCCGCCGACGGCACCGTGCTCAACAAGGTGGATTACTCGGTGGCCGGCGCCGCCAACCTCACGCGCTCGCTCGAGCGCAATGCGGAACTCGCGCTGACGCTGTCCAAGCCGCGTTACAAGCCCGGCGAGACGATCGAGATCAATATCCGCGCGCCCTATGCCGGCAGCGGCCTGATCACCATCGAGCGCGACAAGGTGTACGCCCAGGCCTGGTTCCGCGCCGACACCACCAGCTCGGTGCAGACCATCCGCGTGCCCGGCGACTTCGAGGGCAACGGCTACGTCAACGTGCAGTTCCTGCGCGACCCGGCCTCCGACGAGATCTTCATGAGCCCGCTGAGCTTTGGCGTGGCGCCCTTCGCGGTGGATCGCAGCGCCCGCACGCAGCCGCTGACGGTGACGGTGCCCCGCCTGGCCAAGCCCGGCGCGCCGATCACCGTGGACATCGCCACCGAAGGCAAGGCGCGCGTGGCGGTGTTCGCGGTGGACGAGGGCATCCTGCAGGTGGCGCGCTACCGCGTCGGCGACCCGCTGGACTTCTTCTTCACCAAGAAGATGCTGCAGGTGGACACCGCGCAGATCCTCGACCTGCTGTTGCCGGAGTTTTCGCGGCTCACCGCGATGGCCGCCCCCGGTGGCGACGGCAGCGGCGACCTGGCGAAGAATCTCAATCCCTTCAAGCGCAAGTCGGAGAAGCCGGCGGTGTGGTGGTCCGGCCTGGTGGACGTGGACGGGCGCAAACGCCTGACCTTCCGGCTGCCCGACCATTTCAACGGCCGGGTGCGGGTGACGGCGGTGGCGGTGACGCCGCAACGCCTGGGCCTGGCGGAGACGGCGATGACGGTGCGCGGCGACTTCGTGCTCACGCCGACCCTGCCCACGCACGTGGCGCCGGGTGACGAGTTCGAACTGCCGGTCGGCGTGGCCAACACCATCGAGGGCGCAACCGCGCCCAGCCGCGTGGCGGTGAGCCTGCAGTTGCCGAAGTCGCTCACGCTGGTCGGCCCTGCGCCGGCGGCGGTGGCGGTGGCCCCGGGCGGCGAGGCGACCGTGCGCTTCCGCCTGCGCGCGGGCGTCGCCCTCGGCGCGGCCGGCGTGGTGATCCGCGCGGCGGACGGCAAGCACGCCGCGCAGCGCCGGATCGAACTCAGCCTGCGTCCGGCCATCGTCGCGCGCCAGGACCTGCGCGCCGGCGTCGCCGAACGCCAGGTGCAGCTCGGCGAGTTGCGCCGGATGTACGGCGCCCTGTCCACCCGCGAACTGCGCGCCTCGGCGTCGCCGCTGGTGGCGGTGGACGGGCTGGCCGCCTACCTGCGCGACTACCCGCACCAGTGCACCGAGCAGTTGCTGAGCGAGGCGATGCCCGCCCTGGTCTACGCCTCGCGTCCGGAACTCGGGCGTACCGTGGACCGCCGCACCGGCGACCGCGGCCCGCTGGTGGACGTGCTGCGCTCGCGGCAGAACGCCGAAGGCGGCCTCGGCAACTGGTATGCGATGCCCGACGCCGATCCTTTCGTGTCCGCCTACGCCGCGCTGTACCTGGTCGAATCCCGCGAACGCGGCATCCCGGTGCCCGAGGATCTGCTGGCCTCGCTCAACGGCTACCTGGAAACGCTGGCCGCCGATCCGTCCCGTCACGACCTCGGGAGCCTTCGCGAACGCGCGCTGGCGGTCTACCTGTTGGTGCGCCAGGGCCGTAACGCGGGCAACCTCCTCGGCGCGGTGCAGGAGCAGCTCAAGCGCGACCAGCCGAAGGCCTGGCAGGACGACGCCGCCGGCATGCTGGTCGCCGCCAGCTACCAATTGCTGCAGCAGGACCGCGCGGCGGCGCCGCTGGCGCTGAAAGGATTGAACCGCGTCAACGCCAGCAAGCCACCCGAGTTCGCCTACCTGGATTATTACGACCCCGCCATCGAACAGGCCTGGACGGTATACCTGCTGCACCGGCATTTCCCACGCATGGCCGCGCAGGTGAAACCCGTTGCGCTGCAGAACCTGCTCGCGCCGCTGCGCAACAACCGCTTCAACACCCTGTCGTCGGGCCTGATCGTGCTGGCGCTGGACGCGCAGGCGGGCACGCCCAGGGCTGGAGCACTGCCGACGCTGCAGGCCCAGGATCGCGAAGGCGCCCTGCGCCGGATCGACAGGCCGCAGGGCATCGTCAGCGTGGGCCGCTACACCGGCGCCGATGCGAAGCTGTTCGTCACTCCCGCCGAGGGCGTGCCCGCCTGGTACCTGCTCAACCAGTCCGGCTACGACCTGCGCGCGCCCACCGCCGCGCAGTCGCAGGGCCTGGAAGTGCTGCGCGAGTACCTCGACGCCAACGGCAAGCCGGTGGCGACGCTGCGGCTCGGCCAGGAAGTGACGGTGCGCCTGCGCGTGCGCGCGCTTGGCGCGCCGGCCCGTGGCCAGGTCGCGATCGTGGACCTGCTGCCCGGCGGCTTCGAGGCCGTGCTGCAGCCGAAACCGGCGGCCGCCGCGGTGGACGCGCCCTGCGAGGAGGGCTGTGACGGAAACGAGTCCTGGGTACCGCCGATGTTGCCGCTCGCGCTGCCCGGTTCGACGCTGCAGCCGCAGCATGTCGAGGTGCGCGAGGATCGGGTGGTGCTCTACGCCGACGCCACCGCCGAGGTTCGCGAGTTCCGTTACCGCGTGCGCGCCAACAACGTCGGCGCCTTCAGCGTGCCACCGGTGTACGCCGAGTCCATGTACGACCGCGGCGTGTATGCGCAGGGCGGCCCGGCCGGTCGCCTGCAGGTGGCCGCGCCGACACCATGATCGAGGGCGGCCGGCGTTCGCGCAGGCGTCGTGTCCGCGCGGCCGCCTGGCTGCTGCTCGCGGCGCTGGTGGCGCTCGTCGCGGTTCGACTGTGGCCGCGGCCGCCGCTGTCGGCGGCGGTGCCGCAGTCCGTCGCCGTGCTCGACCGCAATGGCCAGCTGCTGCGCCTGGTGCTGGCCGCCGACGAGCGCTACCGCTTGTGGACGCCGCTCGCGGAGATCTCGCCGACCCTGGTGGAGGCGGTGCTCCTGCACGAGGACGCATGGTTCCGCTGGCATCCCGGCGTGAACCCGATCAGCCTGGCGCGCGGGGCGCTGTCCACCTACGGCGGCGGCGCGCGCGTCGGCGGCTCGACCCTGAGCATGCAGCTGGCGCGCCTGCGCTGGAAGCTCGACACCCGCCATCCGCGCGGCAAGCTGGTACAGGTCCTGCGCGCCTTGCAGCTGGAGGCCTGCCACGGCAAGGACGAGATCCTCGAGGCCTACCTCAACCTCGCGCCCTATGGCGGCAACATCGAGGGCGTCGGCGCGGCGAGCCGGGTGTACTTTCGCAAGCCGCCGGCGCAGCTCACGCTGCCCGAGGCACTGACCCTGGCCGTGCTGCCGCAGGCGCCGTCGCGGCGCGGCCGCCTGCGCCGCGACGCGCGGGCCGGCGCGTCCTATCCGGGCGCCGGCCTCGAGGCCGCGCGGACTCGGCTGCACGCACGCTGGCGCGATACGTACAGCGCCGATCCGGCGCAGGACGCGCTGATGCGGATTCCACTGCGCTTGCACGCCGCGCGTGAGTTGCCGTTCCGCGCGCCGCATCTGGTCGAGCGCGTGCTGTCGGACCGCGATTACGGCGCCGACAGCGGACCCGAGTTGCGCACCACGCTCGACCTGCGCCTGCAGCGCCTGGTCGAGGAACGCGTGCGCAGCCACCTGCGCCGCGCCGGCGAGCGCGGCATCCGCAATGCGGCCGTGCTGCTGGTGGACACGCGCGACATGGGCGTGCGCGCGCTGGTGGGTTCGGCCGACTACTTCGATGCCGGCATCCATGGTCAGGTCAATGCCAGCGCGGCCAAGCGCTCGCCGGGCTCCACGCTCAAGCCCTTCATCTATGCGCTGGGCCTGGACCAGGGCGTGCTGCACCCGGCCACCGTGCTGCGCGACGTGCCGACCGCCTTCGGGCCCTACACGCCGGAGAACTTCGATGGTCGCTTCCTCGGGCCGGTCACCGCCGCCGATGCGCTGGTGCGCAGCCGCAACATTCCCGCCGTCACCGTTGCCGCGCAGCTCACCCGCCCCAGCTTCTACGAGTTCCTGCGCCGCGCCGGCGTCAGCCGCATGCAGTCCGAACGCCACTACGGCCTGGCCCTGGTGCTCGGCGGCGGCGAGGCGAGCATGGAGGAGCTGGCGCGGATGTACGCCATGCTCGGCAACGACGGACGCCTGCGCGCGCTGCGCTGGCGCGCCGACGCACCGCTCGAGGACGGCGCCAGCCTGATCAGCCCCGAGGCGGCCTTCATCACCCGCGACATGCTGCTGGCCACGCCGCGGCCGGACGGCGTGCAGGATTTCGGCCCGCGCTTTCCGGTGGCGTGGAAGACCGGCACCTCCTGGGGTTTCCGCGACGCCTGGAGCGTGGGCCTGGTCGGGCCCTACGCGCTGGTGGTCTGGCTCGGCAACTTCGACGGCGCCGGCAATCCGGCGCTGGTCGGCGTGGAAGCGGCGGCGCCGCTGTTCTTCGACGTGGTGGATGGCCTGCGCGCGGCGCGCGTGGACCTCGCCGAACCGCGTCGGCAATGGCCGCTGGCGCTCAAGCGCGTCGAGGTCTGCCGCGCCTCCGGAGATTTGCCCAACGCCTGGTGCCCGGAGCGAGGCGAGACCTGGTTCATCCCCGGCAAGTCGCCGATCCGGCTCAGCCGCGTGCATCGCGCGGTGCCGGTGGACACGGCGACCGGCCAGCTCGCCTGCGGGCCTTTCGATCCGGCGCGCATGCGCATGCAGGTGTTCGAATACTGGCCCTCGGACCTGGCGCGGGTGTTCGCGCAGGCCGGCATCCCGCGGCAGCGGCCGCCGGCGGGCGACTGCGGGCAGGACTGGCTGGGCTCGCCGCTGCAGATCACCTCGCCGTTCCGCGCCACGCGTTACGCGCTGCGGCTGTCGCATCCCGAGCAGGCTCAGCTGAGCCTGTCGGCGACGGTGGATGCCGACGTGTCGCGTGTGTACTGGTTCGCCGGCGACAGCTACCTCGGCGCCAGCGCGCCGGGCGCCGCGCTGGCGTGGACACCGCCGCGGGCCGGCCGTTTCCGGCTGTCGGCGGTGGACGATCGCGGGCGCGAGGATTCGCGCGAGGTCGAGGTGACGCTCGCGCAGTGAGGCCTCAGAACGGGACCATCATCCCGGCGGGCTGCTCCGACTCGACGGCCTCGGCGCCGGCGACGTCCACGCTGGCGAGGGCGACGCCAACGGTGACCAGGAGGGCGGCAAGCAGGGCATACAGGCTCAACTTCTTCACGGCAGGGCTCCTTTTCGATGCCCGGCATTTTCCGCCCCCGTTCCGGCCCCGCCCATGACCTGGGTCAAGCCGGACGCAGCTGCCTAGTCGCCCTGTTCGGCCGCCGCTTCCCGGCCCTGCTGGCGGATGATCGCTTCCTGCCGCGCGTCCTCGATGGACAACAGCACGGCGCCGACGTCGGCCTTGCGGGTATCGAAACGGAAACGGCCGGTGAGCGCCGTCTCCGGCTGCAGCTCGCCCTTCTCGAACAGCGCCCACATCTCCTCGCCGTAATGAAGGGTTTCGAGCTCGGGCGCGAAGCGCGCCAGGCTGGCGCGCAGGTTGTTGACGTCGCGCAGCAACATGGCGCGCGCGTTGTTGTTGCCGGCGGCGCTGACCGCCTGCGGCAGGTCGATGATCACCGGACCCTCCGGCGCAACCAGCACGTTGTATTCGGACAGGTCGCCGTGGATCAGGCCGAGGCTGAGCATGCGCACGACCTGTCGCACCAGGAAGGTGAAGAACTCGCGCGCCTGCGCGGCTTCGAGCTCGACCTCGCCCAGCCGCGGCGCGCTGTGGCCCTCGGCGTCGGTGATCAGTTCCATCACCAGCACGCCGTTGTAGAAGCCGTGCGGCTTCGGCACCCGCACGTTGGCGCCGTGCAGCGCGTACAGCGCATCCACTTCGGCGTTCTTCCACGCCGACTCCATTGTCTTGCGGCCGAACTTGCTGCCTTTTTCGATGGCGCGCGACTGCCGGCTACCGCGCACCTTGCGGCCTTCCTGGTATTGCGCGCGCGCCTGGAAGCTGCGCTGGGCCAGGTCCTTGTAGACCTTGGCGCAGCGGATCTCGTCGCCGCAGCGCACGACGTAGACCGAGGCCTCCTTGCCGCTCTTGAGCGGCCGCAGAACGGCGTCGATGACGCCATCCTCGATCAGGGGCTGCAGGCCGGCGGGAATCTTCATGGGGGGACGACCTGGGGGCGAGCCGCATTATTGCCCGGATGCCGGCCACACGCCGCGCCGGCGTCAGGGAACGCGCTTGTAGGCCGTGTAGCCGTGCGCGGCGGCGGTATCCGGCGCCAGCACCCGCACGCCATGCGGCGGCAGCGTCAGGCGCAGGAAGGCGGAGGTGACGATCACCGGTGGAGCGTCGGGCTCGAGCAGGTCGTGCAACCGACCCATGTTCATCAGCCGCGAATCGGGCACCAGCACGGTCTCGGTCACGGAATCCGGGGTCGGGTTGGCCAGCACCAGCACGCTGTCGGCGGTGCGGTCGGTATGGCGCTCGAAGGCGAGCAAGCAGTCGGCTTCCAGCAGCCGGAAGTCGCCAATGCGCAGCGCGCAGTGGCGGCGTCGCAGGGCGATCAGCGCGCGCATCCAGGCCAGCTCCGGGTGGGCGTCACGGACGCGGTCCCAGCGCATCGGCGCGCGCATTTCCGGATCGTCGCCGCCCTCCATCGCCACTTCGCTGCCGTAGTACAGGTTGGGCGAGCCCGGCAGGGTGAACTGCAGCACCTGCGCAAGCCGACGCGGGCCGAGGGCGGGTAGCACGCTCGCCAGTCGCGGTGTGTCGTGGTTGTCGAGCATCAGCCAGGACTTGAGCATGGGCTCGATGCCGGCGTCGGCGACCAGGCGCGCGAGCATGCGCGCACCGGCAGCGGCGGTGATCTCGCCGCCGGCGATGCGCAGCACCAGTTCGCGCATCGTGAAGCCGACCACGCCATCGAGGCAGCGCAGCCATTCGGCGGGATAGTTGCCGATCTCGCCGACCACCAGCGAGCCGGGCTTGCGCCGGTGCGCCGCCTGCGTCAGCGCGCCGAGCCACTCGAAGCCGAGGTCGTAGGCGACGTCCAGCCGCCAGCCATCCACGCCGCGCGCGAGGTAGGACTGCACGACTGACTCCTCGGCCTCGTAGAGGAAGGCGCGCACCGCAGGATTTTCCAGGTTGAGTTCCGGCAGGTTGCGCGCGTCCATCCAGCCGCGCGCGTCGGTGCCATCGCCGAGCCAGGCGAACCAGTCGCGGTGGGCGCCGCCCGGATCGGCGCGCGCCTGCTCGAACATGGCGGCCCGACGGCCCATGTGGTTGAACACGCCGTCGAGCACGATCTTCATCCCGTTCGCGTGCACGTCGGCGATCAGGGCGTCCAGCGCCTGCAGGTCGCCATACTCCGGCGAGACGCGGTGGTAGTCGCTGGCGTCGTATTTGTGGTTGGTCCAGGCATCGTGGATCGGATTGAGATACAGCACGTCCACGCCAAGATCGCGCAAGTGGTCGAGCCGACCGCGCAGGCTGTCGAGGTCGCCGCCCCAGAAGTCGATCTCGTGGCTCCAGACGCCGTGCTCGGCGAGGTACTCCCCGCGCACCGGCAGTTCGTCCCAGGCACGCAAGCGCCGCGGCGCGGCGTAGTGCCCGCGCTTGGCCTCGAGCCCGCTCGACGGCGCGAACCGGTCCACCAATACCTGGTACACGAGCGCGCCATTGCGCCAGTCGTTCTCGCGCGCGGCGTAGCGGTCGGCGTGCACGTCAGCCCTTCACGCCGCCCGAGGTCAGGCCGGACACGATCCAGCGCTGCGCCGCCAGGAACACCAGCGTGATCGGCAGGCCCGACAGCACCGCCGCCGCGGCGAAGTCGCCCCACAGGTACTTCTGCTCGTACAGGTAGTACTTCGATCCCACGGCCAGGGTCAGGTTGTCCTCCTCGCGCAACAGCACCGAGGCCACCGGATACTCGATGATCGTGCCGATGAAGGCGAGCAGGAACACCACCATCAGGATCGGCACCGCCATCGGCAGCAGCACGTGGCGGAAGGCCTGCCAGTGGGTGGCCCCGTCCACCTTCGCGCATTCCTCGATCTCGACCGGGATGGTCTCGAAGTAGCCGCGGATGGTCCAGACGTGGATCGCCACGCCGCCGAGGTAGGCCAGGATCAGGCCCGCGTGCGTTTCGATGCCCAGCCACGGCAGGTAGGAGCCGATGGCGTCGAAGATCGCGTAGATGGCCACCAGCGCCAGCACCGCCGGGAACATCTGCAGCAGGAGCATCGAATTGAGAATCGCGGCCTTGTAGCGGAAGCGCAGACGCGCGAAGGCGTAGGCCGCGGTGGTCGAGATGGCGACGATCAGCAGGGCCGAGATGCCGGCCACCTTGATCGAATTGAACAGCCAGCGCAGCACCGGGAAGGGCGGCGTCACCAGGCTGCCGTCGGCGGCCTGGTAGGAAATGCCGAGCGCCAGCTTCCAGTGCTCCAGGCTGATCGTCTCCGGGATCAGCGTGCCGGTGGAGAAGTTGCCCGGCCGCAGGGAGATGGACACCACCGCCAGCAGCGGGAACAGGGTGACCGCGATCAGCGTGATCAAGCCGGCGTGCGCGGCGACGATGCGCCAGCGCTGGCCCCGTCCGGTCACGATCGCCATGGCGCGACCCTCCTCATTTCAAATCCTGGTTGACGCGGGCGATGCGCAGGTGGGCGAGCGAGAGCATCGCCACCAGGATGAAGATCATCGTGGAAATCGCAGCCGCCAAGCCGAAGTTCTGTCCCGAGTCCTGGAAGGCGATGCGGTAGGTGTAGGACACCAGGATGTCGGTGGTGCCGGCGGGGATCTTGGTGTTGAGGAAGTCCGGCCGGCCGTCGGTGAGCAGCGAGATCACCACGAAATTGTTGAAGTTGTAGGCGAAGGCGGCGATCAGCAGCGGCATCAGCGGCTTGACGATCAGCGGCGCGGTGATCTTGAAGAAGTTGGCCAGCGGGCTGGCGCCGGCGATCGCCGAGGCCTCGTAGAGGTCGGCGGGAATGGCCTTTATCAGCCCAGTGCACAGCACCATGATGAAGGGATAGCCGAGCCAGGTGTTGACGATCAGCAACATGGTCTTGGCCAGGAGTGGATCGGCGAACCAGGCCGGCTTGATGCCGAACAGCGCATTTAGTATGGCGTTGATCTCGCCGAAGTTCTGGTTGAACAGGCCCTTGAACACCAGGATCGAGATGAAGCCGGGCACCGCGTAGGGCAGGAACAGCAGGGTGCGATAGAGCGTGCGGAAGCGCAGCGCCTCCCAGTTCAGCACGACGGCGAGTGTCAGGCCCAGGATCAGCGAGAACACCACCGTCAGGGTCGCGAAGGCGAGCGTCCAGCCGAAGATCGCCAGGAACGGACCGCGGAAGTCCGGGTCCGAGAACATGCGCACGTAGTTGGCGAAGCCGACCGTGACCTTGAAGCCGGGCTGCAGGCGGGCGCCATCGGCCGTCTCGAAGAAGCCGGTGTCGAGGTTGGCGCGATACGCCTCGCCGGTCGCGGTGTTCACCAGCCCGCCGTCGGCGCGCGGCGTCCACACCGGCACCAGTTCGCCGAACTCGCGCACGCCGGCATAGCTGAGCAGGCTGCCGTCCGGCAGCTTGAGCTGCAGTCGCCGCAGCACGTCGCGATGCTTGAGTACCTCGCGCAAGGGCAGCGGCGCATTGATGTGGAAGCTGGCCTGGTCGGGCGCCAGCATCTGCGTCTGCGCCGGGGGTGAGGGCGCGCGCAGGGCGAGCGGGCCCGACACCAGCGCCTGCGCCTGCAATGCGGACCAGCGCGCCGGATCCCGTTCGTCCTGCGGCTCGTGCAGGGGCGTGAGCACGATGCGGAACTCGTTGCCATCCGCATGCAGCGTGTACGACAGCGTGGAGCCTTCCTTCGGCAGCGCCTGCTCGAGCAGGTAGTCGCGCGCGCGTTCCTGGCTGAGCAGGTTGTTGGACGAGTAGTTGGTGAAGCCGATCTGCACCGTGTACAGCAGCGGGAAGGCGACGAACAGCAACATGCCCGCCAGCCCCGGGAACAAGTAGCGATAGGCGAAGGCGGCGTTCGAGAGGTAGACGTAGAAGCCGGTGCCCGCCAGCGCCAGCACCGCCAGCGCCCACAACGGATGCCCGGCCATCGTGATGTTGAAAGCCAGGAACAGGAAGCCCGCCGCCAGCGCCGACGCCAGCAGCCAGGACAGGGCGCGCGGCGCGCCGCTCACCGGGTCTTGATCCGCGCCGCGGCGCCGTCGAGCGCCGCCTTGGGCGACTGCCGGCCCTGGGTAATGGCCTCGAGCGCGGCATCCATCGCGGTCCAGAACTTGCCGGTCTCCGGGATGTTCGGGATCGGCTCGCCGCGGCGCGCGTTTTCCATCGTCGCCTCGATGTTGGGGTCGCGCGCCAGCTCGGCGTAGAAGGCCTTGTTGGCGGGCGTGCCCAGCGGCACGTCGGCATTGATGGTCTTCAGGCTGTCCACCCGCAACAGCCATTGCTCGATGAACTCGCGCGCGATGTCCTTGACCTGGCTGGGCGCGGTGATCATGCAGCCGAGCACGCCGACCAGGGGCTTGGCCGGCTTGCCGCCGATGCTCGGGACCGGCGCCACGCCGAAGTCGATGCCGGTGCGGCGCGCGTTGTCCCAGGCCCAGGGCCCGGAGATCATCATCGCCACTTCGCCGCGGCTGAAGGCACTTTCCATTTCCGCATAACCGGCGCCGCGCGGCATCTGGCCGTTGCGCACCAGGTCGGCCAGCACGGTCGCACCGCGCACCGCGCCGGGTGTGTTCACCCCGACGTCGCGCGGGTCGAGGTTGCCCTCGGCGTCGCGGCCGAAGATGTAGCCGCCGCCAGCGGCCATCAGCGCCCAGCTGAAGAAGCTCTTGTCGTAGTCCCAGAGGATGGCCTTCTTGCCGCGGGCGGCGAGCCGGCGATCCAGTGCGGGGATGTCCTCGAATCGCGTCGGCGGCGTCGGCAACAGGGCCTTGTTGTAGATCAGGCCGATCGCCTCGATCGCCAACGGATAGCCCCAGGTCTGGCCTTGGTACTCAAAAGCCTTCCACGCCGAGTCCTCGATCTCGCCGCGGATGCGCGCGGATGGACGGACCGGAACGATGAGTCCGGAGCGCGCCCATTCGCCGGTGCGGTCGTGCGGCCAGCAGAAGATGTCCGGGCCCTTGCCGGCGCCGGTCGAACTCTGGAACTTGTCGGGCGCGCCTTCCGGATGCTGCACGGTGACGCGCACGCCGGACGCGCGCGCGAAGGCGTCGCCGACCTTCTGCAAACCGTTGTAGCCCTTGTCGCCGTTGATCCACACCAGCAGCTTGAGCTCGTCGGCCCGCGCGGCCGGCGCGCAGGCCAGCAGCAGGACTGCGCACAGGCCGGCGAGGGCGCCGGCGCGCGGCCGCGCGCGCGGCGACGGTCCGGCCGCGGGATTCACGCGGCGTCGGCGCCGACGGCCGGCGTGCGACGCAGGCGCGGGAAGGCGCGGCCGTCCTCGCCGAACAGGTAGGCATCGGCCGCCGCCACGCCGAGCGGCAGCACGTCGCCGGCTTTCACCCGCGACTGTCCGCTGAGCGTGCAGGTCAGCGCCTCGTCCACGCCGGCGAGGGTGCAGTAGGCCTGGGTGGACGAGCCCAGCGACTCGACGAAGGTCACCGTCGCGGACATCAGGTTGGGTCCGCCGTTGATGCGCAGGTGTTCCGGTCGCGCACCGAGCGTCACCGCATCGCCGATGGCAGCGCCCGAGGCGTCCACGTCGCAATGGATCACCTCGCCGGAAGCCAGCTGCACGTTGGCGCCGGTCGCGGAACGCTCCATCACCCGCGCCGGGATGAAGTTCATCCGTGGCGAACCGATGAAGCCGGCCACGAACAGGTTGTCGGGATGCTCATAGAGCTCGAGTGGCGAACCCACCTGCTCGATTCGGCCCGCATTGAGCACGACGATGCGGTCCGCGAGCGTCATCGCCTCGACCTGGTCGTGGGTGACGTAGACCATGGTGGTCTTCAAATCCTGGTGCAGCTTGGCGAACTCGTAGCGCATGCGCACGCGCAGGGCGGTGTCGAGGTTCGACAGCGGCTCGTCAAAAAGGAAGACCTCGGGCTTGCGCACGATCGCGCGGCCGATCGCCACGCGCTGGCGCTGGCCGCCGGAAAGATCCTTGGGCTTGCGCTCGAGCAGGTGCTCGATGTGCAGCAGGCGCGCGGCGTTGCGCACCTCGCGCTCGATCTCGTCCTTCGGCACCTTGGCCAGCTTCAGGCCGAAGGCCATGTTGTCGAACAGGTTCATGTGCGGGTAGAGCGCATAGCTCTGGAACACCATCGCGATGCCGCGCTCGGCCGGCGGCACCTCGTTGACCACCCGGCCGCCGATGCGCAGTTCGCCCGCGCTGATCTCCTCCAGCCCGGCGATGACCCGCAGCAGGGTGGACTTGCCGCAACCGGAAGGCCCGACGAAGACCATGAACTCGCCATCGCGGATCTGCAGGTCCACCCCGTGCAGGATCCGGACCGGCCCGAAATCCTTGACGATTCCGGCCAGCGCTACGTCCGCCATGTCACCCCTCCGTGCCGCGGCACTATTCGAGACTTCGCAATGTAGTTTAACGACAAGCACGGGGGCCGGACTGCTGCAGGCGCACAATTTGCCCGGCACCGGCCCGCTTCGCTAAGATCGGCAGCGTGGCGGACGGCGCGTAATTAAACTACAAAAACGCCGCCGAACGCCGGATACTCCACCGAC
>CAMPGW010000026.1 GCA_946885735.1 uncultured Gammaproteobacteria bacterium
TGACCCACCTCGACCTGGTCGAGGACATGCGCGAGCGCAAGCACAAGCTGCTCACCGGCTCGGACGCGGTGGTCGCGCTGCCGGGCGGCTGCGGCACGCTCGAGGAGTTGTTCGAGGCGATCACGCTCAAGCGCCTGGGCCTGTACTTCAATCCGATCGTGCTGCTGAACACCGACGGGTTCTACGATGGCCTGCAGGCCTTCCTTCAGCAGGTGATCGAGCACAAGTTCCTCAACCCGGGCCATGCCGAGATGTGGACCCTGGTGGATCGTCCGGAAGACGTGCTGCCGACGATCCGCGCGACGCCGGCCTGGCGCGAGGACGCGCGCGACTACGCGATCGTGCGCTGAAGGCCGCGCGCGCGGCGCTCAACCGTGGTCGTCGGGACCGGCGGACGGCTCGTCGAAGCCACCGAACCCGTCCGGGTCCGGCAGCACTGCGTGCTCGTCCTCGTCATTGCGCGTGGTGGTGACCGGCCCGGCCGCCGGCATGCGCTTGCCCTTGGGCTGCGGCAGCAGCGCCACCGCCGCGTCGGCCTGCAGGATCAAATCGCTGCGGCGTTCGTCGGGGATCTCCTGCCAGTGGCAGTCGAGGATCGCGCCCTCCAGTGCGTAGAGCAGGTTGAGGCTGGGCTTGAAGCCCGCGCGCTTGACCCGAACGTAGGCGGCGAGCGCGCCCACGGCCTTGAGGTCGTCGAGCGTGCGCACGCCGGTCTGGCGCAGCCAGGCCATGGACTTCGGGCCGATGTTGCGCAGCTTCTCGCTCATCGCAGGGACTCCAGGAAGATCGCCGCGATCGCCTCGAGGCCGCGCTGGTCGTCGGCGTCGAAGCGGTCGAGGATCGGGCTGTCGAGGTCGAACACGCCGACCAGCGCGTCGCCCTCGAACAGCGGCACCACCAGCTCCGAGCGCGAGGCCGAATCGCAGGGGATATGGCCAGGAAAGGCCTCCACGTCGGCGACGCGCTGGGTCTGGCGGGTCTGCGCGGCGGTGCCGCAGACCCCGCGGCCCAGGGCGATGCGCACGCAGGCCGGATGGCCCTGGAAGGGGCCGACCACCAGTTCGCGGCCGTCGAAGAAGTAGAAGCCGACCCAGTTCAGGTCCGGCAGCGCGTGGTAGATGAGCGCGCTCAGGTTGGCGGCGTTGGCGATGCGATCGCGTTCGCCGGCGAGCAGCCCGCGCGCCTGCGCGGCCAGTTCGGCGTACTGCTCGGGCTTGCTGCCGGACAGGGCGGCGGTTTCGAACATGCAGGGCCTCCGTGAGCGCCACAGTGTAGCAGCGCACAGACGGTAGAATCGGCGCATGCATCCCGGCGCGCGCGGCCTCTACGTCACCGGCACCGACACCGGCATCGGCAAGACCGTCGCCAGCGTCGCGCTGCTGCGTGCCTTGCAGGCGCGCGGGCTGCGCGCGACCGGCATGAAGCCCGTAGCCAGCGGCTGCACCGCCAGCGCCGAGGGCTGGCGCAACGAGGATGCGCTCGCGCTGCAGGCGGCGAGCCGCCCGTCGCATCCGTACGACGTGCACAACCCCTATGCCCTGCCCGAGTCGACCGCACCGCAGTTGGCCGCGCGCCGCGCCGGCGTCGAAGTATCGCCAGTGACGCTGCAGGCCGCTTACGCGCGATTGGCGGCCGATGCAGACGTCGTGGTGGTCGAGGGCGCCGGCGGCTGGCTGGCGCCGCTGGCGGATGGCCTGGAACAGTCGCAGCTCGCGCACTTGCTGGGTTTGCCGGTGGTGCTGGTCGTCGGCGTGCGGCTGGGCTGCCTGAACCATGCACGCCTGAGCGAGCGGGCGATCCACGCCGACGGCCTGCGGCTGGTGGGATGGATCGGCAACCGGATCGATCCCGCTTTCGCCGATGCCCAGGCCTACCGCGAGCTGTTGCAGGACGCCCTGGTCGCGCCCTGCCTCGGCTGGCTGCCGCATGCCGGCGACGGCGGCGGGCCAACGCACGAATCGCTGCGGCTGGAACCGCTGCCGTTCTGACTTTCGGCAGGGTCTCGCGTCGGCATCGGCCCGCTATACTGACCAGTCCAGTAATTTCGCAAAGACCCGAGGCGGCTTCCATGCGTCGACCCTTCCTGTTGTTGCCACTCGCAACCTTCCTCGTGCTCGGCGTGTCCGCCTGCAAGCAGGACGGCGGGCCTGGCGCCGGCGGCCCACCGGGCGGCGGCATGCCGCCGACGGCGGTGGAAAGCGTGCGCGTGCGCACCCAGTCCCTGCCCAACCAGTTCGAGACCGTCGGCACCCTGCGCGCGGACGAGTCGGTCATCGTGCGCCCCGAAGTCGCCGGCGAGATCGAGAAGGTGCATTTCCAGGAAGGCGAGCGCGTCGCCGCCGGGCAGGTATTGTTCACGCTCGACGATGCCTTGGTGCGCGCCGACCTCAACGAGGCCAACGCCAACCTGGAGAATGCGCGTCGCGCCTACAAGCGCGCCACCGAACTGGCGCAGAAGCAGCTGATCGCCGGCGCCGACCTCGACACCACCCGTGCCGAGCTCGACGTCAACCAGGCGCGCGCGGCATCGGCGCGCACGCACCTGGACAAGACCGTCATCCGCGCGCCTTTCGCTGGCGTCACCGGCCTGCGCAACGTCAGCGCCGGCGACTACGTCAACGTCGGCCAGGAGCTGGTGCAGCTGGTGCGCCTGGATCCGATCGAACTCGACCTGCGCGCGCCGGAAGTGGTGCTCTCCAGCCTGGCGGTGGGGCAGAAGGTCCTGTTCGGCGTGGACGCGTATCGGGACGAACGCTTCGAGGCGAAGGTGGTGGCGATCGCGCCCACGGTGGATGCCGGCGGCCGCAGCGTCGCCCTGCGCGCCAGCCTGGAAAATCCGGATTTGAAGCTGCGCCCCGGCATGTCGGCGCGCGTACGCATCACCCTCAGCACCACTGCCAAGGCGCTACTGGTGCCCGAGCAGGCGATCTGGCCGATGGGCGAGCAGAAGACGGTGTTCGTGATCCAGGGCGGCAAGGCCAAGCAGGTGCCGGTGGAACTCGGCACGCGCCTGCCCGGCCAGGTCGAGGTGACGTCGGGCCTGAAGGACGGCGACGAGGTGGTGGTGACCGGCCAGCTCAAGCTGCAGGACGGCGCACCGGTGCAGGCCAAGCCGGCCGCGCCGGCGACCGCGCCCACCGCCGCCAAGGCCGCCCCGGCCGCGGGTTGATCGCGCGCCCCTTCTTCGAGGACTGATCCATGGTGCTTTCGGACCTGTCGATCCGCCGCCCGGTGCTGGCGATCGTGATGAACCTGATCATCCTGCTGGTCGGGATCATCGCCTACACGCGCCTGCCGGTGCGCCTGATCCCGAACGTGGACGTGCCGGTGGTGACGGTGGCCACCGGCTACCCCGGCGCCAACGCGCAGGTCATCGAGTCGCAGATCACCAAGCCGATCGAGGATGCGCTGTCGGGCATCGAGGGCATCGACTTCATCCAGTCGGTGTCGCGCGCCGAGTCGAGCCAGGTGACGGTGCGCTTCCGCCTCGATCGCGACGCCGACGCCGCGGCGTCCGACGTGCGCGATCGCGTTGCGCAGGCGCGCGCGGCGCTGCCGCTGGATGCGCTCGAGCCGATCGTGCAGAAGCAGGAAGCCGACGCGCAGCCGATCATCTACCTGGCCTTCTCCTCGGACCGGCATTCGCTGATCGAAATCGCCGACTTCGCCAACCGCGTGGTCAAGGACCGCGTGCAGACCATCCCGGGCGTGGCCCAGGCCCAGGTCTACGGCAACCGTTATGCGATGCGCGTGTGGCTCGATCCCGAGCGCATGGCCGCGGTGCGGATGACGCCGGCCGACGTCGAGTCGGCGCTGCGCGCGCAGAACGTCGAGATTCCCGCCGGCCGCGTCGAGAGCCGGCAGCGCGAGTTCACCGTGCTCTCGCCCACCGACCTGCGCACGCCGGAGGAATTCTCCAACGTCATCCTCTCGCGCACCGGCGGCTACCTGGTGCGCCTGGGCGACGTCGCCACGGTCGAGCTGGGCGCGGATTCCTCGCGCTTCCGCGCCCGCTTCAACGGCAACAACGCCATCCCGCTGGGCATCGTGAAGCAGGCCGTGGCCAATCCGCTGGAGATCTCGGCCGCACTGCAGACCCTGCTGCCGCAGATCACCCGCACCCTGCCGCAGGGCATGAAGGTCGAGGTCGCCTACGACTCCACGGTGTTCATCCAGAAGAGCATCGACGAGGTCTACATCACCGTGCTCGAGGCCTTCGTGCTGGTGGCGCTGGTGATCTTCCTGTTCCTGCGCAGCTGGCGCGCGGTGATCATCCCGCTGGTGACGATCCCGGTGTCGCTGATCGGGGCGTTCGGCATCATGTATCTGTTCGGTTTCACCATCAACACGCTCAGCCTGCTGGCGATGGTGCTGGCGATCGGGCTCGTGGTCGACGACGCCATCGTGATGCTGGAGAACATCTTCCGCAACGTCGAGGCAGGGATGTCGCCGATGGCGGCGGCCTTCAAGGGCAGCCGCGAAATCGGTTTTGCCATCGTGGCGATGAGCCTGACGCTGGCGGCGGTGTACGTGCCCTTCGCTTTCCAGACCGGCCGCACCGGCAAGCTGTTCATCGAGTTCGCGCTGACCCTGGCCGGCGCGGTGATCGTGTCGGGCTTCACCGCGCTGACGCTGTCGCCGATGATGAGCTCGCGCCTGCTGCGCCACGAGACCAAGCACGGGCGCTTCTACGAAACCGGCGAGCGCGTGCTGGCGGCGATGGACCGCGGCTACAAGCGCGTGCTGTCGGGCGTGCTCGGGCGCGGCGGATTGGTGGTGGCCGGGGCCTTGCTGGTGCTGGTCGGGATGTTCGGCCTGTACACGCTGCTGCCGAAGGAGATCGCGCCGCAGGAGGACCAGGGCCTGGTGATCGGCTTCGCCAGCGCGCCCGAGGGCGCGACGATCGATTACACCGACAAGTACGCCAAGCAGATGGAGGACATCTTCCGGAAGATCCCGGAGCAGAATCGCTTCTTCGAGATCGTCGGCTTCAATGGCGTCACCTCGGCGATCGGTTTCGTCGGCCTGAAGGATTGGTCCGAGCGCGAGCGCTCGGCGCAGGACGTGGCCAACAGCCTGTTCCCGCAGTTCATGGGCATCACCGGGCTGATGGCCTTCCCGGTGACGCCGCCGCCGTTGGGCCAGGGCGGCTTCGGCCAGCCGGTGAGCTTCGTGGTGCAGACCACCGGCAGCTGGGAAGACCTGGACACGATCGTCAAGCGACTCACCGCCAAGATCGCCGAGAACCCGCGCCTGACCAACCCCGACAGCGACCTCAAGCTCAACAAGCCGGAGCTTCGCATCGAACTCAACCGCGACAAGATCGGCTCGATCGGCACCGACGTGGCGCAGGTCGGCCGCACGCTGGAGACGATGCTGGGCGGGCGCCGGGTCACGCGCTTCAAGAAGGGCAGCGAGCAGTACGACGTGATCGTGCAGATCGCCGACGACGCGCGCCGCACGCCGGAGGACCTGTCGAGCATCTTCGTTCGCGCCGCCGATGGGTCGATGGTGCAGATGGACAACGTCGCCACCGTCACCGAGACGGTCGCGGCCAAGGAGCTCAATCACTTCAACAAGCTGCGCGCGGCGACCATCAGCATGGGCCTGGCGCCGGGGTATTCGCAGGGCGAGGCGCTGGCCTGGCTGGAGCAGGCGCTGCAGGAAGTCGCGCCCGGCGCGCAGTACGACCTGTCGGGGCAGTCGCGCGAGTTCCGCGAGTCCGGTTCCGACGCCACGATGATGCTGGTGCTGGCGCTGGTCTTCATCTACCTGGTGCTGTCGGCGCAGTTCGAGAGCTTCGTGGACCCGCTGGTGATCCTGGTGTCGGTGCCGCTGGCGGTGTTCGGCGCCTTCCTGTGCCTGGTGCTACTGAACCTGGGCTCGGGCGCGGGACTCTGGCACCCCACCGGCAGCTGGAACATCTACACGCAGATCGGCGTCGTGACGTTGATCGGCCTGATCTCCAAGCACGGCATCCTGATCGTGGAGTTCGCCAACCAGTTGCAGGAGCGCGGCCGCAGCAAGGCCGAGGCGGCGCTGGAGGCCGCCGGCCTGCGTTTGCGACCGATCCTGATGACCACCGGTGCGATGGTGCTCGGCTCGATCCCGCTGGCCTTCGCCAGCGGCGCCGGCGCCGAGGCGCGGCACCAGATCGGCTGGGTCATCGTCGGCGGCATGAGCTTCGGTACGCTGCTGACGCTGTTCGTGGTGCCGGTGGTGTACGTGCTGATGGCGCGCAACCGCCACGGCCATGCGGTGGACGCGGACGCCGACGCCGCGGCCCACGACGCCGCCTGATCGAAGACATCCCGCTACGCCGGCTCAGCCGGTGTAGCGGCAGCCCGAAGTGCAGGTCTCGTGCACGGTCACCGCGCTCAGCTGCGGCAGGGCCGGCTTGAGCCGCTCCCAGATCCAGATCGCCAGCCGTTCGCTGGTGGGGTTTTCCAGCCCCTCGATGTCGTTGAGGTAGTGGTGGTCGAGGCGCTCGTACAGCGGCTGGAAGGCCGCCTTGATGTCGCTGAAATCCATCACCCAGCCGGTGTCCGCGCCGAGCTCGCCCGACACCTGCAGCTCGACCGCGAAACTGTGCCCATGCAGGCGCGCGCACTTGTGCCCGGCCGGGACGTTCGGCAGCCGGTGCGCGGCTTCCAGGCGGAAGGTCTTGAAGATGTCCAAGGGCGGGGTCCGTGCGGCGGCACTTCAGAATCGGGGCGCTAGGGTAGCACCGTGTCCCGCCGAATCCCGTCACCGAGCGGTCCGGGCGATCCTGCCGCCGACGGCCTGCCGCCGCCTGGCAGCTCGCTGCGCAAGCTGCGCAAGGCGGCCGCGGATTGCCGCGCCTGCCCGCTGTGGAAGCCCGCCACGCAGACCGTGTTCGGCGAGGGACCGGCGAGCGCGCGCATCGTCGTGGTGGGCGAGGTGCCGGGCGACGAGGAGGACCTGAGCGGCAAGCCCTTCGTCGGCCCCTCGGGAAAGCTCTTCGACAAGGCGCTTGCCGAGATCGGCCTGCCGCGCCGGGAGATGTACGTCACCAACGCGGTGAAGCATTTCAAGTTCATCCGTCGCGGCAGGATCCGGCTGCACGGCAAGCCGAGTCCGTCCGAGCAACGCGCATGCCGTCCCTGGCTGGAGCGCGAACTGGAGGCGATCCGTCCCGAAGTGATCGTCTGCCTGGGCGCGACCGCGGCGCAGGCGCTGCTCGGCCGCGGTTTCGGCCTGATGAAATCGCGTGGCCAGTGGCAGCAACTCGGCAATGGCGCGCGCGTGCTCGCCACCGTGCATCCGTCCTGGGTGCTGCGCCAGCGCGGCAGCGGGGCGCGCGCGGCGGCCTATGCCAGCTTCGTCGCCGACCTGTCGAAGCTTTGCGAAACCTGATGTCGGCGAAGGCGGTGCGATAAGCTGGGCGGCAATCGTCGCCGGGAGCGGATGCATGCGCTGGATGCTCGCACTGATCGCCTGGATGCTGGCCTTCGCGGCGCTGGCCAACGAAGCCAAGCCCAAGGCCGCCGCGGCGAACCAGGCCGTGGATGCCCGCCGCAAGCAGCTGGAAATCGCACTGGCCGACGTCTGCGCCCGCCACGCCTCGATCGAGCGCTGCTTCCTGGTCGTGGGCAAGGACGCCAGGGGCCGGCCCGGCCTGTGGTTCGTGCCGGTCTTCGACGGCGCGCCGGACTCGGCGGCGCTCGGGGCGGCCCAGCAGGCCTGGCTGCGGATCGTGCCCGGCGCGGGAAGCCTGCCGATGATGTTGCCGGACCGGTCGAGCTGGAAGAAGCAATTGGCAGGCGTACCGGCCATCTACGTGCGCACGGCTCGCCGCTGAAAACCGGCGTCGCGCACCGGGGTTAGAATTGCCCCGGGACACGGGAGGATGCGCATGCAACTCGAAGGGCGGGTGGTCGCGATCACGGGGGCGTTTGGCGCGCTCGGCGGCGCGGTGGTGCAGGCGGTGCTCGCCGAGGGCGGCCAGGTCGCCGCGATCGATCGTGCGCCCGCACCGCGCTCCCCGCTCGAGGGCGCCGAGTTGTTCGGCGACGTGGATCTTTCCACCGAAGCCGGCGCGAATGCCGCGGTCGCCGCGATCGTCGCGAAGTTCGGCCGCCTCGATGCGCTGGTCAACATCGCCGGCGGCTTTCGCTGGGAAACCGTCGGCGAAGGCTCGCTCGACACCTGGGACAGCCTCTACAGCCTCAACCTGCGCACTGCGGTGGCGGCCTGCCGAGCGGCGCTGCCGCACCTGCCCGACGGCCACGGGCGCATCGTCAACGTCGGCGCCAATGGCGCGGTCAAGGCGGGCGCGGGCATGGGCGCGTACGCGGCGTCGAAAGCCGGCGTGGCCAAGCTGACCGAGGCGCTGGCGGAAGAGCTCAAGAAGCGCGGCATCACCGTCAACGCGGTATTGCCTTCGATCATCGACACGCCGGCCAATCGCGCCGACATGCCGAAAGCCGACTTCGGCACGTGGGTGACGCCGCGGCAACTGGGCGAAGTGATCGTGTTCCTGCTGTCGGACAAATCCAGCGCGATCACCGGCGCCTTGCTGCCGGTGACGGGGCGGGTGTAGTCGAAGACGCGGAATGGTGGCTATGGGTGGACTCGAACCACCGACCCCAGCATTATGAGTGCTGTGCTCTAACCGGCTGAGCTACATAGCCATGGGGCGCCGCCGCTGCGCGGTGCACGATGCAGGCGGGCCGCGCAGTTTAGCCCCCGCCGCCTTTGGAATCAAACACCTGGAATCCGGGCCCCGGCCGCGACGCGCTTGTGAGCGCCGGCCGCGCTGTGGCAGTCTGGCGGCAGTGAAGTCTTTGGAGTCCGATCGTGATCGATCCGGACGGGTATCGCCCCAACGTGGGCATCGTGCTGATGCGCGAGGACGGTCGCGTGTTCTGGGCCCGGCGCGTCAACCGGGACGGCTGGCAGTTCCCGCAGGGCGGGATGAACACCGACGAGACGCCCCTCGAGGCCATGTACCGCGAACTGCGCGAGGAGGTCGGACTCGACCCCACACACGTCGACGTGTTGGGCGCGACGCCGGGCTGGTTGCGCTACCGGCTGCCGCAGCGCTGCGTGCGCCGTGGCGAGCGGCCCGCCTGCATTGGCCAGAAGCAGGTCTGGTTCCTGCTGCAGATGCGCTGCGAGGAAACCGACCTGCGCCTGGACCTGACCGACAAGCCCGAATTCGACAGCTGGCGCTGGGTGGACTTCTGGTACCCGGTGGAGAACGTCGTCCACTTCAAGCGCGAGGTGTACGTGCGCGCGCTGCACCACCTGGCTCCCCTGGCGCGATTGGTCGCCGGCGAGGAGGCGGTGTCGGCGCTCGCCGCCCCGGCACTGCCCGCGCCGCCGCCCCGCCGCAGCGGTTCCGGGCGGGTTGCCTGAACGAAATGCCCGGCCCCCAGGCCAGGCCCTTGTTGACAACGGTTCTCATTTGGCTGAGGATGAGAACCGTTCTCAGCAAGAATGGCCTCCCGCCCATGTACGTCTGCCTCTGCCACGGCGTCACCGACCGCGATATCCGCCAGGCGGCGGACGAAGGCGTGCGCGAAGTGCATGCGCTGACCATGCGCACCGGACTGGGCTCGGGCTGCGGCAGCTGCGTCTCGCTGGCCGCGCAGGTGCTCGCCGAGGCGAGCGCCACGGTCGAGTTCCCGCTGCCGGTCCTGCGCGCCGCCTGACGCGGTCCGCCGGCGGCACCGCCGCGCGTTAAACTTCCCTCCTGCCCAGACAGGAGTGCGCGCGGTGAAAGGAGATCCGAAGGTCGTCGAGCACCTCAATCGCGTGCTCTACAACGAGCTCATCGCCATCAACCAGTATTTCCTGCATGCCCGCATGTACCGCAACTGGGGCTTCAAGGAACTGGCCGAGCACGAGTACCACGAGTCCATCGACGAGATGAAGCACGCCGACAAGCTGATCGAGCGCATCCTCTTCCTCGACGGCCTGCCCAACCTGCAGAACCTCGGCAAGCTGATGATCGGCGAGTCGCCGCGCGAGGCGATCGAGTGCGACCTGCGGCTGGAAATGGCCGCCATCCCGGACCTCAAGGCCGCGATTGCCCACTGCGAGGGCTGCGGCGATTTCGTCTCGCGCGAATTGTTCGAGGACATCCTGCAGTCCGAGGAAGAGCACGTGGACTGGCTGGAGACGCAGCTGGGCCTGATCGGCCGCCTCGGCGAAGGCCCTTACCTGCAGATGAAACTCTGAACCCCTCGCCGCGCCCGGCCCGCGCGCCGGGCGTCGCGCGCTAGAGCGCCGACAGCGCCGCCTTGGCGCGACGGAATTCGTTCTCGAGCATGTTCACGGCCAGGCTGGGCTTGGTCAGCGCCTGCGTGCGTGCGCCGAACTCGATGCGCTTGGCCACCGAGGAGAGCGCCAGCGCGCCCAGGTTCGCGCTCGAGGACTTGAGCGTGTGCGCCGGCGCAACCATGGCGGCGATGTCGTTGGCCTCGGCGGCGACGCGCAGGTTCTCGATGTGCCCGGGGGCGTCCTCGAGGAACATGCGGACCAGGCCGCGGAAATCGTCGCCCATGATCGAGCGCAGTTCCTCGATCACCTCCAGTTCCAGTACCGGTGCGGCGGCGGCTGCCGGCGCTGGCGCCGGCGCACCCGCGGCCGGCGGCTGCCCGCCCGCGGCGAAGCGCGAGGCGAGCGCGGTGGCGGCCGGGCCGTTCGCTGTCGCCGCGGCCTGGGCGGCGGCAGGCGACACGGGCATGCGCGACGGAGGCGGCGGCGTCGGCGAGGCCGGCATGCGCGAGGCCGGCGCCGGCGTCGGGTTGCCGGGCGCGCGGGTCGCGGGTTCGGGCGTGGCGAAGGGCGGTTGTACCCCACCGGGCCGGGTGGCCGGGCGGCCCGGCTGCGGCGCCAGCGGCGGCGGCTTGGGGCCGGACGACATCATCGGCCGCGGACCCGTGGTCGGCGCCGGCACGTTCAGCGCCGCGCGCGGCTGTCCGGCGCGGCGCGGCGAGCGCTGCAGCCAGAGGGCGATGCAACTCTCCAGCAGGCGACGGTCCACCGGCTTGGAGAGGTAATCGTCCATGCCCGCATCCAGGCATTTCTGGCGGTCGCCGGCCATGGCGTTGGCGGTCATCGCCACGATCGGCAGCGGCGACAGGCTCTGCGCCTGCTCGATCTGGCGCCATTCCGCGGTAGCGCGGTAGCCGTCCTTCACCGGCATCTGGCAGTCCATCAACACCATGTCGAACTCGCCCTCGCGCAACTTCTCAAGGGCGATCTCGCCGTTGTCGGCGCAGACGCAGTCCAGACCGAGCATCTTGATCAGGCTCTGCGCGACCTTCTGGTTGATGGGATTGTCCTCGACCAGCAGCACGCGTCCACGCAGGTTCGCCAGCGGCGTCGGGTTCTTCGGCGGCGCGGGCGCCGTCTCCGGCAGTTCAGCGGCGAAGCTTTCGCCGCCGCTGCTGTTGACCTTGGCCGCCGGCGGCGTGGCGACGAAGGTGGTGATCGCGCCACGCATTTCCGGCATGCCCATGTTGCGCGACAGGATCAGCACCTGCTGGCCGTCGCTGAGTTCGGCCGGCGCGGCGTCCTGCCCGCGCAGGTACACGACCGGCAGCGATTCGAACTCGGCCGAGCGCTGCAGGTTGCGGTGCAGGGCGATCGCCGTGCTGCGCACGCTGTTGAGGTCCACCAGCAGCAGGTCGAACACCCAGGCGCCGCCGCGGCCGAGCGCGGCGCGCAAGCCGTTGAGCGCGTCCTGCGTGGTCGCGACCAGCGTGATGTGCGCACCCCAGCCCGGACCAGCCTGTTGCAGCCGCTGCGCCAGTGCCGGGTCGTTGCTCAGCGCGAGGATCTTGGCGCCGTTGAGGTCCTGGCGATGGCCCTGGGTGTCGCCCACCGCCTTGAGCAGCGGGATCTCGAACCAGAACGTCGAACCGCGGCCAGGCTCGGAATCCACGCCGATCTTGCCGCCCATCAGGTCGATGATGCGTTTGCAGATCACCAGGCCCAGGCCGGTGCCGCCGTAAAGACGCGTGGTGGACGCGTCGGCCTGGCCGAAGGCGCGGAACAGGTTGCCGAGGTTCTCCTTGCTGATGCCGATGCCGGTGTCGCGGACCTCGAAGCGCAACTCGTGCGCGCTGCGCGTCTCGCCCTTGCGCGTCACCGCCAGCGTGATGTGGCCGCGCTCGGTGAACTTGAGCGAGTTCGACACCAGGTTGGTCAGCACCTGCCGCAGGCGCACCGGGTCGCCGCGCAGCGCCAGCCGCACCGTCGGATCGATCTGCAGGTTCAGCCGCAGGCCCTTGGTCTCGGCGGGCTTCTCCATCAATCGCACGATGGAGTCGAGCAGCTCGCGCAGGTTGAAGCTGGTGGTCTCCAGCTGCAGCTTGTTGGCCTCGAGCTTGGAGTAGTCGAGGATGTCGTCGACGATGCGCAGCATCTGCCGCGACGAGGTGTAGGCGGTGCGCACGAAGTCCTGCTGGTCGGGCGCCAGCCGGGAGGTCAGCAGCAGGTCGAGCATCGGGATGATGCCGTTGAGCGGCGTGCGGATCTCGTGGCTCATGGTGGCCAGGAACTCGCCCTTGGCCATCACCGCCGCCTCGGCGGTCTGCTTGGCCTCGACCAGTTCGCGCTCCAGCGACTTGTGCACCTCCAGTTCGCGCTGCAGCTGCTCCATGATGCGGGCCTGCTCGCCCGACTCTTCCACGACGTTGGCCAGCGCCTTGCCGCGCAGGCCCATGGCCCGCCACAGCGCCGCCACCGCGGCCACCGCGAGCAGCGCCGCGACGAAGGCCACCGTGTTCCAGTAGGCGTTGCGGGAAAAGAAGGCGAAGCCCTGCGCGACGGCGGCGCCGGCCGCGGTGGCGATCGCCAGCCAGCGCACGACGAGGAAATCGCTCGGCAACAAGTGTTTCATCACAGCACCGCCTGGTGGAAGTCGAAGTCCATGCCGGCGTCCGCCTGCTGGACGAGATTGCCCTGGATGAAGTCGATGCCGCTCATCCACAGCGTGGCCGCGGCTTGCGCGTCCTCCACGCCGTGGCCGATGACCTCGAGCCGGCGACCGTGTGCGCTGTCGATCAGCGCCTTGAGTTCGTCGCGCAGGCCCTGGTTGAGGCTGCCGGCGGTGTACTTGCGCGCCAGCTTGACGAAGGACAGGGGCAGTTGCGCCGCCAGTCGCGCCGCGTCCGGCCCGCCCTCGAACTGGCTGAGGCAGAACTGCACGCGCGTGGTCGCCATTGCATCGCAGAACTGCCGGACCGCGGCCGCGTGCATGGCGGCGTCCTCGAGCCGGACTTCCACCACCAGGCAATCGCCCGGGATGCCCGCCGAGGAGATCTCGTGGCGCAACCAGTCGGCTTGGCCGGCGGCGGCCAGGGTCAGCGGCGACTGGGTGACGAACAGGCGCAACTGAGCGCCTTCGTCATGGCGCTGGCGGATGAGCGAGATCGCCTGCATGGCGACCCAGCGGTCGATCTCGACGATCAGGCCGGTACGCTCGGCCATCGGGATGATCTCGGCGGCGGGTCGCAGTCCGCCGGAAGCGTCGCGCAGGCGCAGGAGCGCCTGGTACTGCGAGACGTCGCCTCCGGCCACCGCCACCACCGGCTGGTAGAGCAGCACCAGGCTCTCGCTGCGGATCGCCTCGCGAACCAGTTCGAGCAGGGCCGCTTCGCGCACTGCGTCGCTCGCGCGCGGCGGCTCATAGCGACGCACGCCGCGATCCTGGGTGCGGGCCTCGCGCGCGACCTTCTCCACCGCGTTGATCATCGCGCCAGCCTCGGCGAAGCCGTGCCGGAGCGCCGCCACGCCCGCGGACAAGCGCAGCCGCAGAGGATGGCCAAGGGCCTGGAAGGCGTGCCCCATCAGCACGCTGCGCAGATCGGTGGCGAGCGAGTCGAGCGCGAGTTCCTCGCGACTGCGATCGAGCAGCAGCCAGCTGCCGTCGCCAAAGCGCGTGGTCGGCAAATCACCGGCGCGCTGGGTGAGCAGGCGGCTGACGTCGCCGAGCAGGATTTCCAGCGCGGTCAGGCCGATGCGCTCACGCAGCAGGGCCAGGCCCTCCACTTCGAGGAACACCAGCCCGCCGGTGGATTCACCCGCGGCCAGGCAGGCATCGAGTTGCTCGAGCAGCGTCTTGCGGTACACCAGGCCGGTCGCGGCGTCCTTGTCGGGGCGGCGCACGCGGCGGCTCTCCTGCTGCCGGTGCCGGCGCACGCGCGTCTGCACCGCCGAGATCAGGTGCCGCGGGCGGATCGGCTTGCTCAGGAAGTCGTCGCCGCCGGCGTCGATGGCATCGAACTGCAGGTCCTCGCTGGCCTCGCCCGACAGGAACACGATCGGGGTGTGCGCGAAGGCCTCCTGTTCGCGGATCAGCGCGGTCAGCTCGATGCCGTTGGCGCCCGGCATGTTGAGGTCCATCAGCACCAGGTCGGGCCGGAAGTTGCGCAGCGCGGGCATCACGTCCAGGGCGTCGATCACCACCAGCGAGTCCATGCCGGCGTTGCGCAGGATGCCCTCGGCGAACAGCGCCTGGCTGCGGTCGTCCTCGACGATCAGGATGCGGAAGCTTTCCTCGCGCTCCGGGTCCACCAGTTGTTGCAGCCGACGCAGCACCTCGTCGGCGTCCTTCGGCGCGACCAGCAGGGCGTCCACGCCGGCGCGGCGCGCGGACAGCCGCATGGCGATATCGTCCTCGTCCACGATCGCCGCCAGCCGCAGCCGATGGCTGCTGGCGCGCGCGCGGGCCAGCCGCACGGCGGCGCCGATCGCCTCCAGTTCGGGCGCGAACAGCGCATCGATCAGCACCAGGTCCGCCGGCACCGCGCCGAGCAGTTCCGTGAGTTCCTCGACCTGCTCGAGCAGTTCGATCTCCACGCCCATGCCCTCGAAGCGCTGGTCGAGTTCGAGCGAGACCGAGCCGTACTCGCTCAGGTGGTAAAGGCGGAAGCCGGCCGGCAGGCCGGACTCGCCGCCGCGCCGGGCGGGCGTGGCCCGCGGTGCGGGCGGCGTGGGTGCGGCGGGTGCCGCCAGCGTTTGCGCCTGGCCCCGTACCGGAGCCGGCGGCGCGGTCGAAAAGCTCCCGCTGCGCTGTGCCGCCGCGGCATGGCTGTCGACGGGCGCGCTGGCTGGCGCGGCCGCCCGAGCCACCGGCGAGGGCTCGCTGGGGGCGGCGAAGTTGGAGGCATCGTCCCCCCACAGGTCCGGCTCCGGGTCCGGCGCCCCGACATCCGTATCTGGCGCAAGCGCCGGCGGTGTCTCTTCGGTGAGGGTCTCGATGCGCAGTTCGACGGCCTCGTACTCGACCTGCATCACCTCGGGCTCGGGTTCGGGCATGCAGGCGGACACGGCGTCGGCCAGCGCGAGCAGGGCATCGGCGGTATCGGATTCTGGCAGGCGTTCGTCCTGCACCAGTTCGGCGGTGATGCCGGCGATGCGCGCCAGTGCGTCCGCGGCCTCGTCCAGCGCCAGCGCCGCGCTGCCTTCGCCGAGGGCGCCGGCCTCGTCCTGGATCAGGGCCAAGGCATTGATGTCCCAGCCGCCCGCGTGCAACCGCCGCAGGCGGCGCGCGATCAGGTGCGCCCGCGCCGGAACCCTGCGCAGCAGGGTGGCGTCGGCCTCGGGAATCGGGGAGCCGTCGTGTTCAGTCATTGCGCGATTTTTGTCCCTGGACACCGGATTATGCCCCTGGGATGCCGGACTGTCAGGCCGGGCGGCGGTATCCTGCGCGCATGGACACGCCCTCTCCCCGAAACCCTTCCGCGCATGGCCCGGCCTGGCTGCGGATCGGCCTGGTCGCGCTGCTGCTGCTGTGGATCGCCAGCCTGGCGCTGGCCTGGACCTGGGCCAGCCGCCGCGCGGCGCCGGGTCTCGAGCAAGCCCGCGCCGACCTCGAGCGCGAACGCGGCCAGTCCCGCCTCGACCGCGCCGAGCTCGACGACATCCGCCAGCAGGTCGCCACCCTCAAGCGTTCGGACCAGATCAGCCGCAACGCCAACCTCGAGTTGCAGAAGGCCCTGGCCGAGCGCGAGGAGGAAGTCTCGGGCTTGCGCGCCGACCTGGACTTCTACGAACGCCTGGTGGGTTCCACCGGCCAGCGCCAGGGCCTGCGCGTGCACGAGGCGGTGTTCGCGCCCGAGAGCGGCGGGACCTGGCGCTACACCGTCACCCTGACGCAGAACCTGAACCGCGGCGCCATCAGCCGCGGCACGATGCGCTTCGTCGTGGATGGCATCCGCGACGGCAAGCTGGGCACGGTCGGTTGGGACGAACTGGTGCAAACCAGGAACGCACCGGGCAAGCCGTTTTCCTTTCGCTATTTCCAGCAGATCGAGGACAGCGTGATGCTGCCGCCCGGCTTCACCCCGCAGCGCGTGCGGGTGACGCTGCAAGGCAATGCCGGCAAGGTCGAGAAGGCCTTCACCTGGGACGCGCGCAAGGCGCCCTGAAGGCAGGGCAGGACAGCCGCCGTCGCTTGAAACCGCCGCAACCCGCGCATACTAGTCAGCCATGGACGCCCAACCTTCCTATCTAGACCTCGACCGGCCGCTCGAATTCACCGAGGCGGCGGCGCGCAAGGTCGCCAGCCTGATCGCCGAGGAAGGCAATCCGGGCCTGAAACTGCGCGTGTACATCAGCGGCGGCGGCTGCTCGGGCTTCCAGTACGGCTTCACCTTCGACGAGGAACGCGCCGAGGACGACCTCGCGCTGGAGCGCGACGGCGTCACCCTGCTGGTGGATCCGCTGAGCCTGCAGTACCTGATGGGCGCGGAGGTGGACTATCGCGAAAGCCTGCAGGGCGCGCAGTTCGTGATCCGCAACCCGAACGCCAAGACCACCTGCGGCTGCGGGAGCAGCTTCTCGGTGTGACCGCGTCGCCGCGGCAGTTCGCCTTCCAGCATCCCGGCCTGGACCGGGCCGAGCACCTGCGCGAGGACGCCGAGGCGCTGCAGCGACACTGGCCGCAGGCGCGGGTGCTGGTGCTCGATGCCGACGGCCAGGCGCTGTTCGACGGCGACGAGGAATCACCGCGTTTTCGCAGCGGCGCCGAGCACGCCGCCGAGGGCCCCGGCGACGCGATCTTCCTCGGCCTCGACGACGACGGCTCGGCCTGGTTCGCGATGGACGCGCGGGCGATGCCCGAACCCCCGGCCGCGCGCCTGGACCTGCGCAGCGCGGCGCTGCGCTGGCCGGCGCCCGTGGCCTCCGCCTATGCGCAGGCGCGGGCGCTGCTGCACTGGCAATCGCGCAACCGCTTCTGCGGGGCCTGCGGCACCGCCACCGTGCTGGGACGTGGCGGCTTCCTCGCGCGCTGCCCGGCCTGCGGCCTGGAGCATTACCCGCGCACCGATCCGGCGATCATCGTCGCGGTCAGCGACGGCGAACGCCTGCTACTCGGCCGCCAGGCGGCCTGGCCGGAAAAGCGCTGGTCGGTGTTGGCCGGCTTCCTCGAGCCGGGCGAATCGCTGGAGCAGACCGTGGCGCGCGAGGTGATGGAGGAGGCCGGCGTACGCATCCGCGCCTGTCGTTACCTGGCTTCGCAACCCTGGCCCTTCCCGGCCGCGTTGATGCTTGGCTTCGAGGCCGAGGCCGAACCGCAACCGCTGCGCATCGGCGCCGAGCTCGAGGATGCGCGCTGGTTCAGCGCCGACGAGATCCGCGGCCAGGTGGCCGCCGGCGAGATGATCAGCTCGCCGCGCATGTCCATCTCGCGCTGGCTGATCGACGACTGGTTGTCGCGGCACTAGCGTCCACGTGCGCGGGGCGCCGGCCCGCCGCCGCGGGGATCCGGGGCTACAATCGGCCCCATGACGTCCGGACACGCCCCGTGGATCTAGCCCTCATCGCCGTCGTGCTGGCCCTGGTGCTGGGGCATGTCGCACCGGGCCTGGGCTCGGTGCGCCGCTATGGCTGGTTCATCGGCTGGCTGCACTGGCTCGGACGGGTGTTCGCAGGCCAGGGCGCCTGGCAAGGACGCCTCGGCCTGCTGCTTGCCGTGGGCGTGCCCGTGCTCGCGGTGGGCGCGGTGCAGTGGCTGCTGGACGAACGCTGGTACGGCTTGCCGCTGTTCGCCTTCGCGCTGGCGGCGCTGGTCTACACCTGGGGCCCGCGCGACCTCGAACTCGACGTGGACAAAGTGGTCGAGGCGCGCGATCCGGCCGAACGACGCGCCGCCGCGGCCGCCCTGTTCCCGGAAGGCGGCGATCCGGTCATCGAAGGGCCGGCGCTGGTCGAGGCGGTGTTCCGCTGCGCGCTCTGGCGCTGGTTCGGCGTGCTGTTCTGGTTCCTCCTGCTCGGCCCCGCGGGTGCGCTGCTGTACCGCCTGGTGTCGCTGGCGGCGCAGGGCGAGGCGCAGCGGGCCCTGCCGCCGGCGCAGGCGCAGGCGGCCAAGTTGTTCGTCGGATTGCTCAACTGGCCGGTGGCGCACCTGATGACCTTCGGCCTGGCGCTGGCGGCGAACTTCGACGGCGTGCTGGCGGCGTGGCGGGACTGGCATGCCAATGGCGGCCTGCGCCTGGACATCGGTTTCCTCGGCGCGGCGGCGCGCGCCAGCGTGGTCTGCGAGCTCGCCGAGGAAGATGCCTACGCGATCGACGGTCCGGCGCAGGCGCCGGCCTTGCTCGAGCTGCGCGACGCCATGTCACTGGTGTGGCGGGTGCTGCTGCTCTGGCTGGCCGTGCTGGCCATCTTCGTGGTCGCCGGTTTCGTCAACTGACGTTCGCGGTGCGGCCCGCCCGGAGTCTTGGAAGCCCGAGGTATCAGGCCTGGTCGCCGCGCAGCGCGCGGACGGTCGCTTCAAGGCTCGCCGCCGTAGCCGTGTCGCCGGGCACGGCGGGGGCGGCGACGACTTCCACGCGCGCGCGCAACCGACGCGGTACGCGCAAACGGCCGAGGTGGCTGTCGCGGCGGCTCCACATGCTCGACCACATCCCTTTCAAGGCCATCGGCACGACCGGCACCGGCCGCGCCTGCAGGATCCGCTCGACGCCGGATTTGAAGGTGTCGATCTCGCCGTCGCGGGTCAGGTGCCCCTCGGGGAAGATGCAGACCAGCTCGCCGGCGGCGAGCGCCGCGTCCACCTCGGCGAAGGCGCGCTCCATCAGCACCGCATCCTCGCGCGCGCCGGCGATGGGGATGGCATGCGCGGCCTTGAACACCCAGGCCGCGCCGGGCGTGTTGAAGATGCGGTAGTACATGACGAAACGGATGGGTCGCGGAATGGCGCCGCTGAGCACCAGCGCGTCCATGTAACTGACGTGGTTGCACACCAGCAGGGCGGCACCCTCGTCGGGCACGTGTTCCTCGACGCCGCGGATGCGCACGCGGTACATCAGCGAGATGTAGATCCAGGCCAGGAAGCGCAGGAAGAACTCCGGCACCAGGCTGAAGATCACCAGCGACACCAGCGCGGTGGCGATGCCGGTGGCCAGGTACAGCTCCGGGATGCTCCAGCCCAGCGCGCGCTGCGCCAGCAGGGACAGCACCGCGGCGCTGACGATGAAGGCGGCGTTCTGGATGTTCAGCGCGGCGATGACCCGCGACAGTTCCTGCTTCGGCGTACGGCTCTGCACCAGCGCGAACAGCGGCACCACGTAGAAGCCGGCGAACAGGCCGATCAACACCAGGTCGGCCATGATGCGCAGGCTGCCCGGCGCGGCGACGAAGCCGGCAAGTTCCAGGCCCGACACCGGCGCCGGGCCACTGCGGGCGAAATACAGGTCCACGCAGAAGGCGGTCATGCCGACCGCGCCGAAGGGCACCAGGCCCAGTTCCACGGTGCGCGCGGAGAACTTCTCGCACAGCAGCGAACCCAGGCCGGTGCCGATCGAGAACAGCGCAAGTGCGAAGATGTAGAGCGTCTCGTCGCCGCCCAGGTGCAGCGGCGCGTAGCTCGGCAACTGCGCGGTCAGCACGGTGCCGAAGAACCAGAACCAGGAGATGCCGAGGATGGCGTTGCGCACCGCCGGCTGCCGTCGCGCCAGCCGCAGCACCGCCAGCGATTCGACCACCGGGATCCAGTTGACGCGCGTGTCCGGCGCGCCGGCATCCACGCGCGGTATCAACCGGCTGACCAGGTTGCCGGTGATGGCCAGTGCGACCAAGGCGGCCGTGGCGACGAAGGGCCCCTGGTCGCCGGCGAGCTTGAAGATCAGCCCGCCGAAGATCATGCCCGCCAGGATCGAGATCGAGGTGCCCATCTCGACCAGGCCGTTGCCGCCGGTCAGCTCTTCCGGCTTGAGCACGGACGGCAGGATCGAATACTTCACCGGGCCGAACAGCGTGGACTGCACGCCGGTGGCGAACAGCGCCACCAGCAGCAGCGGCAGGCTGTGCAGGAAGAAGCCCAGGCCGGCGAAGGCCATGATGGCGATCTCCATCGCCGTGGTGATGCGGATCAGCCGCGACTTTTCCAGCTTCTCGGCGAACTGCCCCGCCGTGGCGGAGAACAGGAAGTAGGGCAGGATGAACAGCGCCGGCGCCAGGTTGGTGTAGAGCGAGCGCTCGTCGTCGGGCACGCCCAGCCAGAACAGCAGGCCGATGATGGCCTGGCGGAAGACGTTGTCGTTGAAGGCGCCGAGCGCCTGCACCACGAAGAAGGGCAGGAAGCGCCGCTGGCGCAGCAGTTCGAACTGGTTGTGCGCCACGTGCCCCGTTCCCCCGATGCGCGACCGGGTCAGTGTACTCAGGTTGCCGGCGTCAGGACGAGGCGCGCTCGCGGGCGATCGCGCGCCAGCCGATGTCGTGGCGGTGGAACTCGCCGTTCCAGCCGATCGCCTCCACCACCTCGTACGCGCGACGCTGGGCTTCGGCCACGCTGTCGCCCAGCGCGCAGGCGCAGAGCACGCGCCCGCCCGCCGTCAGCACGCGGCCATCGGGCGCCAGCGTCGTGCCGGCATGGAAGACCTTGGCATCGGCGGGCACGGGCGATGCGATCCATGGCCTGGATTCGCCCGTGCGCGGCGTCTCCGGGTAGGGCGAGGCCGCCATCACCACGCCCAGCGAGGGCCGCGGGTCCCACTTGGCGCCGTGTCCGGCGAGCTCGCCGTCAACGGCGGCCTCCAACAGCTCAAGCAGGTCCGACTGAAGCCGCAGCATCACCGGCTGCGTTTCCGGATCACCGAAGCGCACGTTGAACTCGATCACCTTCGGCGCGCCCGACTTGTCGATCATCAGCCCGGCGTAGAGGAAGCCGGTGAAGGGATGCCCGTCCGCGATCATGCCCTGCACGGTCGGTTCGACGATCTCGCGCATCACCCGCGCATGCACCTCGGGCGTGACCACCGGCGCCGGCGAATACGCGCCCATGCCGCCGGTGTTGGGGCCGGTGTCGCCGTCGCGCACGCGCTTGTGGTCCTGGCTGGTGGCCATCGGCAGCGCCAGCTTTCCATCCACGATCGAGATGAAGCTGGCTTCCTCGCCATCCAGGAACTCCTCGATCACCACCCGCGAGCCGGCGGCGCCGAAGGCATTGCCCTGCAGCATGTCCTGGATCGCGTCCTCGGCGTCCTGCAGGTCCATCGCCACGATCACGCCCTTGCCCGCGGCCAGGCCATCGGCCTTGATGACGATCGGCGCGCCGACGTCGCGGACGTGGTCGAGCGCGAGCTCGACGTCGTCGAAGACCTGGTAATAGCCGGTCGGGATGCGGTGGCGGGCGAGGAAGTCCTTGGCGAAGGCCTTGCTGCCCTCGAGCTGGGCGGCGTATTCGGTCGGCCCGAAGATGCGCTGCCCGGCGCGGCGGAAGTGGTCCACGATGCCGCGCACCAGCGGCGCCTCGGGGCCGACCACCGTCAGGCCGACGCCTTCGTGCTGCACCAGGGCCAGCAGCCCATCGAGGTCGGTGGCGGCGAGTTCGACGTTGCGGCACTTGTCTTCTCGCGCGGTGCCGGCGTTGCCGGGCGCGACCAGCACTTCGTCCACGCGCGCGGATTGCGCGAGCTTCCAGGCCAGGGCGTGTTCGCGGCCGCCGGAACCGATGACGAGGACTTTCATGCTCAGTGCCTGAAGTGGCGGCGGCCGGTGAAGACCATTGCCATGCCGTGTTCGTCGGCGGCGGCGATGACTTCCTCGTCGCGCATGGAGCCGCCGGGCTGGATCACCGCGGCGATGCCGGCGGCCGCGGCTGCGTCGATGCCGTCGCGGAAGGGGAAGAAGGCATCGCTGGCCATCACCGCGCCGCGCACCTCCAGCCCCGCATCTTCGGCCTTGAGGCTGGCGATCTTCGCCGACACCACGCGCGACATCTGGCCGGCGCCGATGCCGACGGTCTGCAGGTCGCGCGCATACACGATGGCGTTGGACTTGACGTACATCGCCACCTTCCAGGCGAACAGCAGGTCCTGCAGTTGGGCGGCGGTCGGCGCGTTGCGCGTGACGACTTTCAGGTCGTCCGCGGTGAGCGCGTCGCTGTCGGCGTCCTGCACCAGCAGCCCGCCGGCGATGCGCTTGTATTCCAGCCCGGCGCCGCGGCGCAGTTCGCCGGTGGCGAGCACGCGCACGTTGGGCTTTTTCGCAAACAACGGCAGCGCCGCGTCGTCGATCGCCGGCGCCAGCACCACCTCGACAAACTGGCGCTTGAGGATCTCCCCGGCCGTGGCCGCGTCGAGCGGGCGGTTGAAGGCAATGATGCCGCCGAAGGCCGAGGTCGCATCCACCGCGTAGGCGCGGTCGTAGGCTGCCATCAAGTTGTCCGCCACGGCGACGCCGCAGGGATTGGCGTGCTTGACGATCACGCAGGCCGGCGCCTCGAAGGCCTTCACGCATTCCAGCGCGGCATCGGCGTCGGCGAGGTTGTTGAAGCTCAGTTCCTTGCCCTGCACGAAGCGGGCGGTGGCGACGATGCCGCCCGGCGCGCCCGCCTCGACGTAGAGCGCGCCGCGCTGGTGCGGGTTCTCGCCATAGCGCAGGGCCGAGGCCAGTTCGAAGGCCGGGTGCAGGCTGCGCGGCCAGGTGGCGGGCGTGGCGATGTCGTCCGCGCGCCGCGACAGCCACTCGGTGACCTGGCCGTCGTAGGCGCTGGTGTGCGCATAAGCGGCGGCGGCGAAGGCGCGGCGCTGGGCCTGCGTGGTGCCGCCGGTTTGCAGCGCCTGGAGCAGGGCGTCGTACTGCGCCGGGTCCACCACGACGCTGACGCGCTCGTGGTTCTTGGCCGCCGCGCGCAGCATCGCCGGACCGCCGATGTCGATGTTCTCGATGGCGTCGTCGTAAGTGCAATCGGCCTTCGCCACGGTCGCCGCGAACGGATACAGGTTCACCACCAGCAGGTCGATCGGCGCGATGCCGTGCGCCTGCATCACCGCATCGTCGGTGCCGCTGCGCCCGAGCAGGCCGCCGTGGATGCGCGGATGCAGGGTCTTGACGCGGCCGTCCATGATCTCGGGGAAGCCGGTCAGCTCGGACACGTCGCGCACCGCGATGCCGGCCTCGCGCAGCGCGCGCGCGGTGCCGCCGGTGGACAGCAGTTCGACGCCAGCCTCGGCCAGCGCACAAGCCAGCGGCAGCAGGCCGGTCTTGTCGGAAACGGAAAGCAGGGCCCGGCGGACGGGCAGGCGGTCGGCGGCGGCCATCGAGGATTCCCGGGAAAGGCGGGAATTATAGCGTCGCGGACGCGTCGCCCGCGGTGCTCAGGCCAGGCCGTATTGCTTGAGCTTCTTGCGCAGGGTGGCGCGGTTGAGGCCGAGCGTGGCGGCGGCCTTGCTCTGGTTGCCCTCGCAGTGGCGCATGACTTCCACCAGCATCGGTACCTCGATCTCGCGCAGCACGATGTCGTAGAGCTCGTGCGAATCGCAATCGCCCAGGTCCAGCAGGTAGCGGCGTACCGCCTTGGCGACGTAGTCGCGCAGCGCGGGCTGGGGATGCGAGGGCGGCGCCGGCTCGGCGCGCAGGGCATGCAGGGCGTTCACTACGGCGGCTCGGGGGTGCGGCGGAGGAGCAGTCTACCGCCGCCCCGGGCCTCGCGCCACGGACCGGGGCGCGGCCTGGATCGCAGAACGCGCGTCGCCATGCCCGGCCCGGGTCAGAGGAAGGCGAATTCGAAACTCACCGCGCGCTTGCCCGGGTCCAGCACTTCCAGGGTGATGCTCGCCGACTGCCCCGCGGCGATGGAGGCGCTCGCCGGTGCCGCGCCGAGATATTCGTGCGGACGGAAGCGGCGCAGGCCCAGCGGCTCGCCGTCGAGGTTGGCCAGGCTCAGTTCGAGCACGGGCCAGGCCTGGGCGAACGCGGCGTCGTTGCGGAAACTCGCGGTCACCAGCAGCACGCCCGGCACGCTGGGATGCGGTCGCAACTCGCGCGCGGTGACCTTGAAGGCGGATGGCTGCCGCCATGGCGCAAGCGCGCAGCCGAACACGCGGCAGAGGCGGTCGATGCGCGGTCGCCATTGCGCGTCGGCAGCGAGCCGATCGCGGTCGGCCAACAGCACCTGCAGCGCCAGCAGCATCGCCAGCACCGGCACCAGCAGCCACCCGGCCAGCCGCAACAGGTCGCGGCGCGCCGCCTGCGGCGGCCTGGCGAAGGCGGGCCCCGGCTTCGCAGGCGTTTCGCTCACCCGCGACGGCGTCCGGTGATGCGCATCCAGTCGTCCTGCTGCCGGGCCTGCAGGTCCTCGAACCATTCCGCGTAGCGCTGCAGCAGGGCCGTTTCCTGTCCCTGCAGGATGCCGGACAGGGCGATCAGCCCGCCGGGCCGCACGCGCGCGGCGAGCGTCGGCGCCAGTGCATCCAGCGCCACGGCCAGGATGTTGGCCACCACGACCGGGTAGCTGGCGGCGGGCTCGTCCTGCGGCAGGAACACCTGCAGGCGATCGCCCACGCCGTTGCGTTCGGCGTTGTCGGCCGTGGCGAGCAGCGCCTGCGGATCGTTGTCCACGCCAACCGCGCGTGCGGCGCCGAGCTTCAGCGCGGCCAGCGCCAGGATGCCCGAGCCGCAGCCGAAATCGAGCACGGCCTGGCCGGCGAGACCCTTGTCGTCGAAGTCCAGGCCATCGAGCCATTGCAGGCACAGCGCGGTCGTCGCATGCGTGCCGCTGCCGAAGGCCAGGCCGGGATCGAGCCGGACGATCGCGCCGCCGGCGCTTTCCGCCGGCGGGTCCTGGTTCCAGGGAACGATCCAGGTGCGCGCGCCGAAGCGCATCGGCTTGAACTGGTCCATCCAGGCGCGCTCCCAGTCCTGGTCCTCGACGACGCGCGTGCTGGCGTGGGCCAGGTCGATGCGCGGATCCCAGGCCTCGATCGCGTGCATCAGCAGTTCCGGCGGCGTGCCTTCCTCGAACAGTGCCAGCATCGTGATCTCCGGCCACAGCGGGAGTTCACCGACGCCGGGTTCCAGGATCGCCTTCTCGTTGTCGGCATCGGCCGCGTCGAGCAGCGAGATCGACAGCGCGCCCAGGTCCTCGAGCGCGGCCTCGACCCGCGCCTCGTCGGCGGCGCGGCAACGTAGCGAGAGTTCCAGCCAGGGCATCAGCGCGCGCCGATCACAGCTTCGGGATACGCAGGGTCTTGCTGATCATCAGCGACCCCGACAGCAGGTACAGCAGCACCAGCGGATGCAGCTGCAGCCCGGCGAGCTCCCAGCTGCCGCCGTAGATCGCCTCGCCGGTGCGCCCCTGCCATGCCGCAAAGGCCATGACGCCGACCAGCACCACGCTGGTGGGAATGGGCGTGCCCTCGAAATACTTCACCTTGCCGGACGCATCGGCGGCGAGCGCCTCGGCGGTGATGTTGTAGCGCGCCAGGCGGCTCGCGCCGCAGGCGACGAAATAGGCGAGCACGAGGCAGTCCCAGAAGCCATCGAGTCCCGTGCCGAAGGCGAGCGCTGCCGGCGCCACGCCGAAGCTGACCACGTCGGCGAGTGAATCGAGTTCGCGCCCGAGTGCACTCTGCGTCTGCCGCCAACGCGCGATGCGGCCGTCGAACACGTCGAACACGAAGGCCGCCGGCACCAGCGCCGCGGCCCAGAACAGGCCGTTTGGCAGCGCGCCGGTGAGATAGGCCATCACCGCGAGCACCGCGCCCATGCCGCAGAAGGCGTTGGCGATGGTGAACCAGTCCGCGAGGTGGAAGCCGCGGATCATGCTGAAGTGCGGTGGACGACCGTCCTTGTGGTCCATGGCCCTACTCCTGTTGGGGCGGCGGGCCTCAGCCCAGCCCGATGACCTTCTCTTTCCGCTCCGCCAACCGCTTCTCGAGGTAGTGGATGTTCGCCCCACCCTGCTGGAAGCCGATGTCGGCCATGATCCGCTGCTGCAACGGCACATTGGTCTTGATGCCGTCCACGACCATCTCCGACAGCGCGACCTTCATGCGGCTGATCGCCTGCGCACGCGTGTGCCCGTGCACGATGAGTTTTCCGATCATCGAGTCGTAGTTCGGCGGGACCTTGTAGCCCTCGTAGATGTGCGAATCCACCCGCACGCCGGGTCCGCCGGGGGCGTGGAAGTGCTTCACCAGGCCGGGCGAGGGCAGGAAGCTCTCGGGATCCTCGGCGTTGATGCGGCACTCGATCGCATGGCCGCGGATGACGATGTCCTCCTGGCGGATCTTCAGCGGCTCGCCGGCGGCGATCATCAGCTGCTCGCGCACCAGGTCCACGCCGGTGACCATCTCGGTGACCGGGTGCTCGACCTGGATGCGGGTGTTCATCTCGATGAAGTAGAACTGCCCGTCCTGGTACAGGAACTCGAAGGTGCCGGCGCCGCGGTAGCCGATGCGCACGCAGGCGTCGGTGCAGATCTTGCCGATGTGCGCGCGTTGCTCGTCGGTGATGCCCGGGGCCGGCGCTTCCTCGACCACCTTCTGGTGGCGACGCTGCATCGAGCAGTCGCGCTCGCCCAGGTGGATGGCGTTGCCCTGGCCGTCCGAGAGCACCTGGATCTCGACATGCCGCGGGTTCTCCAGGAATTTCTCCATGTAGACCATGTCGTTGCCGAACGCGGCCTTGGCTTCCTGCTGGGTGGTGTTGATGGAGGACATCAGCGCCGCTTCCTCGCGCACGACCCGCATGCCGCGGCCGCCGCCGCCTCCGGCGGCCTTGATGATCACCGGGTAGCCGATCTCGCGACCCAGCCGCACGCACTCGACCGGGTCGTCGCCGACCGGGCCGCCGGAACCGGGCACGCAGGGCACGCCGGCTTCCTTCATCGCGCGGATCGCCTCGACCTTGTCGCCCATCATCCGGATGACCTTGGCGGTCGGGCCGATGAAGACGAAGCCTGAGGACTCCACGCGCTCGGCGAAGTCGGCGTTCTCGCTCAGGAAGCCGTAGCCCGGGTGGATCGCCGAGGCATCGGTGACTTCCGCCGCGGCGATGATCGCCGGGATGTTGAGGTAGCTCTCGCTCGAGGGCGCCGGGCCGATGCACACCGACTCGTCGGCCATGGCCACGTGCTTGAGGTTGCGATCCACCGTCGAGTGCACGGCCACGGTCTTGATGCCGAGGGCGTGGCAGGCGCGCAGGATGCGCAGGGCGATTTCGCCGCGGTTGGCGATGACGACTTTCTTGAGCATGTCAGGCGATCACGAACATGGGTTCGTCGAACTCGATCGGCTGGCCGCTGGTGACCAGGATCGCGCGCACCGTGCCGGACACGTCGGCCTCGATCGGGTTGAACATCTTCATCGCCTCGATGATGCCGAGCGTCTCGCCGGCCTTCACCGTCTGGCCGATCTTCACGAACGGCGCCGAATCGGGATTGGGCGAGGCATAGAAGGTGCCGACCATCGGCGAACGCACCATGTGCCCGTCCGGCACGTCCTTGCCGTTCTTGCCAACCTGGGCCTCGCTGGCGGTGGCGGCGACCGCCGGCATTGGCTGCGCCGGCGGGCGGTGCTCGGCCGGAGCCGGCGCATGCATCGGCGCGGCCTGCATCATCACCGGGCCGTGCTGGGAGTGGCGCGCCAGGCGCACCGACTCCTCGCCCTCCTTGATCTCGAGCTCGGCGAGGTTGGATTTGTCGAGCAGGTCGATCAGCGCTTTGATCTTGCGAAGGTCCATGCAGGCCTCGGTCGTTCCGGAAAGTGAAAGGGGGATTACTCGGCGTCGGCCGTGGCCGGCACATCGGCCAGGCGGCGGATGGCGTGCTCGAGCGCGTAACGGTAACTGTCGGCGCCGCAGCCGCTGATCACCGCCTTGGCCAGGTCGCTGAAATAGGACTTGTGGCGGAAGGGTTCGCGGGCGTGCGGGTTCGAGAGGTGGGTCTCGACGAAGGGAATGCGGCTGGCGGCCAACGCGTCGCGCAGCGCCACCGAGGTGTGGGTGAAAGCGGCGGGATTGACCAGGATCCAGGCCACGCCTTCGTCCATGGCCTGCTGAACCCGATTGACCAGGTCGTGCTCGGCGTTGGACTGGAAGCTCTCGACGGTGTGGCCGCAGTCCTCGGCGCGCTCGATCAGGCGGGCATCGATCTCGGCCAACGTCGTCCGGCCATAGACCGCGGGCTCGCGCACGCCAAGCAGGTTGAGATTGGGTCCATGCAGGACGAGGATCTTGGCCACGGCGCCTCCCGAGCGGACGGGCAGTGTGCCCCGGGTCACGAACGCTTGTCCAGATGATCCGCGCGTGTTCCCGGCAGATGCCTGCCGTTTGAGCGGCGAAGCCTCAGTCGGCGCGCTCGGCGGCCTCGATCCAGCCGCGCAGGTCGGCGGCGTCGTGGAAGTTGCCGACCCGGACCGCCCGCAGTCGCCCGTCGGCGCCGATCAGCGCGCTGAAAGGCAGCACGCCGGCCCGGTTGCCCAGCCGCACCGAGCTGTCGGCCGGCGCGGGCGACTCGACCGGCACCGGACCGGGCAGGCCCGCCTCGCGGGCGAAGCGGCGCGCTTCCTCGGGCAGGTCCAGGGCGACGGGAACCAGCGACAGCGCCGGACTGCGCGCCTTCGCTTCCGCCAGAAGCAGCGGCAGCTCCTCGCGGCAGGGGCCGCACCAGCTGGCCCAGTAGTTGATCAGGGTGGCGCGGCCGTTCACCGGCAGGACCATTTCGCCGCCGGCCAGGGTCGGCAGGCGGAACGGGGGAACCGGGTCGCCGATCGCCACGCCGCCTGCCGCGGCGTCACCGAGCAGCCATTGGCCCAGGGGCGACGCGCGCAGCGAGGCGGTGCCATGCCACCAGGCGCTGGCGGCGACGCCGAGCACGCCGGCAAGCACCGCCGCGGCTACCAGTCCCAGGGTCGAGCGTGCCTTCATTGCGCCGCGGCCTGCTCGAGCGCCTCCTGCATCAGGCCGGGCGTGAGCAGTTGCGGCAGTTTGCGCGCCGGTGCCCCGGAGGCCGGGACCACCACGTACAGCGGCACGCCCGGGGAATGGAACTCGTCCAGGTAGGCGCTGATGGCCGGGTCCTGGTCGGTCCAGTCACCGACCAGATACACCGTGCCCGTGCGCTCGAGCAAGGCGCGGAAGGCATCGGTGTGCAGCACTGCCTTCTCGTTGACCTTGCAGGTGATGCACCAGTCCGCGGTCATGTCCACGAACACCGGCTTGCCCGCGTCGCGCGCGGCCTGCATGGCGGCGCGCGACCAGGGCTGGCTGCCGTCGTCGCGGGTTTCCGACGCCGCGGCGCGCGCGGTGTCGGCGGGCAGGCGGGTCGCCGACCACAACGCGAACACCGCTGCCGCCACCATCACGACCGCCAGCACCCGCCGTCCGGTGGGCCGGTCGGCGTAGCGTTGTTTCTCCCACCACCACAGGCCGATCGCCAGCAGCACGCACGCCACCAGCACCAGCGCCAAGGCGTCCACGCCGCGCTGCTTGCCAAACACCCAGGCCAGCCACACCGCGGTCAGGTACATCGGCACCGCCAGCCAGTGCTTGAGCGTGTCCATCCAGGCGCCGGGTCGCGGCAGCCGCGTCGCCAGCGCAGGCACGAAGCCGATCAGCAGGAAGGGAAGCGCCAGGCCGATTCCGAGCGCGAGGAAGACCGCCATCGCCGCCGGCACCGGCGCCACGAAGGCGTAGCCGAGCGCGCCGGCCATGAAGGGCGCCGTACAGGGACTGGCGACGACGACCGCCAGCACGCCGGTGAAGAAGTCGCCGGCCGCGCCGGAGCGCTCGGTCAGGCCCTGCCCGAGTCCGGTCCAGGACGTGCCGATCTGGAACAGGCCGGAGAGATTGAGGCCGATCGCGAACATCAGCAGCGCCAGCGAGCCCACCACCAGCGGCTGCTGCAGCTGGAAGCCCCAGCCCAGTGCCTGCCCGGCCCCGCGCAGCGCCAGCACCAGCGCACCGACCGCGGCGAAGGCCACCAGCACGCCGGCGGTGTACCAGAGCGCGTGCGCGCGGGCGCGCGCCTGGCTGCGGCTGGCCTGCGCCAGGCCAAGCGCCTTGAAGCTGAGCACCGGCAGCACGCAAGGCATCAGGTTGAGGATCAGGCCGCCGGCGACTGCCAGCAGCAGCGACAGCCACAGGCCGGGGCCGGCATGCGTCGGTGTGGCTGGCGGTGGCACGGCGTCGGCCGCGCCCGGCGCAGCGCCGGCAGCGGCGGCGATCCCGGCGCCGGCGGGCAAGGCCACCGTCATGCTCCGGACCATCGGCGGATAGCAGATGCCGTTGTCCTGGCAGCCCTGGAAGGCCGCGCGCAGGGTCACCGTGTGCGCGTCGGTCCGGGTGCGCACCACGCCGACCGGGATCTCGGCGACCTCGAACCACACCGCCACGTCGCCGAAGTGCTCGTCGCGGTAGGGCTTGGCGGCGGGGAAGCGCGGCGCGGCCAGCAGCGTACCGGCCGGAGCACGCTCCAGCGAGAAGGCGGTCTTGTCGCGGTAGAGGTAGTAGCCGGGCGCCGGGGTCAGCCGCACCAGCAGCTCGCCTGCGTGGTTGGCGATCGCCTCCAGGCGGAAGGCCTGGTCCTCGGGCAGGGCGTCCGCGGGCGCGACCAGCGAGGCGCCGCCGAGCGCGGCCAGCGGATCAGCCGCGGCGGCGGGTGCCGGCGCATCGGCGGACGGCAGGTCCACGGTGATCAGGCGGGTCTGCGGCGGGTAGCAGACGCCGATGTCGGCGCAGCCCTGGTAACGGACCTTGAGGCGCACGCTCGCCAGCCCCGGCTCCGGCGCCCCGGCCTGCACGGCGGTGACCGCGGCACGGTAGGTCTCGACATCGCCGAAGAACTCGTCGGTGTGCTTCTCGCCCTCGGGGAGCACCAGCGTCCCGGTGGCGGCGAATCCGGGGTCGAGCACCTCGACCGAGAAACGATGACGGTAGAGGTAGTAGCCGGAGGCGATGGCCCAGTTGAGCTCGATCCGGTCGCGCTTCAGGGCCTTGGCCTGCAGCACGTAGGCCTGGTCCACCGGCAGCAGGTCGGACACGTCGGCGGCCCGGGCCGGCGCGGGGGCGATCGCCGCCAGCGCGGCCCATAGCAGGGCGAGCGCCCCGGTCTTGAGGTTGGTCATGGCATTCCCGTGCGGGCCGCCCGGAGCGGGCTGGCCTGAGCCTTTGAGCCGACATTATCCGGGAAGTTCGTGGAAACCGCGTCGTGGCCCTTGATGGCGATGGCCCGCGGCCCCATTGAGGGGCGGTCGCCGGAGTGGCACCCGGGCCCTTCGGCGCGTTAAAATCTGGCACTCACCGGGGCCGAGTGCTAACAGCCTGCCGGGTTTCGACCCGCGACGGTGCTGGCTTCCCCCGGGACCACCTTCCCACCCCACATCCACATGAGGACAAGCATGAACATCAAGCCGCTGCACGATCGCGTGGTCATCAAGCGCATGGAAGAAGAGAGGATGTCCGCGGGCGGTATCGTCATCCCCGATTCGGCCACCGAAAAGCCGATTCGCGGCGAAGTCGTCGCCGTCGGCGAGGGCAAGCCCCTCGATTCCGGTTCGGTCCGCGCGCCGAAGGTGAAGGTCGGCGACAAGGTGCTGTTCGGCAAGTACGCCGGCACCGAGGTCAAGCTCGACGGCACCGAGTACCTGGTCGTGAAGGAAGACGACATCTTCGCGATCCTCGGCTGATTCGCGGCGGGACGCGCGCGCTGCATCCGCGCCGCCGACGTCCCGCGCCACGCCACATTCCATCCACATTCTTTTCGAGGTAATACGCAATGGCTGCCAAGGAAATCCGTTTCAGCGAAGACGCCCGCGCGCGCATGGTCAAGGGCGTGAACGTCCTCGCCAATGCCGTCAAGGCCACCCTGGGCCCGAAGGGCCGCAACGTCGTGCTCGAGAAGAGCTACGGCGCGCCGACGATCACCAAGGACGGCGTGTCCGTCGCCAAGGAGATCGAGCTGGCCGACAAGTTCGAGAACATGGGCGCGCAGATGGTGAAGGAAGTCGCTTCCA
>CAMPGW010000027.1 GCA_946885735.1 uncultured Gammaproteobacteria bacterium
TTACTCATTCAAGGTGACGCCTGACGGCGCACCTCAACTCAATCGTTAGACACCAAAGTCCATAGCCGTGGCGAAGCCATACTTTCCAGTTTCGATCTCCGGCATGCCAAAAGACGTGGAGATAGCCTGCCCTTCCTGTAGGTCAAGCGCCAAGTTCGAGGCCCCCTTTCTCGTCCATGACGAGATGCCCACGTCGGCCACCGGACGAGTTGTGCGTTCTGGAGGTTGGTTCATCGAGGAGCGTTTCCCGGAACTTGTTAGCTGGGAAGACCCCGACAACGCCGCGAGGCACAACTACGGCGCAGCCCAAAGCGTCCTTGGTGTGGCGCGCTGCCCGCATTGCAGCCTGCCGCGACGGCACCTCCTGGACTGGCCAGCCGACTCGTACTTCAATTGTCAGATTCGAGGCGAATCACTCTGGGCTTGGAACAGGGAGCACATGGTTAGGATTCGAGATTACATACTCATGGAACATCGCCCACCGCGCAGTAATTACGGCGGACTCGGCAAGGTTCCTACACACTTCCTTGTTGCAAAGCACAGGGAGGCTGCAGTGAAAGCCATCGAGCGAGCCTTGACTCGGTCCAGGTGATTTCAGGCTGCACCCATTGGTGTCTAACCATTCTTTGGAGCGGTCCGTCGTGGCACCGCCGGCCGTGCCCGCCGTGCCCGCCGTGCCCCTGCTAGGATGCCCGCCAGGCACGTCCATCAACGGCTTTCGTGCGGCCGCTCAATTCAATCGTTAGGAAGCACATTGCGCATCTCGTCATTATCAATACTCGCGGCTCTGTTGCTCTGGTGCGCGCCCGCACGAACCGCCACGGACGATACCTACCTTCATAAGTCGGGCCTTTTTAGGTTTCCGGCCTCCCTTTCGGCGCTAACTCGGGTAGAGGTGAAGCCGTATGACAGCGCAAGCAGCGATGTCGGAGTCAGCTACGAGGATCCAAATTCCCGACTGCTGGTGACGATCTATGCGTTTCCGGCACCTAGGCTTCGCGACGGAACCATCAGCTCACTAGAGCAACACTTTGGTGTGGAGGATGAGGCGATACTTGGCAAATGGCCAAACAGCAGCAAGGCTCCTTGGCCAAGCGACCTGCCCATATGGAGCGATGAGGGTGTGCGAGGGATGCTCCAAGCGTACGACCTTGAGGGCGGTACGACTCAATCTATTCTTCAACTCTACGACTACAAGGGCTGGCGCTTGAAATTCCGATCGACTTTTCCGTCTAGCGACGCCAAGCATGCGACAAAGTTGATCGACGAGGTACACAGGGCCTTCAGTTGGCCCACTGACCTCCAGCGACAGAATGCTGCGGGCGGTTCCTGAGTATTCATTCAAGGAGAGACGGCAGCTCCTACGCGTTAGCAGGTCATTGGGCGCCAGCCACCGCGCACCCCAACTCATTCGTTAGGCCATACGACACGTTGACGGAGTCCCATGGACAGAGCACAGTTCACTCGCCTGCTACTAGTCACGTCCATTCTGTACGTGATTGGTTTTTACTTCGTCGGCAGTGCCATCAAGCCCGGCTATTCGCAGCTTTCCAACTTCGTGAGCGAGTACAACGCAACGGGGACCGCTTGGTCAGGCACGCTCACCTATGCAGGTTTCCTTGTGACGTCCGTGCTTTTGTCGGCTTTCTTGGCCGCTGCCTCGCCAATCGTTCAAGTATCTGGCGTCAGCCGCCTTGGCTTCTGGTTCTTGTGGTCAATTCCTGCTTCATTTTTTCTCGCGTTGTTCGCTCCGTGCGATGCTGGTTGCCCTACAGAGGGCTCAACCAGCCAGCTCATGCACAATTTGTACGCGATCGTGACTTACGTTGGCATGGGTGCGGGCATTGCCTTGATCTCTCTGGCTCCTGGATTCAAGGCCTTCAAGCTGCGCCGAACTTTCATGCTTTTGGTCGGAGTCGCTTTTCCACTCGTGTTTGTGGCCATGGTCCAGCCAGATCTCGCGCCGTGGAGAGGCCTGCTACAGCGACTGCTCGATGTCGCGTTGGCGGTATCCCTCATCCTGATCGCCTGGACACTCGTTCCGTCAAGCCAGTATGCGCGCCGGGCCGAGGCCTAGCAATTCAACCATGTCGAACCCGCTTCGCGGCTCGGCTTAACCCAGGCGTCAGACCCCATGGTTCACCCGACGTACGCCAAGATACTTTTCCGCGTCCCGGCCGAGGACGGAAGCACGATTGTCGAGACGCTGTGGGCGGAGCCAGTCGGTGAGGATCTCTACTGTCTGGACAACTCGCCCTTTTATGCCTACGGCGTCTCGTGGCGGGACGTGGTGCTCGCGCCCTTCGATCCGGCGGAGAAGTTCGCCTGTTTCAGTGCCATCTCACGCAAGTCGGGCAACAGGACCATCCGGATACGATTTGACCCGCCGGTTGCACCTGGCAACAGTTCGGACGGAATGCTGCAAGGCCTCGTTGGCCTGGGTTGCTCATATGAGGGCGCCAACCCTGGTTACATGGCGGTGAACGTACCGCCAGAGGTTGACCTGGAAGTCGTCCGTGGCTTCCTCAATCACGGCAACGCCCAGTGGGAGCATGCGGACCCAACCCATGAGGAGCTATTCCCGGATGAGGCCTAGCTGCGTACCGGGAGACTTCACCTCCGGAAGTACCAACGGTCGGAAGATCATCATGGCCCTCAGGATGGCCCTCGACCTTGACCACAGCCGATCAAACGAGAGCGGGGAGCGATAGCCTTGTCGTCTAAGTCCTCATTCGAAGGTATGCGGCGGCCCGCCCCCCAGTTTGCGGTGGCAAACTGGGTGCCAGTCCCCTCGGGAGTCGGGTTGGGCCAATGAACCGCTGCATTGCAATAGCCTTGCTTGCTCTCCTCGCCGGCTGCGCGGGAATGCGACCTCCGCAGTCGTTTCCCGACGTGAATCCAGAAGCATCGCATGACGCGGTCGTCGTCGCGAAGACACAACGGGGCAACTATCTGCCGCAGTTCCCGAACTGTACGCGGCCGGACGTCATTTGCATGGACCCTCCGCCCTTCTGGTTTCGTGCCCAAGTGGTGGACGTCGTGTTCGGCTCGGTCGAGCAGACGTCCATTGTCGCGGCGACCACGAGCCACTACGGCATGGAGTCGTTCGGCATGGTCGGCGGGCCTTCGCTTCTTCGTCTCGCACTTGACGGGAGCGCAATCGTGATGCCGCGGTACGCCGAGGCAGTGCTCCACGCCGATCGGAGCGGCGAGTTGTTCGTCGTCCTCGACGGACCCGACCCGATCTGGTGGCTACCCTGCTCCGTCATGGAGGTGGCCGTTGACATAGACGTTGGCCGATTTGCTGACGACCTATCGATTCCAGCCGAGCACGTGTCTCAGGACGAGGTCGCCCGGGGCGAAGGCTTCCTTGCGCGTACCGACAGCGGCTTCCTGCCCAAGAAGGGGCTTCCTGTCGCAAGTCTCGAACGGCACCTGCGTTCGCGGTACGCAGGTCAAGAGTTGCCAGAGTGCCGCCAGCAATGAGGCGCCTTACGCCAAACCGTGTGTGCAAACGGGTCGCTGAGGATATGCTTCGTTCTTCCGGATGGCTGTCGGTCAGTGGACACTCGACACGGCGTCAGTCGTCAATGCGAGTGCTCGCAACTGCGGCCCAACTCGCCGGCTGACGCGGTGGCCTGCCACCCACACACTTCAATTCGATCGCTTGATGCCATGGAGCAACCGCAACCGCTTTCGGACGCCGCCTTCGCCAGTGTCGCTGCGGCTATTTTCGCCAACGGTTCCCCCACTGTGGTGGAGGCCTACTCGGACTTCGACAAGGAGCCGCTGCGGTTCCTCGCCGCCGAGGATATCTGCGAATACTCCAAGCGGGCTCGAGGCAGCGGCCTGACATGCGTGCATCTGGCGCTGCATTTCCCGGACACTTTAGGCGAGCTCCGGAAGCGACGAATCACCCTTCACCCAGTCAAGTTCCAGGGCCACACGCATCGATTCACGTGCGAGGGATGGGGCCTGGTTTTTGCGTACCTGCATATCGCAGGCCTGAGCAGGGTCGAGTCCTTCATATCAGCGCATACGCAGAAGCAGGCCGAGGCTCGGGCCCCAACCACGCCCGAAATGGGCCCCACCGAACATTGGGCCTGGCCAGAAGTTGCGCGGCACGCTCGGCGCCTCAGAACATCGCTACGCAAGGCGATGGCATGATCGTGAAGATGCCGTCTAGCCATTCATTGAAGGGGACCGCGTCGCCGCTCCGCGGCGCGCCTCACCTCAGGCGTCTGGGCTAATGTGTCACTACATCACCGCCGTTCTTCCAAAATCGGCCGACGTCGGCGGACTTGATGCGCTCGCTCGCGAGCACGGCAGGCAGTTCAAGCCTCTGCCAAATCCCGGCGTCCAGGTCCAACTCCAGGCCGATGAGCAGTATTTCATCACCACCATTGGGCACTGCGACTGCGGCACCCCCCTTGGCGCTCTTTTACGGGGCTCCAGTCGCCCGCCCGATTGGCCAGCCCAGGAACAACGCCTTCTCAAGAAAGGATGGAGCAAGGCTAGAACGGCCCGGGCCCTTGCCCAGAAGCAGGAGGACTTACGAGTGTCCTCCGAGGCTTCTGCCACCAGCAATCTGGAAGCCGTATCTTCCTGGGTGGACTTCATAGGCGCTGTTCTTGGCTCTGGTAAGACTTCGCACGTGGGCCTCCTGCTTCATCTGTACAGCGGTTCTGTCGGGGCCCGCGTTGAACTGGCTGGCCGCGAGGTAGTCCGCTCAACGGAGGTTACCGGCGAGTTGCTGGGTCACATGAGAGAAGATGTGCTCTATGTGTTCCGGCCATAGGCCCGACAATCCATTCAACACTGAACTGCTTCATGGCTCGGTTTGATGCGGGCATGAGCCCGCAAAGCCACACTCTCGCGCTCGCAAGGAACCCGATCATGGCAGGCCCCGCCCGCGCTGGACTCTTCATTTACGCAAGGAACCTCGCAGCCCTGGCCGGTTTCTACGAGAAGCTGCTCGGACTGGCTCGCGTCCGTTCCACCGACGAACTCGTGATCCTGAGCTCCGCGGATCTCCAGATCGTCGTTCATGCGCTGCCGGATCACGTCGCGGGCGAGGCGGATACCTCGCTGCCGCCGGTCCTCCGGGACAAGGCAGCCTTCAAGTTCTTCTACACGGTACCCAGCCTTGCGCAGGCGCAGGCCATGGCGGGATCGCTCGGCGGCCAGGTGCTTCCCGAGCAATGGCGAGGGCCAAACTTCATCGTCCGCAATGCCGTGGATCCAGAGGGCAATATCTTCCAGTTGCGCGAAATCACGCCCTGAGAAGCATCTGCAAGCAGGGATGAAAGCGAATCCTGGCTGGCTCTGGCCCCCTTTCCCGACTAACCTGCTATTCCACCGCTGCGCGACTCCACCCTTTTGTCGGGCGTCAGGCACGATGTCGAGCTCAATCGCGGTCCTTCTTCTGTTCCTCTTGGCTTTTGTGGTCGTATCCGCACTGGACCGAAAGCCAGCTGCGAAAATCCAGACGATCGCAAGGGACTTTGGGTTGAATCGTCGCGATAGATACGAATTTTCGTTCAGGGTATCGTTCGACGATCGGGACGTTGCCGAGTCTTTCCGGGCAGCAGTGGTGTGCGCGTCTGTCGCTCCGCTCGTCAGGGCATCGGAGAACGGCCTTCGCTGGGTCGTGGAGGGCAACGCAACGACACTGGCTACATTCGAGTGGTACCGCTCGGTAATCGCGGCCTGGACCCGGGAGATGGCCTGCCGACAAGGCGCAAGTAGCGTAATTGTTGTAACGGCGAGCAAGCCGGGATCAGCCACGGGCTTCTTGCTATCGACGGACGTCGGGGACGACGTTTGACAGATCGGTTGACGCCAAGGACCGGGACGGGTCAACGGCCCGCTGCCGAATGGCGCTACGATGGGCCCGATCCAACCGCGAGGCCCCGCCATGAAGCGCCACACGCTCAGGAATGTCCCGCTCATCGCCTCGATCGCCAGTTGCTTCACCCAGATCGGCGCGCAGTTGTTTGCCATCGTCGTGATCGTCCGCACGACCATCGCGGCCCCTCCGCGCTCCTTCGCGATCTACGAGGGGGAGTACGGCTACGACAGCAGCCTTTTCTGGCAGACCGTGCCGATGATCACCCTGGCCCTGCTCATCCTCGCGATCGCCACCAACTGGCGCACCACGCGACGTGGCTTGCTGCTGCTGTCGCTGGCCCTGTTCCTGGTCGGATCGGTTATTGCCGGAACGGTCGTGGAACCCGGGTTCGACGGCCTGATGGCCAACGGCTACAGCGATGTCGTCGACGCATCGCTGCAGGCCCGGGCTGCGACCTTGTATGGCTACGACTGGGCGCTCTGGATCGTGTCCCTGGCCGCTGGCTTGGCGCTCCTGGTCGCGCTTGCTCGTCCAGTTACGGCTCGATAGTCCCGTAGCTCCGGGCCATGCTCCCTCCCCGACCCGAACGACGTCTCCCGCCGATCAACGACTACGAGCGCGCGGTGCTGCGCAACGTGGCGAATTTCGGTTGGCACTGCACCAGCGTGTACCCAAGGCAAGGCGCGGACGCCACGCCGACTTTCAGCTACTCGACGGGCCTCTACCAGACCTTTGGGGTCTCGGAGCTCATCCTGTTCGGCCTGCCGGGACGCACGGCGCACGCCCTCTTCGGCATCCTCGTCGAACGACTGCGGGAAGGCCGTCCGATCGCGCTGGACCAACCCTGCGACGACCTGATCGATGGCTATCCATGCGCCTTCGTGCCGGTACCCCGCGACCGCTACGACGATTATGTGTATTCGGCGCTGTGGTTCTACGCAGAAGTCCAGTTTCCGTTGCACCAGGTCGTATGGCCGGATAGCCAGGGTCGCTTCCCATGGCATGAGCGGGCGGACCGCAGCTTCCAGGAGATGCAACCCGTCCTTGGTCTGTGCCACGGGGATTGACAGATTCGCTGGCGAGCAACGGTTTCCTGGGCGCTGCAGAGGACGAGCAAGGCGTCAGGCCGGACTATCCTGAGGCCGGCGCCCCACCCAACTGCCCCAGCTCCAGCTCCACCACCGCCTCCTCGCCCATCACCTGCACCACGCCCTCCTGCACCAGCACCTGCAGGCGCAGGTTGCGCGAGGCGAGCGCCGCCAGCTGCTGGCTGGCCTCGGTCGGGACCTCGAACACTTTCAGGTTGCCGCAGCGCTCCAGCGCCGACGCGTTCTTCGCCCACCAGATCGCCGCGCTGCGACCGCTGAAGCAGTACACGCGCACCTCGCCGGCGCGGCCACAGGCCTTGCGCAGGCGCGATTCGTCGGGCTGGCCGATCTCGATCCACAGGTCCACCTGGCCGGTGAGGTCACGGGCCCACAGGTCGGGTTCGTCGTCGGTGCTGATGCCGCGGCCGAAGGCAAGCTGCGGGCCGGCGTTCAGCGCGAAGGCGAGCAGGCGCACCATCAGCCGCTCTTCGGTTTCCGAGGGATGCAGGGCCAGCGTCAGCGAATGGCTCGCGTAATAGCCGCGGTCGATGTCGCTGACCTCGAGCTCGACCTTGTAGATGGTGGCTTTGACGGCCATGGAACCCCTTCGCATCGCAAAAACGAATGATCGCACGGACGCCGCGGGCCGCGCGGTGGCTTGCTAGAGTGTCGGCCATGGAAACCAATCGCAGATCCGCCGTTGGCGGCAGGCTCCGCGCCATGGCCCGAGGCACAGGGTGGTTCGCGCTGCTCGCGCTTGCGCTGGCACTCGGCGCTTGCAGCCTGCGTCATTCCGCGGCGCCGTCGTCCGCGGCGACGGCGTCCGCACCGCCCCCCACCGCACCCGCGCGCTTCGAAGCCGAGATCGCCGCCTTCGAGGCGGTCGACCGCGCGAATGCGCCCGCCCCCGGCGGCGTGGTGCTGGTGGGCAGTTCATCCCTGCGCATGTGGCCTGACGCGGCCACGGACCTGGGCGCGCCCGACCTGGTGAACCGCGCCTTCGGCGGCTCGACGATGGCGGAAGTGGTCGCGGCCGCGCCGCGCATCGTGCTGCCGCTGGCGCCGCGCACCGTGGTGATCTACGCCGGCGACAACGACCTGCAGGAGGGCAAGGCCCCGGCGCAGGTGCTCGCCGACTTCGAGGCCTTGCGCTCGCTGCTGCGCGCCAGGCTGCCGACCATGCGGCTGGTGGTGGTGTCGGTGAAACCGAGCCCGAGCCGCTGGGCGCTGGCCGAGGCCATGCGCGAGACCAATGCCGGGCTGCGCGACGCTGTCGCCGCCGATCCGAACGCCCGCTTCGTGGATGTGTTCACGCCGATGCTGGGCGCCGACGGGCAACCGCGTGGCGAACTGTTCCTGGAGGATCGGCTGCACCTCAACGCTACCGGCTACGCGCTGTGGGCGCAGCGGATCGCGCCGGCCTTGCGATGAACCATAAGGCCGGCAAGCCCACGCCGCGCGACGCGCATCCGCTGGTGCGCTGGCTGTGGGTGGGCGTCGGCGTGATGGCGCTGGTAGCCGGCGTGATCGGCATCTTCGTGCCGCTGCTGCCGACCACGCCCTTCCTGCTGCTGGCCTCGGCCTGCTTCCTGCGCGGTTCGGAGCGCCTGCACCGCTGGCTGCTGTCGCAGGGCACCCTGGGCGAATACATCCGCCGCTACGAGGCGGGCGAAGGCATTCCGCGGCGGGCCAAGATCGTGGGCATCGGCATGCTGTGGATCTCGATCGGCTTCGGCGTGTTCCGCGTGGAGCCGGTCTGGGCCAGGCTGGTGATGCTGGCGATCGCCACGGCGGTGACCATCTACCTGCTGCGCCTGCCGACGGCCAAGTGACAGGCGCGCGCGACGCCCGCTAGACTTCCGGCTTCCCCCCACCCGCAGGACCCGCACCCATGGCCAGCAAACCCCGCGACATCGAAAAGGGCTACACCGACGCCGAGTTCGTCGCCAAGCTGCGGCGCCTCGCCGATGCGATCGAGTCCGGCGGGCGCTTCGAGATCCAGGTCGCCGGCGAGCGCGTGTACGTGCCGGCCCGCGCCGAATTCAGCGTCGAGCACGAGCGCTCGGAGAGCGACGAGGAACTCGAGTTCCAGGTCAAGTGGAAACTCGGCCAAGACTGATCCCCTTCCAGGAGAACGACCATGGCGCACACCGGAAGTTGCCACTGCGGACGCATCCGTTTCCAGGTCGAGGGCACGCCCGACAGCGCGCTGGCCTGCAATTGCAGCATCTGCCAGCGCAAGGGTTCGCTGCTGTGGTTCGTGCCGCGCGACGCGCTGCGCCTGCTCACGCCGGAAGATGCGATGAGCACCTACATGTTCAACAAGCACACCATCCAGCACCGCTTCTGCCCGGTCTGCGGCATCCACCCGTTCGGCGAAGGCAAGGACCCGAAGGGCAAGTCCATGGCGGCCATCAACATCCGCTGCCTGGAGAACTTCGACCTGGACACGGTGCCGGTGACGCACTTCGACGGCCGGTCGGCGTAAGTGCCGCGCGCAGCCACGGTGCCTCTCGAAATCCAGCTTGAGGATCCGGCCACGCCCGACGTCGCCGCCTTGCTGCGGGAACACCTGGAGGACATGCGCAGCAATTCGCCGCCGGAAAGCGTGCATGCACTCGACCTCGAAGCGCTGCGGCGGCCCGGGATCAGCTTCTGGACCGTGCGCGAGGACGGCGAGTTGCTCGGCTGCGGCGCGATGAAGCACCTGGACGCGGAAACCGGCGAGATCAAGTCCATGCGCACGGCGCAGCAGCATCGCGGCCGCGGCGTCGCCGATCGCCTGCTGGTGCACATCATCGAGGCGGCACGCCAGCGCGGCTTGCGTCGCCTGAGCCTGGAGACCGGCACGCCGGATGACTTCGCCGCGGCAAGGCGGCTGTACGCGCGCCATGGCTTCGTCGAATGCGCGCCTTTCGCCGACTACCGGCTCGACCCCTGGAGCGTGTACATGACCCTGCCGCTCGCCCCGACCGAAGGATCCGCATGAGCGCCCTCACCCTCACCAGCCTGCTGGTGCGCGACTATGACGAGGCGATCGCCTTCTTCACCGGCGCGCTGGGCTTCGAGCTGCGCGAGGATCTGGACCAGGGCAGCAAGCGCTGGGTGGTGGTGGCGCCGCCGGGCGGACGCGGCGGCGGCCTGTTGCTCGCGCGCGCCGCCAACGAGCAGCAGCTGGCGCGGGTCGGCGACCAGACCGGCGGCCGGGTGTTCCTGTTCCTGGAAGTGGACGATTTCGACGCGGCCTACGCGCGCCTGCAGGCGCACGGGGCGCGCTTCACCGAGGAACCTCGCCACGAGGTGTACGGCACCGTGGTGGTGTTCCTCGACCTGTACGGCAACAAGTGGGATTTGATCGGGCGACGCCAATAGCGGATGCTGGGGCACCACCGCGTCGGGGAAACGCATGGACCTGCCTGCTGCCCTGCTCTTCGCCAGCGCCGCGATCATCGGCCTGCTGGGTGCGATCCACCTGCTGTACACCTTCCACGGCCGCAAGCTCTGGCCGCGCGACGACGCCCTGCGAGCACGCATGCACGAGGTCGCGCCGGTGCTGACGCGCGATACCACCTTCTGGAAATGCTGGATCGGCTTCAACGCCAGCCACAGCCTGGGCGCGCTGCTGTTCGCCGCGGTGTTTGGCTGGCTGGCGCTCGAGCAGCCGGCGCTGGCCTTCGGTTCGCGATACCTCGCGGCACTCGGTTCCCTGTTCCTGCTCGCCTGGCTGTGGCTGGCCTGGCGTTACTGGTTCCGCATCCCGCTGACGGGCATCGTGCTCTCGCTGGCCTGTTTCACCGCCGCGCAATGGCTGGGAGGCTGAGCCGATGCCGCATCCACGCCATGTCGAGCGTCATCGCACCCATCGCATCGGCTGGCTGCGTGCGGCCGTGCTCGGCGCCAACGACGGCATCGTGTCGACCGCCAGCCTGGTGGTGGGCGTGGCGGCAGCCGGCGCGTCCACGCGCACGATCCTGGTGACGGGTGTCGCCGGACTGGTGGCGGGCGCGATGTCCATGGCCGCCGGCGAATACGTGTCGGTGAGTTCGCAGTCCGACACCGAAAACGCCGACCTGGAGCGCGAACGCCGCGAGCTGGCGGCCGAACCCGAGCACGAACACGCCGAGCTGACCGGCATCTACGTACGCCGCGGCCTCGACAAGGCCCTCGCCAAACAGGTCGCCACGCAACTGATGGACCACGATGCGCTCGGCGCACACGCGCGCGACGAACTGGGCATCACCGAGATGGCCACCGCCCGCCCGGTCCAGGCGGCGCTGGCTTCGGCGGCGACCTTCGCCGCGGGCGCCGCCTTGCCGCTGCTGGTGGCCTGGCTCGCGCCGGCCACGGGACGCATCTGGACGATCTCGCTGGCCTCGCTGGTGTTCCTGGCCGCGCTGGGGGCGCTGGCCGCGCGTACCGGCGGCGCCTCGACCTGGGTGTCGGTGTCGCGCGTGACCTTCTGGGGAGCGCTCGCGCTCGCCATCACCGCGGGCGTCGGTCGCCTGTTCGGCGTCAGCGTCTAGGCGGCGACTGCATTCAACCGCGCGGATGGTGCTGCTTGTGCAGCCGCTTGAGTCCTTCGCGCGCGACCAGCGTGTAGATCTGCGTGGTGCTCAGGCTGGCGTGCCCGAGCAGCATCTGCAGCGCGCGCAGGTCGGCGCCATGATTGAGCAGGTGGGTGGCGAAACTGTGGCGCAGCCCATGCGGGCTGACCTTCGCCGGATCGATGCCGGCGGCGCACGCACGACGCTTGATGCCCGTCCATAGTTGCTGGCGCGTCGGCGCCTCGCCATTGCGTTGCAGGAACAGCGGGGCCAGCGCGCGCCGGCCCGCCAGCGCGGGGCGCGCATCGCGCAGGTAGCGCTCCAGCCAGGCCTGGGCCTCCTCGCCCATCGGCACCAGGCGCTCCTTGCTGCCCTTGCCCATTACCCGCAGCACGCCCTGGCGCAGGTTCACGGCGGTGCTCGGCAGGTTCACCAGTTCGCTCACGCGCAGGCCGCAGGCGTACATCAGTTCCAGCATGGCGCGGTCACGCACCGCCTCCGGCGCATCGTCGCCGGCGCCGTGCTGCAGCAGCGCCTCGATCTCGGACTCCGACAGCGCCTTGGGCAGGCTGCGGCCCAGGCGCGGCGGTTCCAGCAAGGCGGTCGGATCGCGGTCGATCGCACCGAAGCGCAGTTGCTGCGCGTAGAAGGCGCGCAGCGCCGACAACAGGCGCGCATTGCTGCGCGGGGCATAGTACTGGCGGCTGCGTTCGGCCAGGTAGTCGAACAAGGCGGCCTGGTCGGCGGCGGCCAGTTCCTTGCCGCGCCCGCGCAGCCAGCGCGCCAGACCCTCCAGGTCGCGCCGATACGCATCCAGGGTCGGCCGCGCCAGGCCCTGCTCGGCCCAGATGCGCTCCAGGAACGCGGTGATGGCGGCCTGGTCGGCCGCGCTGGCCTCCGGCAGCGCCTGCCGCGCCAGCCGACGCGTGGCGGGCGTCGAGGCGGCGCGCGGCGTGTTCATGCGCGAAGCTTAGCCGCGGCGCCGCGGGGCCGCTATCCTTGCGCGATGTCGAAGCCCCCGATCCCCGCCGAAGCCCACGCGCGCGCCGTCGCCGAGCCCGCCGCGCCGGGTTGGCGTGTGCTGGCCTTCACCTACGACCTGTTGCCGATGATCCCGCTGCTGATGGCGACGAGCGCGGTGTTCCTGGCGATCAATCGCGGCCGCACGGTGGAACACTCGCCGCTGCTGGCGGCGCTGGAGTTCGCCTCGATGTGGGCGCTGGTGGGCCTGTACTTCGTGCTGTCGTGGCGCCGCGGCGGCCAGACCCTGGGCATGCGCCCCTGGCGCCTGCGCGTGCTCGGCGCCAATGGCCGACCGGCGCCGGCTTCGGCCTTGTGGATCCGCTTCGCGGTCGGCTGCGTGACGCCGCTGGTCGGCTGGCTGTGGTGCCTGGTGGACGCGCAGCGCCGCGCGTTGTGCGACCTGGCGGCCGGCACGGTGCTTGTGCGGATGCCGCCGACCTCGCCGCCGCGAGCCTAGATCCGTCGCGCCAGCCAGCCCCAGCACACCGCCAGGATCAGCAGCGGCGGCGCCAGGTAGGCGATGCGCAAATCGAACCGGTACACGTCGGCCAGTCCGACGAACATGCGCTGCACCAGCAGCGCGCCGATGCCGATCAGGATGCCGATGAACAGGCGTTTGCCGAAGCCGCCGCTGCGCAGGCTACCGAAGGCGAAGGGCAGCGTCGCCAGGCACAGCACGATGACGTTGAAGGGATAGAACCAGCGCGACCAGTACGCGGTCTCGAACTTGATCGCGTCCAGGCGATTGCGCCGCAGGTAGTCGATGTTGCTGCGCAGTTCCGCGCTGCTCAGGTAGCGCGGCCGGGCCAGCTGCGCGGCCAGGGTGCTGTCGTCGAGCTCGGTGTCCCAGCGCTCGCGCGGGATCTTCTCGACCCGCACCGAACGGGCGTCGAAGAAGGTGCGCTCGACGTCCTGCAAGGTCCAGCCTTCCTTGGTGTGGATGGCCTTGCGCGCATTGGCCAGCGACTGCAGCCGGCCCTTGTCGTCGAATTGGTAAAGCCGCACGTCCTCGAGCTCGACCCAGCTGCGGCCGTTCTCCGTATGCGGCGCGCTGTTGCCGCGCGCATTGAGGAACAGGTTGCCCTCGCGTGCCCACAGGCCCGAGTAGCGGGCCATGATCAGGTGTCGCGACTTGGCATTGGCCAGTTCCTGCGCGCGCTGTTCGCCGGCCGGGCCGATGGTCTCGATGTTCACCGCCATCAGTGCCGTCAACGCCAGCAGCGGCACCAGCGCCGCCACGCCCATCTGCAGCTTGGACAGTCCGACCGCGCGCATCACCGTCAGTTCCGAACGCGCCGCCAGGCCGCCGAGGCCCAGCAGGCTGCCGATCACCGCGATGGTCGGGAACATCTCGTACATGCGCCGCGGCGTGGTCAGCAGCATGTAGAGCACGGCGTGGCTGAGCGTGTAGCTTTCCTTGCCGACGTCGCGCAGCTCGGCGACGAAGTCGATCATGGTGACGAAGCCGAGCAGGACCGCCCAGGCCGCGAGCGTGGACACCAGCACGCTGCGCGCCAGGTAGGTCGTCAGCCGCCGCGCCAGCATGCCCTTCATCGCGCGGTCCGCTCGGGCGCGGGCAGGCGCCCGTCGCGCAGGAACATCCAGGTCGCCAGCCCCAGCATCGGCACGTGCACCCACCACAGGCCCAGCCAGGCCGGGAAGCGCCCGTTGCCGATCAGGCCGGTGCCCAGCAGCATCAGGATCATGCCGACGATGTAGACCAGCAGCGCGAACAGCACCAGGCCGTACTGCGGCTGGCGCGGCTCGCTGCGCGCCAGGGGCATCGCGAACACCGCAAGGATCGCAACGAACAAGGGCATCGCGATGCGCCAGTGCACCTCGGCCACCGACTTCGGCAGGCCCGAGGCATACAGCGCCGGTGTCGAATCGGCCGAGAGGTCGTCGCCCTTGCCGTCCTGCTCGCGGTCGGGCACGCGGATGTCGTTGGTCTGGAAGCGCATCATGCGGAAATCGCGCGAACCCAGCGCACCCTCGACGCGGAAGCCGTCGGTCAGCCGCAGGTAGCGCGCGGTCTCGCCGAGCAGCTGCAGGTTGCCCTCGTGCGCGGTGATGATGTCGAGCCGGCCCTGCTCGTTCTCGCGCTGGACGAACAGCTCGCTGAAGCGGGTGCCGTCGGGCGTGAGCTCGGTGACGTAAAGCACGCCGGCGCCGCCGGGCAGTTCGACGAAGCGCCCGGGCTCGAGGCCGGCGATGAGGAAGCTGCGGTTGGCGGCCTCGATCATTTCCTGCGCGCGCTGCGCCGACAGCGGCGCCAGCCACAGCGAGGCCAGGCCGACGATCAGCACCACCGGCGCGCTGACCAGCGCCAGCGGCTTCCACAAGCGCTGCGGGCCGAGCCCGACCGAGGCCAGCACCGCCATCTCGCTTTCGGCGTACATGCGGCTGATCGAGATCAGCAGGCCCAGGAACAGGGCCAGCGGCAGTACCAGGGTCAGGAAGCGGATGGATCGCAGCCCGAGTTGCGACAGCAGCAGGCCCGCCGGTACCTTGCCCTTGGCGATCTCCGAGATCAGGTCCGCGAACAGCGCGCCCAGCGTCACCAGCAGCAGCACGACTGCGACGGCGAACACGCTTTCGGCGAACTGCCGGGTCAGGTGCCTTTCGATCAGCAGCATGGGAACGGCTTTGACATCGGGAGGGGTCGCTTGAATTAGACTGGGCGTCTCGTGCGCGTCCCTGTCTCCGGGTCCGCCTACCCCCCAATTGTACGGAAATTGTCCGAATGTCCCTTCAGTTCCAGTTGCTAGCGGCCGCACCGGCCTCCGCCAGCGTCGATTGCATCGCGGTCGGCCTGTTCGCCGACAAGACCCTGAGCCCCGCCGCGCAGGCCCTGGATGCCGCCAGCGGCGGTCGCCTGGCAGCCCTGGCCGAGCGCGGGGATCTGTCGGGAAAGACCGGCCGCACCCTGCTGCTGCAGGACCTGCCGGGCGTCGCCAGCCCGCGCGTGCTGGTGGTCGGCCTGGGCGAGCGCGCCAAGTTCGGCGTGCCGCAGTACCTCAAGGCCGTGGCCGACAGCGTGCGCGCGCTGCGCACCGGTCCGTCCCGCAGCCTGCTGCTGACCCTGCACGAGCTGCCGGTCAACGGCCGCAGCGCCGCGTGGGCCCTGCGCCAGGCCGTGGTCGCCGCCGACCAGGCCGCCTACGAATACACCGCCACCCGCAGCAAGCCGCGCGAGGGGCAGCTGGCCACGGTGCTGCTGTCCTGCGATGCCGCGATGCAGCCCGAGCTCGATCGCGGCGTCGCCATCGCCGCGGGCGTCGAGGTCGCGCGCGAGCTCGGCAACCTGCCGCCGAACATCTGCAACCCGGGTTACCTCGCGTCCCAGGCCGTCGAGTTCGCCAGCCAGCACGACGCCGTGGAATGCGACGTGCTCGAGCGCGCCGAGATGGAGGCGCTGGGCATGGGTTCGCTGTTGGCGGTCGCCCGTGGCTCGGCCAATCCGCCCAAGCTGGTGGTGCTGCGCTACGCGGGCGGCGGCGACGCCAAGCCCTACGCGCTGGTCGGCAAGGGCATCACCTTCGACACCGGCGGCATCAACCTCAAGGTGCAGGGCGGCATCGAGGAGATGAAGTTCGACATGCTCGGCGCGGCCAGCGTGATCGGCGCCTTCGTGGCCTGTGTCGGCATGAAGCTGCCGCTGAACCTGGTGTGCGTGGTCGCCGCGGTCGAGAACATGCCCGACGCCGACGCCTACCGCCCGAGCGACGTGCTCAAGACCATGAGCGGCAAGACCGTCGAGGTCGGCAACACCGACGCCGAGGGCCGGCTGATCCTCTGCGACGCGATCACCTACACGCAGCGCTTCGAGCCGCAGGCGATGGTGGACGTGGCGACCCTCACCGGCGCCTGCGTGATCGCGCTGGGCAAGTACGCGCACGGCCTGATGAGCAAGCACGACGACCTGGCCGCGGAACTGGCCGAAGCCGGCGAGACCGTGTTCGACCGCGCCTGGCGCCTGCCGCTGTGGGACGAGTACCAGACCCAGATCGAGTCGGCCTTCGCCGACATCTACAACATCGGCGGCAAGAGCGCCGGCGCGATCACGGCGGGCTGCTTCCTGTCGCGCTTCGCCGAGGGCCAGCGCTGGGCGCACCTGGACATCGCCGGCACGTCCTGGGACGAGGGCCGCAAGGGCCTGGCCAACGGTCGCCCGGTCGGCCTGCTCAGCCAGTGGCTGATCGACCGCTGCGCCTGAGCGCGGCCTGGCGCGGGCTGAGCACATTCCGATGGCTGCCCGCGCCGACTTCTACCTGATCGCCAAGCCGCGCTTCCTCGAGAAGCCGCTGCTGCTGGTGTGCGAACTCGCCCGCAAGGCCAACGACGCCGGCCAGCCGCTGCTGATCCTGGCGGCCTCGGCGGTGCAGGCGGAGTTGCTCGACGAGATGCTGTGGGAGTTCGACCCGGACGCGTACGTGCCGCACCAGATCGCCGGCACCGACGAGGACGACGACCTCACCCCGGTGCTGATCGTGCCGCCGGAATACGAAGCCCCGATGCGCCCGCTGGTGCTGAACCTGCGCAACGAGCCGGCGCCGTCCGGTTTCGAGCGCGTGCTGGAGGTGGTGCCGGCCGACGCTTCGGCGCGCGAGCCGCTGCGCCAGCGCTGGAAGCATTACGCCGCGGCGGGCCTGGCGGTGCAGAAGTTCGACATGTAGTCAGCGCGAGGCCAGCACGGCCTCGACCGCATCCAGCTCGCGCGGCACGCCCTCGGTCAGCACCTGGTGGCCGTCGGCGGTGATGACCACGTCGTCCTCGATGCGGATGCCGATGCCCTGGTACTTCGCCGGCACGCCCTTGCTGCCCGGCGCGACGTACAGGCCCGGCTCGATGGTGAAGGCCATGCCCGGCTCGAGCTCGCGGAACTCGCCGGCGACCTTGTATTCCCCGACGTCGTGCACGTCCAGGCCGAGCCAGTGCCCGGTCTTGTGCATGTAGAAGCGCCGGTAGTCGCCCGAGGCGAGCACGTCCTTGAGCTTGCCCTTCAGCAAGCCCAGCGAGAGCAGGCCCTCGGCGAGCACGCTGACGGCGGCGTCGTGGCCGGCGATCCAGGACCGCCCCGGCCGCGCTTCGGCCATCGCCGCCTTCTGCGCATCCAGCACCAGCTGGTAGAGCGCGCGCTGCGCCGGCGTGTAGGTGCCGTCCACCGGCCAGGTGCGGGTGATGTCCGAGGCGTAGTTGGCGTATTCGGCGCCGGCGTCCACCAGCAGCAAATCCCCGGCCGCCATCGGCGCGTTGTTGGCGCGGTAGTGCAGCACGCAGCCATTGGCGCCGGCGCCGACGATGGGCTCGTAGGCGGCGACGCAATCGTTGCGGCGGTACACGTGCTGCAGCGCGGCCTCCACTTCGTACTCGCGCGCGCCCGGGCGGGTGGCGCGCATGGCCTCGACCTGCGCCTCGGCGGCGACGTCGGCGGCGCGTTGCATCAGCCGCAGTTCGTCGCGGCTCTTGAACAGGCGCAGCTCGTGCAGCAGGTGGCCGAGTTCGAGGAACTCGTGCGGAGGTTCCACGCCCTGGCGCGAACGCGCGCGCACCCGGTTCACCCAACCAATCAACGTGAGGTCGAAATCCTTGTCGCGGCCGAAGTGGTAGTAGACGCGGCTGCGTCCTTCCAGCAGCCCGGGCAGGATCTCGTCCAGGTCGGTGATTGGATACGCGTCGTCCATGCCGAAGCGCTCGACCGCGCCTTCGGGACCGGCGCGCGGGCCGTCCCAGGCTTCGCGTTCGGCATTGCGCTCGCGGCAGAACAGCAGTTGCTCGCCGTGCTTGCGCCCCGGTACCAGCACCAGCACCGCCTCGGGTTCCGGGAAGCCGCTCAGGTACCAGAAGTCGCTGTCCTGGCGATACGGGTAGGTGGTGTCCTTGCTGCGGATGCGCTCGGGCGCCGACGGGAGGATCAGGATCGCGTCCTCGTCCGCCATGCGCATGAGCTGGCGGCGCCGCCGCGCGAACTCGGCGGGCTTGATCAGCGGGGCGGCCGGCGCGCGCGCCGCCATCAGTTCAGCGAGCGCCGATGGCGCGGGGCGAGCACGCAGTCGCTGTGCAGCAGCAGGGCGGCGACGCGGACGAATTCGGCCACTTCCTCCAGCGCCTGCTCGTCGGATTCGGGATCGTCGTAGGCCAGGTCGCTGGCGGCCATCTTCGCCAGGTCGGCAAGCGCGTCGCGCGACTCCTCCGACAACGGCGGCTCGGCGCCGGCGGACAGGCCGAAGCCGCCGAGGAAGCCGCGACACCAGCGGATCATCGCGTCGCCGCGTTCGCGCACCGGACGGTCCACGCTCGGCAGCAACAGGTCGAAGCCGAAATCGGGGGACTCGATCAGCGCTTCGCTGGCGACGTACATGCGGTCGAGCGCGCTGTCGCGTTCGATCGCCTCGGGCGCGTCGTCGGCCATCACCGTCCCCAGCCAGGCGTCGCGGCCCGGTGCCGGTGAACCGCCGGAGAGGTAACCGCACAGCGCGCCGTGCAGCTCGGACGGATCCTGCCCCAGCGCCAGGCGGGTGACCTGTGCGTCGAGCTCATCGTAGTCGGGCAAGGCAATCTCGTTCATGGGCGCTCGGCCGGAGGCGTGACCCATTCTAGCAAGCCGGCGCGTTCGCCTTGTGGACCGCCGCCGTTCCTACCTACACTGCGGTCCACCCCCAAGGAATCCTCACGCGTGCCGGACGGGAGCCTGCCCTGGCTGCAGTTGTTGGCGTTGCTGGCCGCCGTCGCGCTGTCCTGGCTGTTCTGGCGGCTGGTCAGCCGCCGGCAGTTGGCCGAGCAGGCGCTGATGGCGCAGATCCGCGAGCGCGAAGCGCGGCTGAACCTGGCCCTGTGGGGATCGGGCGACGAGTTCTGGGACTGGAACATCCGCGACAACAGCCTGTACCGCGTCGGCGCCAACCAGTTGTTCGGCCAGGGCACCGTCGAGCACCTGAGCACGGATGACTGGCGCAACAATGCCGTGCATCCGGAGGACCTTCCCCGGGTCCAGCAGATGCTGCAGGAGCATATCGTCGGCCGCGCCGAGATCTACGACTCCGAACACCGCATCCGCAATGCCGCCGGCGAGTGGGTCTGGGTGCGCTCGCGCGGCAAGGTGGTCGAGCGCGACGAGAACGGCAACCCGTTGCGCATGGCCGGTACCGCCCGGGACGTCACGGCGGCGCGCAAGGCCGAGCGCGAGCGCCGCGTGGCGCTGGAGGTGCTGCGCAGCATGAGCGAGGCGGTGGCGGTGATCGACCTCGACTTCCGCTTCATCTCGGTCAATCCCTCGTTCTCGCGCATCACCGGCTACAGCGAGGAGGAAGTCGTCGGGCTGAACTCGAGCCTGCTCGACTCCGCCCAGCACAGCCCGGAGTTCTACCGGCGCGTGCGCGACATCCTCGAGCGCACCGGCCACTGGGCCGGCGAGATGTGGCAGCGGCGCAAGGACGACGAGGAGTTCCTCGGCTGGATCGAGATGAGCGAGGTGCGTGATTCGCTCGGCGCACGCTCGCACTTCGTCGCCGTGGTCAACGACATCACCGACAAGAAGCGCGCCGAGCAGGAGCTCCGCTACCTGGCCAACTACGACACCCTCACCGGCCTGCCCAACCGGGCGTTGCTGTCGGAGCGGCTCGGCCGGGCGATCATCCGCGCGCGCCGGCAGGAGACGCGGGTGGCGGTGCTGTTCCTGGACCTGGACCGGTTCAAGGACATCAACGACTCGCTCGGCCATGCCGCCGGGGACCGGCTGCTGAAGGCTGCGGCCTCGCGCCTGCAGTCCACGGTCAGCGCCTCGGACACGGTGGCGCGGCTGGGCGGCGACGAGTTCACGGTGGTGCTGGAGGACGTGGAGAGCCTGGTGGCGGTCGAGCGCATGGCGCGCGAGATCCTGGCCGCGTTCAGCACGCCGCTGGAGGTGGACGAGCGCCACGACGTCAGCATCACCCCGTCGCTGGGCATCAGCCTGTACCCGGACCACGCGCTGGTGCCGACCGACCTGCTCAAGTTCGCCGACACGGCGATGTACCAGGCCAAGGCGGAAGGCCGCAACACCTACCAGGTCTACAACGAGGCGATGGACGCGGAGGCGCGGCATCGCGCCGCGATCATTGCGGCGCTGCGGCGCGCGCTCGACCGCGGCGAGTTCCGGCTGGTCTACCAGCCGCGGCTGGCGCTGGCCGATGGCCGCATCACCGGCGTGGAGTGCCTGCTGCGCTGGCAGAGCGCGGAGCTGGGCGAGATCCAGCCGACCGAGTTCATCCCCCTGGCCGAGGAAAGCGGGCTGATCGTGCCGATCGGCGAATGGGTGCTGGGCGAGGCCTGCCGCCAGCTCAAGGCCTGGCGCGGGCAGGGCCTGACCGAGCTCCGGATGGGCGTGAACGTGTCGGTGCTGCAGTTGCTGCGCGGCAACCTCGCCGCCTACCTCAAGCGCCTGCTGCTGGTCACCGAGCTGCCGGCGGACCGGATCGAGCTCGAGCTCACCGAGAGCATGGTCATGCAGAACGCCGAACAGACCACCGCCATGCTCGATGAACTGCGCAAGCTCGGGGTCAGCCTGGCGATCGACGATTTCGGCACCGGCTATTCCTCGCTGGTCTACCTCAAGCGCCTGCCGATCGACACCCTGAAGATCGACAAGGAATTCATCGACGACCTCACCCGCGACGCCGACGACGAGGCGATCACCTCCACCATCGTGAGCATGGGCCATTCGCTCGGCCTGACGGTGATCGCCGAGGGCGTGGAGAACGAGCAGCAGCTGGAATTCCTGCGCGCCCTGGGCTGCGACGAGGTGCAGGGCCACTGGCTGTCGCGGCCGATCGACGCCGAGCGCTGCCTTGCCTTCGTCCGCGCCTGGCGCCCGGAGAGCCTGCTGGCCGGACGGGTCGCGGCGGGCTGAACCGGCCCGGTTGACCGCGTCCGGGCGGCGGGCCTATCGTGGGCCGATGGACGCCAACGACACCCTGGCCGCGGTCCAGCAGCTGGCCGCGCGCATCGACAAGCTGCTCGACCTCACCCGCCGCCTGGCGGAGGAAAACCGCAGCCTGCGCCAGGGCCAGGAACAACTGGTCAACGAGCGCGCGCAACTGCTCAACAAGAACGAACTCGCCCGTTCACGGGTGGAAGCCATGATCCACCGCCTGAAGTCCCTGGAGAACAACGCGTGAGCGAGCCCGTCAACGTGCGCGTGCTCGACCGCGAGTTCACCGTCGGCTGCGAACCGGGCGAACAGGACAAGCTGATGGCGGCCGCGCAGTTCCTCGACGCGCGCATGCGCGAGGTGCGCGGCAGCAACCGCAGCGCCGCGCTCGACCGCGTCGCCGTGCTTACCGCGCTGAACCTGGCGGCGGAACTGCTGCAGGGCAAGCAGTCCGGCGGCGCGCAGGAACAGCAGATCGCGCGCACGCTCGGCGATTTGAACCGCAAGCTGGACGGGTTGTTCGACTCGCTCGCCACGCGCTGACCGCCGCCGCCCGCGGCGGCTGATGAAATATTCACGCGCGCGTTTTCGCCGGCGCTATACTGGATCCGTGTCCTCTGCCGTGTTCGACAGCGTGCGCTAACATACGCCTTGTCCCATAAACACGACCCGGGAACTGCGCGTCATCGCGGTGTGCATGTCCGCCCCGTTGCGGAAAGCCTGATGTGGTGGCGACGGTGCCCACTTGATCCTTGGGATCAAGGTCGTTTCGCAAGCATCGACATGGCGGAGGATACGATCCCTTGACTGGCCCGGGCCCCGAGGCGTTCGATCGGCGCGCGCTGCGCGCGGCGATGCGCGAACGCCGCCAGACCCTTCCCGCCGCCGCGCGCATGCAGGCCGCAGAGGCCATCGCCACCCACCTGCTCGCCGATCCCGCGTTTGGTCCCGGCTATGTCGCCGGTTACTGGGCGATGGGCGGCGAACTGCCCCTGCACGTGCTGCAAATGCGCCTGCGCCCCGACCAGGTCTGGTGCCTGCCCTGCCTGGAAACCGACGGCCACCTGCGCTTCGCGCCCTGGCGGCCGGGCGATCCGCTGGTCTCGAACCGCTTCGGCATTCCCGAACCCGACGTCGCGCCAAGCTCGCGCCTGGACCCCGAGGAACTCTCGATCGTGCTGTTGCCGCTGGTCGCCTTCAGCGCGGCCGGCACGCGCCTGGGCATGGGCGGCGGCTATTACGACCGCAGCTTCGCCTTCCGCCATGGCCGTGGCGCGCCGCCGCGGCTGGTGGGCGTGGGTTACGGGTTCCAGCGCGAGGATGCGCTGGCGGCCGAGCCTTGGGACGTGCCGCTGGATGCCGTCGCCACCGAGGCCGGCCTGTTCGCCTGCCCCGCGGCCGGGTGACAATACGCGCATGAAACACTGGCTGATGAAATCCGAACCGGACGCGTTCTCGATCGACGACCTGGCTCGCGTCGGCACCGAGCCCTGGAGCGGCGTGCGCAACTACCAGGCGCGCAACTTCATGCGGCAGATGACGCCCGGCGACCAGGTGTTCTTCTACCACTCCAGCACCGCGGTGCCGGCCATCGTCGGCGTCGCCGAGGTCGCCACCCTGCCCTACCCCGACCCGACCCAGTTCCAGAAGAAGTCCCACTACTTCGACCCCAAGAGCACGCGCGAGGAACCGCGCTGGCAGTTGGTGGACGTGCGCTTCGTGCGCAAGTTCGCCGAGCCGGTGACGCTCGAGGCGATGAAGCAGGTGCCGGCGCTGGAGGGCTTCGCGCTGCTGCAGCGCGGCAGCCGGCTGTCGGTGCTGCCGGTCACCCCGGCGCAGTGGAAAACCATCCTCAAGCTCGAGAAGTAGGCCACCCATGTCACAGAACGAAGGCAAGCGCCGCTCCGGCGAGAAGGCCGCCGAATACGTCACCGAGGGCAGCATCGTCGGCGTCGGCACCGGCTCCACCGTGGCCTTCTTCATCGAGGCGCTGGGGCGGATGAAGCACCGCATCGAAGGCGCGGTTTCCAGTTCCGAACAGAGCACGCGACTGTTGAAGGAACTCGGCATCCCGGTGCTCGACCTCAACGCCACCGGCCCGCTGGCGCTGTACGTGGACGGCGCCGACGAGTGCGACCCGCATGGCCGGCTGATCAAGGGCGGCGGCGCCGCCCTCACGCGGGAAAAGATCATCGCCGAGGCCAGCGCGAAGTTCGTCTGCATCATCGACGCCAGCAAGCAGGTGCCGCTGCTGGGCGCCTTCCCGGTGCCGGTGGAGGTGATCCCGATGGCGCGCAGCCTGGTCGCGCGCAAGCTGGTGGAACTCGGCGGCCAGCCGGTCTGGCGCGAGGGCGTGGTCACCGACAACGGCAACTGGATCCTGGACGTGCACAACTGGCGCCTGGCCGATCCGGTGGCGATGGAGCGCGACGTCAACCAGATCCCCGGCGTGGTGACCTGCGGATTGTTCGCCCGACGCGGGGCGGACGTGGTGGTCGTGGATGGCATGTTGCGCGAGTGAGACGAGTTCGCGCGGTGCAAGCACCCCCCTTCCGTTTGACGGTCAACGAAGCCGGCCCCAAACTCCGGCGACGGGGAGCGGCTCGGAGCCAAGTACGGTGACATATGGATTCGTGGGGCCGGCCAGGCGAGGCGCCTGTGGCTGGGGCGCTGCCCTTTTGGCATTCGTGCTGGCATGGGTCCCGGGATCCGCTACGGCGCAGACCATCATCACGTTTGCAGGCGGCGCCAATAATGCCCCGCTGCAGGAGAACGTCCCTGCGACCCAGCAATCGCTGTCACCGAGAGCCATTGCGATGGGCCCGGACGGCTACCTGTACGTTGCGGAGCCGTTCCGGGGTCTCGTCCGTCGCATTTCGCCCGCAGGCGTCATCAACACGTTTGCCGGCAACGGCACCCTGGCGACGACAGGCGATGGCGGCCCCGCACTATCCGCCGGCCTCAACGGTCCGGTTTCCCTGGCGTTCGACAACGCTGGCAATCTGCTGATCGGGTGCGAATGGGACTACGTGATTCGAAAGGTCACGCCGGCGGGCATCATTTCCACCGTTGCCGGCATCGTCGGCTCGACTGCCTCCACGGGCAGCGGCGGACCGGCCTCCGCGGCCTCGCTTGCGTTCCCCTCGGCGTTGTTCGTCGCTCCGGAGGGTTCGGTCTACGTCTCCGAACGATACGGTCACCGTGTGCGCCGCATCGACCCACAGGGCGTCATTCATGAGTTCGCGGGCAACGGCAGCTTCGCCGCCGCCAAGACCGGGCCCGCCACGGGTGTCCCTGTGCCCGAACCTGGCGCAGTGGCAATGGACAGCCTGGGACGCGTCTATATCACGACCGGGACCAACTATCCGGGCACCGTTCGGGTCGAACTGGACGGAACAGCAGCCCAGGTATTCAACGCGGCACCCGCCGCTTGGCTTACCGGCCCTGCAGGCCAGATGGACTTCACCACCAGCGCAATGGTGACTCGCTTCCGCGCACCGTTGGCTCCGGAACGGTTGGTCGGAACGGGAAGCGCCGGGTTCGGCGGCGATGGTGGTCTCGCACTCGACGCGACCTTGGGCGCGTATCTGCCGGGACTGGCACGCAACACGCTTGGCGAGTTGTATATCGCCGATTTCAGCAATTCGCGCATCCGCAAGGTCACGATAGCCGCGCCTTCCGCTCCCTCGGCGCCCGTGGCGATGCCTGGCAATCAGCAGGCTCGCGTCCGGATTGCCTATCCGCAGGACAATGGCGGCCCGGTCACGTCGTTCACCGTCGTCGCCACGCCTGGCGGCCCGGTGGATCTCGATGCCGGCAGTCCCAATCTGGAGCACACGCTCTCCGGCCTGACCAATGGCACCAGCTATACGTTTCGGGCGTCAGCCACCAATGTGGCCGGCACCAGCGCGCTTTCGTCGCCCTCCAATCCCGTAACTCCGGTACCGGTTCCAGGCCCTCCGACCCTGATCGTCGCGGAGTTGACCGGCGCTGGCGAGGTGACGCTCGAGTTCACTCCCCCCCTGTCTCCGGGCGGGGCGCCGATTACCGGCTATTCCATCCGGACCAATCCTTCCGGTGGCGTGGATGCAGCCGCCGGGTCGATGTCACTCGTCCGCCGCATCACCGGCTTGCCGAAGTGGGGCAGCTTTTCGTTTGCGGTGGTTGCCAACAACAGCTACGGCGCAGGGCTGGAGTCGAATCGTTCCGCGGACATCGCGATCCTCCCGGTGCCGGGCCCCGTGGAAGTGCGAGGCGTGAACTTCGATGCTTTTGGTGCGACGGTGAGCTTCAACCCGCCAGTGGACGACGGCGGGTCCCCGGTGACCGACTACACCGGGACGGTAACGCCCACGGGCGCTGCGCCCGTTGGCGGCGGGACCAATGTGACCACGCGCTACTTCTCGAACCTGGCCACGGGCACCGACTACACCTTCACGATCCGCGCCCGGAACGAGTTCGGCTGGGGAACGAAGAGCGCGCCCTTTGGGCCGGTCCATCGCATTTTCCCGCCGGGCAAACCGGCGATCGCATCGATCGTGCCCGGAGACGGCACCCTCACGGTGACGATCCAGTCTGGTGGATACGACGGCGGCTCGCCGATCACGCGCTATGACGTGGTGGCGCTGCCGGCCGCCGGCGCCGACACGACCCCGGGCTCGCCCAACCTGGTGCACGTCCTGGCCGGACTGACCAATGGCCAGGTCTACGGCATCCGCGTCTTCGCGACCAACCTGGGCGGCCAGAGCGAGGCGTCCGACATCGTCAACGCCGTACCGGCGGCCGCTCCGTCGCAGCCGTTAGCACCGACGGCCAGGGCAGGCGAAGGCCGGGCCTTCCTTCGCATCACGCCTCCGGACTCCAACTTCAGTCCGATCATCGCCTACACGATCGAGAGCCAGCCGGCGGGAGGTATTGATCTGCAGGCGGGCACCGCAGCGCTCGATCGCGAGATTGGGGGATTGGTCAACGGTGCCACTTACCGTTTCCGTGTGAGCGCTGCCAACCAGGTCGGCGCGAGCCCGTTCTCGCCCTTGTCAAACCCGGTCAAGCCCACCGCGGGGCGTGCACCCGGGGCGCCGTTGATGGGGCCGACGTTCAAGTTCGGCCGCGGCGCCACGGTCAACTTCAATACACCGGCCGATCCGGGCACCTCGCCGATCCTTGGGTATAACGTTCGCTCCATTCCGGCGGGGGGTACCGACCTGGATGCCGGTTCCCTGGCCTTGGCGCACCGCATCGTGGGGCTCACCGATGGGGTTGCCTACAGCTTCACCGCCACGGCCATCAACAACCTGGGCCAAGGCGCCGAATCCGCGCCCTCAGCGACGGTAACGCCGGGCGCATTGTCATCGCCGATGCTGATGGCGGCAGCCGGCGGCGAACTGGGAGACTCCCGAGCACCATCGGGCGCGTCGTTGAACGCGCCCGGCGCGGTGGCGTCGGATTCCGACGGCAACCTGTACATCGCCGATCGTGCCAACCATCGCATCCGCAGGATCAGCGCAGAGGGGCGCATCACGACCGTCGCCGGAAACGGGCTGTCCGGCTTTTCCGGCGACGGCGGACCGGCCGTCGCCGCCCGGCTGCTCGCGCCGTTCGCCATCGCAGTGTCCGCTGCCGGCGAGCTCTACATAGCCGACACCGGCAACCAGCGTGTGCGCAAGGTCGGCACCGACGGCACGATCCAGACCATTGCCGGCAATGGCGTCTCGGCAAGCAACGGCGACGGCGGCCCGGCGACGGCGGCATCGCTCGCCTCGCCTGCCGGCGTGGCGGTGGACTCGCTGGGAAATGTATTCGTTTCGGAATTCGCCGGGCACCGGGTGCGCAAGGTTTCGGCTGCAGGGCAGATCGTAACGGTAGCAGGCACCGGCGTGGCCAGCGCGGGCGGCGATGGCGGGCCGGCCGCGAGCGCGAGCCTCAATTCGCCGCTGGGGCTTTCGGTCGATGCAAACGGAAACCTGTTCGTGGCCGATTATGGCAATCACGCCATCCGTATGGTGGACGCAGGCTCCACCATCTCCCGACTGATCGGGTTGGGCTACAACGCCGTCACGAATGACGGTCCGGTGGGGTCAATTGGTCTGAGCTTCCCGACCGCAGTGCATGCATTCGGCCCGAACGACCTGTACTTCGTGGATGAGACGCGTCGGGCTCGAAGGCTCCTCAACGGCAACGTCAGTACGCTCGCCGGAGCGTTGTTCGTGCCGCCCGAGGGCCAGGGTGAAGGTGGGCCAGCGGACCAAGCGGCGCTTTGGAACCCGTCAGGTATCACTCGGGACTCGATGGGCAACCTCGTCTTTGCCGAACTCGAGGCAGATCGCGTCCGGCGTGTAACTCCGGCCGGTGTGCTGGAAGCGGTCGGCGGGCCTGGATACTCCGGGGACGGCGGCGAAGCGCGCGCAGCCACGCTTGCCCGGCCTGCGGGTGTCGCATTCGACTCAAGCGGACGGATGTATATCGCCGACCGTCGCAACAACCGCGTCCGTCGGGTCGATCTCGACGGCAGGATAAGCACGCTTGCCGGCGGCGGTTTGGCTGGCAACAGCGGCATCGGCGGTCCGGCCACGGCCGCGTTGCTGAACGACCCGACCGGCGTGGCAGTTGACTCGAAAGGAGTCGTGTACATCGTCGATCGCGGCAACAAGATGCTGAAGGCCATCGGGACTGACGGGATCCTCCGGGTCGTCGCCGGGGACACCAGCTCGACCAATAGCCCCTACCTCATAGGATTCGGCAGCCCCTTCGGCGTGGCGGTGGATGCAGCGGACGACGTCTACGTCGCGGACCAGCAGTCCCAGCGCGTCTACCGGTTCCGCCCGAACATCAGTGCGCAGGTGGTGGCTGGCGGCGGCATCGGCGGTGATGGCGGATTGGCAACCGAGGCGATGCTGTCCCAGCCCACGGCTGTAGTGGTATCCGCGGCTGGCGAGGTGTATTTCACCGACGTGGGTACCCACCGCGTCCGAAAGGTGGCGTTGAACGGCATCATCAGCACCGTCGCCGGCACCGGTGTTGCCGGGTACAACGGTGACAACCGGGCCGCGGCAGGCGCGGCGCTGGCCGAGCCTGCCGGTTTGGCATTCGACGAGCCTGGCAACCTGTACATCAGCGAAGCGCTCGGCGCGCGCGTGCGCAAGGTCAGCAATGGCGTCATCACCACCGTGGCGGGCCTGGGATCGCCAGGCTACGGAGGCGAAGGCGACCTGGCATCGAACTCCTCGCTCTCGTCACCGCTCGGGCTGGCCCGGGGAACGGATGGCAACATCTACATCGCCGACGCCGGCAACCATCGGGTTCGCGCGATCCTTGCGAAACTCGCGCCTCCGGGCGCGCCGCTGCATCCGCAGGCGGCGGCGGGCTCGGCCAGTGCACAGGTCCGCTTCGACCCGCCTGCCAGCCCGGGTAGCCGCAGCATCACCGGCTACGTCGTGGAGTCACTACCGGCTGGCGGAATAGACCTGCATGCCGGCAGCGCGGCGACCCAGCACACCGTGTCGGGACTGCAGAACGGCACGTCCTACCGATTCAGGGTGCAGGCGAGCAGCGAGGCCGGCGTCGGCGCCTGGTCGCACCTGTCCAACGCGGTGGTTCCGTATGCACAGACGTTGTCCATCAGCAACGTGTCGATGACCGAAGGTGATGCTGGATCCAAGCTTGCGAACTTTGTCGTCAGCCGATCGTCGGCGACCGGAGCAGTGAGCTTTGACATAGCGACTGCGAATGGCACGGCGTTCGAGGGTGACGACTACGTCGCCCGCCAACAGTTGGGCGCAACCATGGGCCCGGGGCAGGCAAGCTTTCCCTTCCAAGTGACGATTACGGGCGACGTGCGGGTCGAGCGGGATGAAGGCTTCGTCGTGAACGTGACGAATGTGGTCGGGGCAACGCCGCGCGAACTGCAAGGGCGCGGAACGATAGGAAACGATGACCAGCCGACGCTGTCGGTCGCCGATGCTTCCGCCAGCGAAGGAAGCGCGACGCCCGGCGCGGCGGTATTCCACGTGACGCTGTCCTCTCCAGCCACCACGCTTGTGACGTTCCAGGTCGCAACCGCCGACGTGACCGCGACTGCGGGCAGTGACTACGTGGCGCGCGCACCGACGCAAGTGGGTATCGATCCCGGCCGCAGCAGCGCCCGGGTGGAAATTGCACTCATGGCCGATGCCTTGCCGGAAGCGACCGAAACCTTCAGCCTGCAGGTACTGCAAGCAACCGGCGCGACGATCGCGGACGGCGTTGGGGTCGGCAGCATCCTGGACGATGACGGCGCAGCGTCGGTGCCCATCGCGGAAATCCAGGGCAAGGGTTCGGCATCTCCCCTCCTGGGGCGTCAGCTCGCCACCGAGGGGATCGTTACCGCCCGCACCGACGCTGGGTTGTTCATTCAGTCTTCCGCGGAAGGCGAGGATGGCGATAGTGATACGTCGGAAGGGCTGTTCGTGGCGACGGATCGGAGCGATGCCATCCTCGTCGGTACTCGCATCCGCGTGGAAGGCTGGGTGGAGGAGCGAATGGTCCCTGATTTTTCGGAGGGCTCCCTGACTTCGCTGCGAGCCATTCGCACAATTACGATTGCCAGCAACCTGCCCCTGCCCCCACCCGTCGAGCTCAATGCCGAGCGGCTCTCCGCCAATGACGCCGCGCTCTGGCTCGAGCGCCACGAAGGCATGCGCGTGCGGCTGGCGCCGTCCGTTGTGGTCGGACCCTCCGGGCGTCGCAGCAATCCTGCCGATGCCCGGATCCGGACAGATGGACGCTTCGTTGTCGTACCGCGGGGAATGGCGCGGCCTGTTCGTAGTGCCGCTGCGCGCCGATCGGCGGGCGGGGCAACGCAGGATGGGAGATTGCGGATCGTCTCGGGAGGCCAGCGCGGCACCGTAGCTTTGTCGGCGGACGTCAACGACGAACTGGCGCCTGTGTCCGGAGTGCTCTCGCAGGAAGACGCCATCTTCGATTTCCTGCCTGACCCGGGCTCGACGCCGACGCTGCGCTCACGCGCGGAGCCGAAGTTGGCTCCGGAGATGACCGGTTCCCAGCTGCGAATCGCCAACCTGCACCTGTCGGCTTGGCCAAAGGGCACCGAAACCCGTTTCCCGCTGCGATTGGCCAAGACGGCCGCCTTGGTCTGCGCTTTTGCGGGCAGCCCGGACATCGTAGCGGTCACCCAGGAAGGCGACAGCCTCGACCTGGCGGAACTCGCCGACGCCCTCGTGCAGGGCGACGCCAACCGGCTGTTCCCTGGGGCTTGCCCGCAACGCGCGGATTACCGCTTCGTGTCAGGGACCAGCCCAGGCCACGGTTTCCTGGTCAAGGTGCCGGCGTCGGCGCCCCCTGTTGAGCTTGTGTCCGTCGCCGGTTTGCAGGCTGAGGCGCGCTTCACCCACCCCGACGGCAGCAGCCAACCGCTGTTCGACCACCCGCCCCAGTGGATGCGGGTTCGGGTTGCAACGACCAAGGGCAGCCACGACTTGGGGCTGCTCTCTGTGCAGTTGGCTGATGAAAAAGACCCCGGCACGCAGCCAGGACCGCACGGCTGGGCGTCCGAGGGCGCGTTCCTGCGGTCCTTGCGGATGGCTCAAGCGGCATCCATAGCGCGTGCGATCCAACGGCGCCAGCAACTGTTTCCGCGCGAAGGCCTGATCGTCCTCGGAAATTTTGGCGCATCGGAGTTCGAGGATGTCGAAGGCGATTTATTCGGCTGGATGTCGGGCAAGGCCACGGCGCCTGGCGGGCCCAGCCCGGTCGATCCGCCATTGACCAACCTGACTGCGCTCCTGCCCAGCCACGAACGCTATACGGTCGTGCACAAGGGCGAGGCGCACGCGGTCGATCACGTTCTGGTCAATCAGGCCTTGCTGTCGGCGGTGAAGGACGCGCGGGTGGCCCCGGCACGTGCAGATGCGGACTTCGCCGGCGACGTCATGGGCGATGCGTCGCTGCCCTTGGGCGCATCCGACCACGACCCGCAGGTGCTCTACCTCGAATGGCGTTGACCCCGGCGGAGCTTTCGCCATCATGGACGCCACAAAAAAAGCCCCGCTTTCGCGGGGCTTTTTCTTGATTGGCTGGGGAACTAGGGCTCGAACCTAGATTGACGGAGTCAGAGTCCGTTGTCCTACCATTAGACGATTCCCCAATGGGAAAGCGTGCAAGGCGAGTCCGTCTGACGCGAACCCCGCCCGGGGTGCAAATTGTAGCGCGAGCCGATTAACGCTTCGAGAACTGGGTGGCGCGGCGAGCCTTGTGCAGGCCGACCTTCTTGCGCTCGACCTCGCGGGCGTCGCGGGTCATGA
>CAMPGW010000028.1 GCA_946885735.1 uncultured Gammaproteobacteria bacterium
ATCGTCACCACCGGCGGCACCATCGACAAGGTCTACTTCGACGACAAGTCGGACTTCCAGGTGGGCGAACCGCAGATTGGCCGGATCCTGGAGGAGCTGGGGGTGGCCTTCCGGTTCTCGGTCATCGCGCTGCTGCGCAAGGACAGCCTGCACATCGACGCCGCCGATCGCGAACTCCTGCGCGCGGCGATCGCGGCGCAGGCCGCCAGGCACGTGCTGGTGACGCATGGCACCGATACCATGGTCGAGACGGCGCACGTGCTTTCCTCGATCGAGGGGAAGACCATCGTGCTCACCGGCGCCCTCAACCCCGCCCGGTTCCGCGGCTCGGACGCGGAGTTCAACATCGGGACGGCCGTGGGCGCGGTGCAGTCGCTGCCGGCCGGGGTATACATCGCCATGAACGGTCGGGTCTGGGATCCATCGCGCGTCCGCAAGAACGTCGCCGCCAACCGATTCGAGGCCCTGCCCTAGGCCGAGCCCCTTCCGCCGTAGCCCCAAAATGAAAACGCCCGGCAAGCCGGGCGTTTTCACATCGAGCCATCGGGATCAGTAGGTACCGGTCAGGTTGAGGAACCAGCCCTTGTGGTCGTAATCCAGCTCGGCCAGGTTGTCGCTGAAGCTGGTGAAGTTGTACCCCAGGCCGACCCGGAAGTTCTCGCTCACGTGGCGGTCGAGCCCGACCAGCCACCCTTTCCGGTCGCTGTCGTTCTGATCGACCTTCAGGAAGCGGTACTCGGCCAGCGCGTCCCACTTGTGCATCAACTCGTAGCGGGCCTGGATGGAGGCGAAGTCGGCGGTGCTGTTGAACCACGGACCGGCGTTGCGGGCGATGCGTGCCTCGCCCTTGCGGTGGGCCAGCTTGCCGGCCAACTCCCAGTTCTGGTCGACCCGGTAGATGCCTTCCAGCGAGAAGATCAGCGATCGCTGGTCGTACTCGGTCAGCGAATCCTGGCCCAGGCTGCTCAAGTCGTAGAGGTAGGTGATCTTGCCCAGCATCGAGAGGCGATCGTTCTTCACCGGACGATAGGCGAAGCCGAGGTTGCCCTCGATGAACTTGGCATCGGCGATCGGGTCGAAACGATCGTCGGTGTCGCTCATGTTGAGGCGGCCGGCAAAGCGCCAGTCCGGAGTCAGCTTGATCATCACCCGGTGGGTGCTGACCCACTGCGTGCGCTCTTCCGCGCCGGAGTCCTTTCGGTACTCGAGCTTGCTGTTCCACTGGCTGCGGGCATCGGTGTGCCCGGCATGGATGCTGATGGCGCGGCGGTCGACGACCTCCGTGCCCTCGCTGCCGGCAGACTCGAGCTCACCTTCCTGCAACGTGAAGCCCAGGCTCCAGCCCTCGCGCGGGTAGAAGTCCATCCCGAAGGTGTGCGCGATGCCGCTTTCGTTGCGCGCCTTCAGGAACTGGCTCTCGTTGAACATGTTGACCTGGTTGGAGATCCTCCAGCGCTGGCCCATCGTCAGGCCGGTCGGCTGCACGCTGCTGAACAGCGGATCGCCCGCGGTGGTGTCCGTCGAATAGGTGTAGCCCGCATACAAGGTATGCAGCGGCGACATCTGGTACTCGGCGTTGATGGTGGCCGCGTTGCCGCGGTCGCCATCGGTCACTTCCGCGCTCAGCGAGGACAGGTTTCCGAACAGGTACCTGGCGCCCAGGGTGAAGGCATCGTTGTCCTCGTAGTCGCCATCGTCGTCGTCCATCGTGAACTGGGCGATTCCGTAGACGTCCAGGGACGAGCCGAACCGGTGACTGTACTTGACTGCCCCGAGGAGACCGGTGCCCGAGCCGTAGTAATGGTTCTCGGTGACGTAACGGATCTCGCCGATCAGGCGGTCGTGTTCGCCGATGCGCCACTCGACCATCAACTGGCCTTGCTCGACGCTTTCATCGCCGCGCTCGGCGTCGCTGTAGCGGCCGCTCAGGCGGACGTCGTCATTGAGTTGCCCGGCGAACTCGAAACCCTGCTCGCGCACGTCGTAGCCGCGCGAATAACGGGCGATGGAGAAGCCCGCATCGACGTCGCGCCACCACGCACCCGCGGTCCACTCGTTTTCGGTCCAGCCCAGTTCCTTGAGGTTGATCCGCGCCTCGACGCTGGTGGCGTCGCCGTCCTCGCCTTCCGCGCCCGGCATCTGGGTGAAGCTGAGGCCGCCGTTGTCGGAATAGAAGATATTGGCGCTGGAATTCTCGGTGTGGGCCTGCTCCAGGCGGAGGTAGGTACCACGGCCGGCCTGGAAGGTGATGTTGCCACTGGCCAGGGTGTAGTCGTCGCCCGAGCGGTTCTCGTCGACCAGGGTGCCGCCGATGGCGACGTGCTCTCCGATCCACGCCTTGCCGCTGATGCCGGTGGTGACCTGGTCGTTGTCGAAACCGTCCGGGATGTACTCGTAGTCCACCAGCAGCATGTTGTCGAAGCCGTCGAGCGGCTGGTCGCGGGTGATCGTCGGCAGGTTGTCGCGCACGATCTGCGACAGCGGCCGGGTCAGGATGAGGCGACCCTGCAGTTCGTCGATCTCGTAATCGATGCCGCGGACGAGGTCGGTGCGCTGCTCCACGCGGCCGGTCAGCGGGTCGCGCGTCTCGACGACGACCTTGTCGGATCCCGGCAGCAGGTCGGAATGCTTCAGGTAGTACAGGCTGCCGCCGGTGCCGAGGAACTCGCTGTGGCCCGGGGCGTTCTGCGCCTCGGAACCGAAGGCGCGGACCTGGTAGCGCGCGTCGCCCAGCTCGGTGGAGTCATGGCTGCGCCAGGAGATCGCCGCACCGTAGAGGCTGCGCACGTACTGGCTGAACTCGGTGCCGGTGAAGCCGGTCTGGAAGTTGCCCCACAACGCCTGGTTCTTGTCCCAGTCCACGCGGACGTAGAGACGGCCCTGGGTGTCGACGTCACGGATGGTGGTGGAGTCGTCGCCGTACACCGGGTAGTACTGGTCCGGGTCGAGGCGGCGGAAGATGTCGCGGGCGTCCGGGTCGAAGAAACCCTTGAACATGTCCTCGACTTCACGCTCGGTGGTGTCGGCCTGCGCGGTGACCAGGTACTTGCCCTGGATCTTGCCCTTCAGGTAGAACGCCAGGCGCCCTTCGGTCACGGTGCCGTCATAGCGATCGAGCAGGCCCACCGGGGCCATGGCGCCGCTGATGTCGTTGTCGGACACGGTGAGGTCGGCCATGCCGACCATGAAGAAGTACTTGCCGGTGACCTCGACGTCCAGCTGGCGGTGCGCGATCTGGTTGCCCGACCCGGTCTCGACATCGAAGCTGTGCTTGCCGACCGGGAGCAGGAACTCTGCCGCGAACTTGCGCTCCAGGTCGACCGGATAGCTCTGGCCGTTGATCTTGAGCGGCATGCCCGCCGGGATGTCCTGGCCGACGACGCGCACGCGCGAACCGTAGATCGCGATGTTCTGCTGGCGCAGGTTGCTGGTGCCGAACACGGCCGACTGCAGGTCGCGCTGCTGGAGCTCGCCCGTGGACAGGCCCGGGAAGCTGCCGATGGCCGAACGCTTGAGGTTGTTCAGTGCCCGCTGGACCTCTTCCGGCCTGACGAGCTGGATGCGGTTGGGCAAGGTCTCGTCCACGCTGCCGTCGGCGGCGATGGCGCGCAGCACGTACTGGATCTCGTCGCCCTCGCGCAGGTCGGCCGAGTCGGGCACGCTGCCGTCCCATTCGATCTGGCCGAAGGCCGAGGGCTGCGCGGGAAGCGTCGCAATCGGATCGACGAGGTCGATGTCGGTGCCGCGATACAGGCGCAGCTCGAACTTCTCGGCGAAGGCCGGGTAGTTGCTGTAGGTCTGGAACTGAACCGGCGCCGCGATCCGGCCGTCGGCGAAGCCCACGAGCGAACTGGCCTGGACGTTGAGCACCGGGCTGACCAGTTGCGGATCTTCGGTCGCCCAGATCATCCCGCCGGCGGGCAAGTTGATGATGAAGTGGCCGGATACCGGGATGGAACCCGGATTGACCTGGGTGACGTCGACGCGACGGTAGGCCTGCAGGCCCTCGGGGCTGGTATCCACCGAACCGGCTTCGCCTTCGCTGCGGATCTTGACCGCGGTCTGGTCCGCCGCCGGAGCGGCGGTCGATTGCGCCCAGGCCGCTGGCGCGATCGTGCCGAGGAGGCCGATCAGGGTGTAATCCAGAAGCTTCATCCGAGTTTTCATGAACTGACGGTTCCTATTCACAGACCAGCTCCCGGCACCACGGCGGCGCCCTCGACTTCAACGCTGAGCTTCGTGCGCGCCTCCGGGCTGAGCAGCCTGGAGATGCGTTCGAACACCGCATTGGCCCGACGCATGCCCAGCGCCTGGTTGTATTCCACCGACCCGCGAAGGTCGGCATGGCCGGTCACGGTGACCCTGCCGTTGCCCACCGCTTCGATCTGGGCCGCGATCTTCTCGATCAGCGCGTCGAACTCCGGACGGATCGTCGACTTGTCGGTGTCGAAGAAGATCTCGCCCAGCTTCACGGTATCGCTGACCACCATCTGGCCACTGCTGCCATCGTTGGCCTGCAGGCGCAGGGTGATGACGAACGCATCGCGCTGCTCCGGCGACAGCCTCTCGATCAGCTGGTCGCGGACCCGGCCGGCACGCTCGAAGGCGAGTGGCGAGGAACCGGAAGCGCTGTCGATGAACACCTCGCCCGACTGGTGGCTGCGGATCTTCTCGGCCATCGTGTCGAGCACGCCCTGGTACTCCGGGCGGATCTCGGTGCTGCCCGGGGCGAATACCACCTCGCCGAGGGCCATGTCCTCGCTGCCCTCCTGGACGGCGGGCATCGGCGGCAGCTTGACGCCGAAGTCGAAGCGCACCGGGATCGCAGCGGTGATGCGCCGCAGCAGCGGATTCTCGGTGGTCACGCTGGAACCGGGCGGCAGGGTCGAGGTGTCGAGCTTCAGGATGAAGTTCTGGCCGCGCTCCTGGTTGAGCAGCACGATCCCCTCGATGTGGTAGCGACCATAGGCGTCCGTCTCGGACACCAGGCCTTCCACCGAGGCGATGCGCACGCCCGGGATGCCCCGCTCGCCTTCGTCCTGCCAACCGTCACCGTCCTGGTCGTCGAACACCTTGCCCAGGATGCGGGTCTGCTCGAGGAGCGGATCCGCGCCGGTTTCGGCATAGACGGTCGCCGAGGCGATGTTGGAAATCAGCTGGCCGCGGTCGTAGGCGCCTGCGTAGTTGGTGTACTCGCCGGCAGCCAGGGCCGCACCCGCGCGGAGCAGGTACTGGATGCGAATCGTCTCGCCGACGGCCACGTCCACACCGGAGAAGGTGATCGGGCGGGCGCCGGACACGGCGTTGTTGGCGCTGTTGGCGTCATAGATGGTGCCGCTGCCGGGCACGAAGGCCAGGCCGTTGGGCGGCATGTCGATGACCTGCGCGTTGACGACGTTGTAGTTGACGATGTTGGTGACTTGGAGCGTGTAGAGCACCAGCGAACCGGCATTGACGCGGACCGGGTTGGCGGACTTGACGATCTGCAGCGCGATGCCGCGCGGCTGGATCGGGACAAGGACCGTGCCGGCGCAGCGCGATGCCTGCGGGCAGGTCGCGTCGCCGCCGCCGGAGGCCGTCGCGGTGTTGTTGCCGTTCACCGCCGTGGCGTCCACCAGCACGTTGAGCGTGACGGAGGTGCTGGCGCCGGGCGCCAGGATGCCGGTGAAGGTGCAGGTCAGCGAAGTGGTGCCCACGCAGGACCAGTTCGTCCCGACGGCGCTGGTGAGGGTGATGCCGGTCGGCAGCGGGTCGGCCAGCGTGATGTTGCCGCTGGTCGCCGCTTCGCCGGAGTTCGTCACCGTCACCGTGTACGCGGCCGCATCATCCACCACGAAGGTGGACGGGGTCGCCGTCTTGGCGACCGTCAGCTGCGGGAACAACACCCGGCTGTTGGTCTCGGTGCAGACGATGGCGCCATCGCCGGCGGTGACCGTCAGTACGTTGCCGGCCAGGGCCGTTGCGTTGCCCGTGCAGGCCAGCGCCGCGGTGTAGTCGATCGCATTTCCGGTGGTGAAGGCTTCGCTGATGGTGATCTGCTCACCGGCGAAGACGTTGACCGCGGTACCGGTGTCGGTTTCGCCGGCAGAATCGGCCGTCGAGGCGAGCGAGGCGTTGTTGACCGCGCCCGTGGTGGAGACCGTCACCGCGTTGCCCACCGTGGCGTTGACCCAGGTCTTGCGCAGGGTCAGCGTGCTGGTGCGGCGCGCGTTGGTGAAGGTGCAGCTGATCGGGCCGTCGTCGGCCGCGACCGTGAGCACGTTGCCCGCCAGCGGCACCGAGTTGCCGGTGCACGCCAGGGTCGCCGTGTAGTTGGCGGCGCTGCCGGTGGTGAAGGCCTCGCTGATGGTGATCTGCTCACCGGCGAAGACGTTGACCGCGGAACCCGCGTCGATCTCGGTGGCCGCATTGGCCGTCGAGTTGAGCGAGGCAGCGTTCACCGAGCCGCTGGTGGAGACCGTGACGGCGTTGCCGACGATGGCGTCCTGCCAGCTCTTGTTGAGCGTGAGCGTGGTGCCCAGGCGGCTGTTGGTCTGGGTGCAGACGATGGCCCCCGGCGTGGCGCCGACGGTCAGGACGTTGCCCACCAGCGTGGAACCACCGGTGAGGCCGGTGCAACCCAGGCTCGCGCTGTAATTGCTGGCCGAACCGGTAGTGAAGTTCTCGCCGATGGTGATCTGCTCGCCAGCGAAGAGGGTCACGGCCGTGCCGGTGTCGGTTTCGCTGGCACTGTCGGCCGTGGAGCCCAGGCTGGCGTTGTTGGTGGCGCCGGTCGTGGAAACCGTGACCGCATCACCCACGATGGCATTGACCCAGGTCTTGCGCAGGGTCAGGCCGGCCGAGGCGCGGGTGTTGGTCTGGGTGCAGACGATGGCCGTGTCCGCCGCGTTCACGGTCAGGACGTTGCCCGCAAGCGCGGTGCCGTTGCCGGTGCAGGCCAGCGTCGCGCTGTAGTTCGACGCGCTGCCGGTGGTGAAGACCTCGGCGATGGTGACCTGCTCGCCGACGAACACCGTCACGCTGCTGCCGGTATCGGTTTCGCTCGCGCTATCGGCCGTCGAGTCCAGGCTGGCGTTGTTGGCCGCGCCCGTGGTGGAGACGGTGACCGCATCGCCGACGTTGGCGTTCGACCAGGTCTTGCGCAGGGTCAGCGAAGCCGACTTGCGGGCGTTGGTCAGGGTGCAGACGATCGCGGTGTCGCCGGCGGTGACCGTCAGCGTGTTGCCCGCGACGGGCGTCTGGTTGCCGGTGCAAGCCAGCGTGGTGTTGTAGTCGTTCGGGCTGCCGTCGCCGAAGATCTCGCCGATCGTGATGACCTCGCCCGCGAACACGTCCACGGCGGTGCCGGCGTCGGTCTCGTTGGCGGTCTCGGCCGTCGAGGCGACGGTGGCCTGGTTGGCGGCACCCGTGGTGGACACCGTCACCGAGTTGCCGATGATGGCGTTGGCCCAGGTCTTGCGCAGGGTGAGGGAGACCGGCGCGCGCGCATTGGTCTCGGTGCAGACGATGCTGGTGTCGGCGCCGCCGACGGTCAGCACGTTGCCCGCGAGCGGGTTCGCGTTGCCCGTGCAGGCCAGGGACGAGGTGTAGTTGCCCGGCAGGCCGGTGGTGAACAGCTCGGTGATCGTCACCTCGTCGCCGGCGTAGACCGTGGCGGCGGTGCCGGTATCGGTCTCGCTGGCGGTATCGGCGGTCGAGCTCAGGCTGGGGTTGTTGGTGCCGCCGGTGGCGCTGACGTTGACGGCATCGCCGACGTTGGCGTTCTCCCAGGTCTTGGCGAGCGCCAACTGCACGGCGTTGCGCGCGTTGGTGTAGGTGCAGGTGATCCCCGTGTCGGTGTTGCTCACGGTCAGCACGTTGCCGGCCAGCGGATTGCTGTTGCCGGTGCAGGCGAGGGTCGAGGTGTAGTTCGAGGAGTCGCCGTTGGTGAAGGACTCGCTGATGGTGATGACGTCGCCGGCGGCCACCTGGACGGGCGTGGCGGCGTCGGTTTCACTGGCGGTGTCGGCGGTCGAGGGCAGGTTGGCGTTGCTGGAACCACCCGTGGTGCTGACCGTCGCGGCGTCGCCGACGATCGCATTGGTCCAGGTCTTCTGGATCGTCAGCGGCACGCCCTTGGTGTTGGTGAAGGTGCAGACCGCGGCGGGGTTGGCGATTTCCAGGGACACCGTGACGGTACGGGTGGTGCCGTCGATGGTGGTGAAGGCCGTGGCGGGCGCGCCGTTGAGGTCGACGCAGCTGATCGAAGCGGTGGGGCTCCAGCCGGTGGCCGCGGTCTCGGTGACGGTGATCGTCCTGGCGACCGTGTCGACCACGGTCTCGATGCGGTTGGTGCCGCCATCGGCCAGCTGGAACGAAGCATCGAGCGGGTCGGATAGGATCGCCGTACCCGTGGTGGTGAAGTCGAACAGCTGCGGATCGGCGTCCGGAACCGTCTGCTTGATGATGTCGACGTAGCCGGTCAGGGTGATGCCGCTGACGGTGCCCACGCCCTTGTTGCACTTGGAGGTGCTGCCGGGGGTCACGTCGCTGGCATCCGTGCAGACCTGGCCGTCGTTCTGCCAGTAGGTCAGCACGTAGGGGAAGAGCAGCTTGCCGTAGGTCACCGGGTCGGCGGGGTTGGTACCGAAGTTGCAGAGCACCTTGACGCCGGTGATGGTCGGCGTGTCGGCGCCGCCGCCGTTGAAGTCGCCGCAGGTGTCGCCGTCGTTGTCTTCCCACGGGGCCGGCGTGGTCGGGAAGGTCGCGACCGAGCACTGGTTGTTGACACCGCCGGTGACCAGGCCCGGGTCATTGCCGCTCTGGCCGACGAACAGGCCGACGTCCTGGCGATCGGTGTTGGTGCCTTCGAGGCCGACGATGACGTCGATCTCGGCGGAGCCGCCGATGGTGCAGGTCGGAAGGGAACCGGGGGCGTTCTGGACCACGGCGTTGACCGTGAACTCCTTGGCCGTGCAGCCCAGCGTGTTGCCATCGCGGGTGCCGGCGCAGGTCGTGTCCTGCAGGGCCGCGGTGGTGACCTGGGCGCTGGCGGGAGACGCCCACACCAGGGCGGAAACGAGGAGGGCCGGGAACAGCCGGAGGCCGGAGCCGAGTCGGTTGCGCAGGAGCGCAGACACGCGCCCAGCACCAGTCGCCTGGAGAGATCCATGTTTCAAATGCATTTCCGTTTCCCTAGTTGTGCCGGAAGAGAATCGGATCTGGCCAACCCCTTGGCCGGGTCCGACTGGGCGTACCGCCCCGATTTACCGGGTGCTACTGCCGCTAGACCTTAACGAGCGCTCCGAGAGTGTGTCAAGCGCCACAAAACCGGAAGCCCGAGGTCCGGATGTGCCTTCGATCCCTTCGAAAGCGCGTCCTGACGTGGTAGTACGCGGTCCCGCCCGATTGGCGGCCACGCCTGGCCGGCATATCGCGGACCGGTCCTCGGACCGCCCTTTCCCCGAACCCGCCCGGATTTGCCGTGACGCAGCGCGTCACAAATGGACGGGGCCCCCGACTGGGGGCCCCGCGTTACTCCATTCGGCCAGTGAAAAGCCGGGGCTAGGCGGTCGCCGAGCCCCGGTGCCCCCGCCCTCAGGGCGAGTAGGTCCCCTTCAGGCTGACGCCGGAATACGCACTGTAGGCACGCACGTTGACGTAGTAGGTCCCGGCGGCCGGCGCGTTGAAGGTGCAGGTTTCGCTGTTACCCGACAGGTAGGGACGGCAGTTGTAGCTGGTGGTGGTCGGAGCGCTTCCCAGCCGGACGTACATGTCGGCGTCACCGGTTCCACCGGAGATGGTGAAGGTCAACGTGGTCCGGCCTGCGGGAACGACCAGGGTGTAGTTGGACGACACGCCACCCTTGGCGCGGGACGGCAGCGCGACCGCGACACCGTTGCACAGCACCGTGCCGCCGCAGCTCGGGCTCGAAACCGTGACCGAGGCGGACTTGCTGCTGCTCAACCCACCCGCATCCGTCACCGTCTCGGTCACCGTGTAGGTGCCCGCGGCGGCATAGGTCTTGCTCGGGTTGGTGGCGGTGGAGGTGGTTCCGTCGCCGAAGTTCCAGGAACGCGAGGTGATGTTGTTCTGCGCGTCGGTCGAGGTATCGGTGAAGGTGGCGGTCAGGCCGCTGGTGGTGAAGCTGAAGTTCGCGACCGGGGCGGTGTTGCTGCTGGCGGTGGTGTAGTCGCCCTTTAGGCTGACGCCGGAGAAGGTCGAGTAGGCCTTGAGGTTGACGTAGTACGTGCCGGCCACCGGCGTGGCGAAGGTGCAGGTCTCCGCGTTGCCCGACTTGTACGGACGGCAGTCGTACACGCTGTCGGTCGGCGCGCTGCCGGCCTTGACGTACATGTCCGCGTCACCCGTGCCGCCGGACAGGGTGAAGGTCAGGTTGGTCGCGCCCGCGGGCACCACCAGCGAGTACTTCACGTAGGCGCCGGTGCTGGCGCCGATGCCGGTGACGGTCACGCCCTTGGTCAGGGCCGTGGTCGTCCCGCCGCCGCCACCGCCGGCGCAACTCACGCCGACCGAGGTAAAGGCCGCGGTCACGTCGGCCTTGACGAAGCCCAGGTCGGTGGCCGCGGTCTCGGCGCCGCAGGCGCCCTGGTTGAAGGTGCTGCTCGCGGTCCAGTACAGGTCGTTGGCGCGGGCGAACACCTGGAAGGCCTTCCTGGTGTCCCATCCGGCCTTGGTCGCCAGCAGGTAGAAGGCCTTGTTGTAGACGCCGGACGAGTAATGCACGTCCATCGAACTGGTGAACTGCGAGGCGTTGTCGATCGAGGAACCGTCCTGCGGCGGGTTGTTCATGTAGCGCAGCGCGCCGGTGCCCTTGAAGATGTCCGCGCCGACCTTCCAGTCGTTCGTGCCCTTCATGTAGAACTCGGCAGCCTCGCCCGCCATGTCCGAGTACGCCTCGTTCATGCCGCCGGACATGCCGGAGTAGGTCAGGTTGGAGTTCTGCTCGGTGAAACCGTGCGAGACCTCGTGCGAGGACACGTCCAGGCTGACCAGCGGATGGAAGGTCGAGGCGCCGTCGCCGAAGCTCATCGCCGCGCCGTCCCAGAACGCATTCTCGTAGTTGGTGCTGTAGTGCACCTTCATGGCGAGCTGGAAGGTCAGCGGCGCCTTGCCGATGTAGGCCTGGTACATGTTGTAGATGACGCCGCCGAAGTAGTGGGCGTCGTTGAGCGGCGAGTACGCGCCGTTGATCGACTTCACCGTGTTCCGCGGGCAGGTGTAGGCGAACGCCGTGCTGCCGCTGGTGCCGCCGTTGAGGTTGACGGTCTTCACGTTGGCGTTGGTCATCGTGCAGGTGGTACCGCTCTGCGCGACGTCGTTGTAGCCGTACGTGGTGCCGTACTCGTACTGACCGGTCTTGAGGTTGCCGCCGGGGCCGGTGCCGATGAGGCTGTGCGTCAGTCCTTCCCACTTCTTGAGGACGCGGCCGCTGGTGGCGTCGAGCACCACGAACGGACGGGTCGGCGCACCGCCGCCGACCTGGTCGGCGAAGAAGTTCACCACGTAGGCCATGCGGGCGCGGCCGTCGTCGCCGATGAAGATCATCTGCTCGGCGACCTCGCGCTCGAAGCGCAGGCTGGACGCGCGGCCGCCGAGTGCGGCGGCCTTGGCCAGGCCGAGCGCGCGGCCGCGGTCCATGACCTTGATGCCCGCCGGGATCTCACGACCCAGGCCGTCGACCTTCTGGCCGAAGAGCGACTTGACCTCGCCGTTGGCGCGCGAGCTGACGATGACCTGCTCGCCGAACACCGGGATGCCGCGGAAGGTCTGCTGGTAGCGGACGTGCTGGGTGCCGTCGGCGTCGCGGTCCTGGGTCAGGATCCGGAGATCGGACTCGGAGTCGAGGCCGAGCATCTCGGCGTGGCGGTCCTTGGCCTGGGCGGGCATGCGTCCGGCGGCCGCGGCCTTGTACTGGGAATTGAGCAGGGAGACGTCCTGCTGATGCAGGTCTGATCGGTTGGCGGCGTGGGCCGAGGCCATGGCGAGGGCCAGGGCCAGCGGCGAGAGTGCGAGCAGCGTACGGCGGTTCGATTGGATCACTTGAGATATCCCCGGGGGTAAGTGGATCGGCGGCCGCCAAGGGCGGCCAAACGGTTGCCTTGCTTGCCTTGCTTGCCTTGCTTCCGGGCCGACGACGCGAAACGGCCTCCCCGGGGGCCGCTGGGTGCGGCCTCTGTGCGGTACTGCGGGGGATCAGCTTGCCCGGATCGTGTGATGGCACTCACATAACCATCACGCCGGCCGGAACCTAGCGTGCGCTGCGTCACAAGGTCACGCTGCAATGCAGCAGCCTGTAACGGGGCGACTTGGCCGTTGAAAATGATTGACGGCGGGCGGGGCGCCCTACCCGTCAATCGCGGGCGCCAAAGCTCCGGATGCGCCGCTGGCGTCGTGCGTGTAGCACCAGGCTCAACACCAGCAGCAGGGGTGCGCCGTAGTGGTTGAGGCGCTGGCTGGCCGATTGCGCAGCCATGAAGCGCGGCACCAGGGTCTGCGGCGGGCTGTCGGTATCCGCGATCTGCGGTCCGAACGACGCGGCCACGCGGCGTAGGGCCCGGTCCTCCAGGCCCAGGGGCGGCAAGGCCAGGCGGCCGATCGCCATGTAGGTCGCGACCAGCGGACTGTGGATGCTGGCTTGATCACGCAGGGGCTTGCCGATGCCAGGCGTCAGGGCAAGGCCTCCCCACAGCATCAGGCTGCTGGCGAACATCCAGAGGGTGGCGAGCCAGGCGATTGCGCGGATCCACGGTCCCATCGGTCGCTCCCGGTAGCTAGAACATGCCCGTCTCGAGGCGGGCCGCCTCGGACATCATCGCCTGGGTCCAGGGTGGGTCGAACACGAGTTCGACGTCCGCCTCGACCACGGTCGGCACGCGCTCGACCTTGGTGCGCACGTCCTCGACCAGTATTTCGCCCATGCCGCAGCCCGGCGCGGTCAGGGTCATGCGGATGTTGACCTTGCGGCCTCCGTCCACCGTTTCCAGGTCGCAATCGTAGACCAGGCCCAACTCGACCACGTTGATCGGGATCTCCGGGTCGAAACAGGTGCGCAACTGCTCCCACACCAGTTTCTCGACCTCGGCATCGCCGGCGCCCTCTTCAAGGCGCAGGGGCTCGGGCCGGGGCTTGCCGATGGCATCGGCGTCGTCGCCCGAGATGCGGAACAGGTTGCCCTCCACGAATACGGTGAAGGAGCCCCCGAGCGCCTGGGTGATGTAGCCGACGCTGCCGGCGGGCAGGGTCACGGACTCACCCTGGGGGACCAGCACGGCGGGGCAGTCACGCTCGAATTTCACCGGCTCGCTGGTGCGCGAATACGACACGTGTCCTGTCCAAACGGTTTCAAGGCGGCTATTTTAGCGCCAGCCCGAGCAAGGACGCCGTTTTGCCCAGACATTCGCTCGTCGATTGGCTCCTGCCGATCGCCGCCACGCTGGCGGGCGCCGCCGGCATCTGCGCCGCCTGGGTGGCGGTGGCGGCGCTCTCGGGCTCGAGCGGCAGCTGGATCGCGATCCTGACTGCACTCGACATCGCCCTGATGCTGCGGCTCACCCATGCTCCTGCGGGCCCACTGCGCAATGCCATCGCATTGTTCGCCACGCTCGGCACGGTCGCCGCCGCGCAATGGCTGCTGGCGGCGGCGCGGGTCGGGGCCCTGGTCGGGCTGGAGCCGCTGGCGTCGGCATCGCGCCTCGGGCCCGCGCTGGGCTGGCAAGTCGTCCAGCTCAGCCTGGACCGCGTGGACTGGGTGCTGCTGATCGCCGCCCTGCCCCTGGCCGTGCTGCTCGTCGAGGAACCAAGCGCGTCGCCGACCGGGGACTAGTGCCCCCCATCCACCGCCTTGAGCTCCGAGACCAGTTGCGCCAGCGCAGCGGCGCCGTCGCCGTAGAGCATGCGGGTGTTGTCGGCGTAGAAGAGCGCGTTCTCGATGCCCGCGAAGCCGGTGCCCTTGCCACGCTTGATCACCACCGTGTTGCGCGATAGCGAAACGTCCAGGATCGGCATGCCGTAGATGGGGGATCCCGGGTCGGTCTTCGCCACCGGGTTGACCACGTCGTTGGCCCCGATGACCAGCGAGACGTCGGTGGTCGGGAATTCCGGATTGATGTCGTCCATGTCGGCGATCAGGTCGTAAGGCACGCCTGCCTCCGCCAGCAGCACGTTCATGTGGCCGGGCATCCGTCCGGCGACCGGATGGATGGCGAACTTCACTTTCACGCCGCGCTTGATCAATTGCTGGGCCAGCTCCCAGACCTTGTGCTGGGCCTGGGCGACCGCCAGGCCGTAGCCAGGCACGATCACCACGCGTTCGGCGTACGCCATCATCGCGGCGACGTCGCCAGCCTCGATCGGCTTCTGCGCACCCGCGATCGCCTGCGCCTCGCCACCGCCGCCGAAGCTGCCGAACAGCACGCCGGTGATCGGGCGGTTCATGGCCTTGGCCATCAGCTGGGTCAGCATGGTGCCGGCGGCGCCGACGACCATGCCGGCGATGATCAGCGCCTCGATGCCGAGCACGTAGCCCTCGAAAGCCACCGCCAGCCCCGTCAGCGCGTTGTAGAGCGAGATCACCACCGGCATGTCGGCGCCGCCGATCGGCAGCGTCATCAGGATGCCGACCGCCAGCGCGCAGGCGAAGAACGCGATGATCACCGGCTGCGAGAGGGTCACGATCGAAGCGATGCCCAGGCCAACTGCGGCGAGGAAGACCAGGCCATTGAATGCCTGCTGCCCCGGGAAGGTGTAACGCTTGTCCATGCGTCCGTCGAGCTTGGCCCAGGCGATCACCGAGCCGGTCAACGAAATGGAACCGATGAGCGCGCCGATCACGCCGAGCACGATCGCGGCCTGCGACGGCGCTTCGCCGCGCGCGGAAAAGCGCAGCAATTCGACCGCGCCGATGGCCGCGGCCGAGCCGCCGCCCATGCCGTTGTACAGCGCGACCATCTGCGGCATGTCGGTGATGGCGACCCGTTTGCCGGAGATCCAGGCCGCGACCGTGCCGAGGCCGAGCGCCAGCGCGATCAACCCGAGGTTATGGATCCCGGCGCCGTCCTCGCCGCGATAGAGGAAGGTGGCAGCCGTTGCCAGCAGCATGCCGGCGCCCGCCCACTGGATGCCGCTGCGCGCGGTGACCGGCGAAGCCATGCGCTTGATGCCAAGGATGAAGAGCAGCGCGGCGGCGAAGTAACTGGCTTCGACGCCCAGTCCGATCCAGGTGGGGTTCACTTGCCGCCCCCCTTCCCGCCCGGCTTGCTGGACTTGAACATTTCCAGCATGCGCTCGGTGACAACGTACCCGCCGGCCGCATTGCCCGCGCCAAGCAGGACCGCGATGAAGCCGATGGCCTTCGCCACCGGGGTGTCCGCCTCGCCCAGCACCACCATCGCGCCGACCAGCACGATGCCATGGACGAAGTTGCTGCCCGACATCAGCGGGGTGTGCAGGATCACCGGCACGCGGCCGATGATCTCGTAGCCGGTGAAGGCGGCCAGCATGAACACATAGAGCGCGAGAAACCCGTCCATCGGCGCAGACCCTCCCCGGCAGTGGCGCGACCCATCATAACCGCAGCTTCGCGCGCTTCGGGCCGCCATCACGTCAACCGATCGGGCGGACGCACGTTACCGTCCTTGCCCACCCTGCGCCGAGCCGGCACGATGACTCCCATGGAAACCGACGATGCACCGCGACGGACGCCGCATGCCGGCCCGGGTCGCCATGGCCTGCGTCGCTAGCGCGGTGGCCGCGCGGCCTGACGAACCGCAGCCGCGGCGGCCGATGGGTTCCGGCGAGCCCGCGCCGCGGGACCTCGACGGCTTCCTCGCCGCGGTCGAGCGCCGCGCCTTCCGCGTCGCCGAACTGGCCCTGGGGCATCGCGAGGACGCGCTGGAATGCGTGCAGGAGGCAATGCTGCGATTCCTGCGCTACCGCGACCGCCCGGCCGATGAATGGACGCCGCTGTTCTGGAGCGTGCTGCGCAGCCAGGTCAACGACCGCCACCGGCGCAACGCGATGCGACGGCGGCTGCTGTCCTGGGTGGGGCGAGCCGACGACGAGGCCGACCCGCTCGAGGCCGTTCCGGACCCCGGGCTGGATCCTTCCGGCGAGCACGTCCGCGAGCACCGCTGGCGAGCGCTTGGCCAGGCATTGCGGCAGCTGCCGCGGCGCCAGCGCGAATGTTTCCTGCTGCGCGAGCTGCAGGGGCTTTCGGTGGCCGATACGGCGCGGGCGATGGGTTGTTCCGAAGGATCGGTGAAGACACACCTCTCGCGCGCCCTGGCGGCGCTGCGGGTTCGAATGGAGGCATGGCAATGAGCGGGAACGGCGCGGATCGGTTGAAGGCACTGTTCGAGGACGCGGTGTCCTCGGTTGACGCGGCCAGCGCCAACCGGCTGCGGCTGATGCGCAGGCAAGCACTCGCCGGCCTGGAGCCGCGCCGCGGCCACCCGCTGCTGCTGCCGATGGCCGCGGCGGTCGCGGCCGTACTTGCGCTCGGGCTGGCCTGGCGGTTCCAGCCCGCGCCGGCGGCGCCGGCGCCCGCCCCCGTCGCCGATGCGAACCTGACCCTGGACCTGCCCGTGGACGAAGACGCCGCCCTGTACGCATGGCTCGGCGAGGCCCCGGTGGCGGCGGACGGCGAAGCGCTGTGATCCGCATGGCCGCCGCTGCCTTGCTGCTCATGGGCCTCGGCTGCGGCGGCCTGGTCGCGCCGGTCGCGGCGAATGCCCCTCCCCAGGTCGCCGTGCCGGCGGGCGTGCGCGTGCCCGCGTGGCAGGAACTGAGCCGCGAGCAGCAAAACGACCTCGTCCGCTTCCGCGACCGCTGGGACGCGATGCCCGCGTCGCGGCGCGTGGCCATCCTCGAGCGTTGGCAACGTTGGCGCGCGAACGCACCGGCGGATGGCGAGACGCTGCGCCGCGGCGAGCGCAACTTCCGCAGCCTGAGCCCGGAGCTGCGCTCGCGCATGCGCCGCAGCCTGGCCGCGATCGCCGAACTGCCGCCCGAGGAGCAGCGCCGGCTGCGGCGGATCTGGCGCGAACTCAGCCCCGAAGGACGGCGCGCGTGGCTCGAGCGCGGCGGGCCGGTGTACTCGCCGCCACCGGCTCCCGCGAAGCGCTAGCCCCGCGCTTCGCCGGCGTGCGCCACGGCGGTCCTGGCCAGCAGCTCGTCGTCCCAGTCGATCGCGAACGCGCCGTCGCGGGCGATCATCAGCGACAGGAAGTTGAACACGTTGCGGGCGTACATTTCGCTCGCATGCAGGGCGCCCATGCTGGGCAGGTTCAGGGGACCGGCGATCGTCACCCCGCCCTGCTCGATGGTCTCACCGGGGCGGGTGAGCTCGCAGTTGCCACCGGTCTCGGCGGCCAGGTCCACGATGACGCTGCCGGCACGCATTCCGCCGACCATCGCCGCTGACACGATCTTGGGCGCCGGTCGGCCGGGCACGGCGGCGGTGGTCACGACCACGTCGACGTTGCGCAGGTGCTCGCCCAGGCGGCGTTGCTGCTCGGCGCGCTCCCCGGCGGTGAGCTCGCGCGCATAGCCGCCCTCGCCCGTCGCCGACACGCCGAGGTCGAGGAATTTCCCGCCCAGGGACTCGATCTGCTCGCGCGTTTCCGGGCGCACGTCGAATCCTTCCACCTGCGCGCCGAGTCGGCGCGCGGTGGCGATGGCCTGCAAGCCGGCCACGCCGGCGCCGATGATCAACACGCGCGAAGGGCGAATGGTTCCCGCGGCGGTGGTGAGCATGGGGAAGAAGCGCGGCGCCAGCTGCGCGGAGATCAGCACCGCCTTGTAGCCGGCCATGCCCGCCTGCGAGCTGAGCACGTCCATCGCCTGGGCGCGGGTGGTGCGCGGCAAACGCTCGAGGGAGAAACCGGTGAGCCCTGCGCGGACGAGCGCCGCAACGCGTTCCGGGTCCGCGTGCGGGGCGAGCAGGCCCACCACCAGGGATCCCGCGCGCAACCGGGCGAAGTCGGACGTGGGCGGCGGTTGCACGCAGGCGAGCACGTCGGCAGCAGCGAGTACCTCAGCGCGGTCGGCGAACCGGGCTTCCGCGTAATCGGCGTCGGGGAAGCCGGCAGGCTGGCCTGCACCCGGCTCGAGCATCACCGTGCAGCCGGTGGCGGCGAGCTTGCGGCAAGTCTCGGGGCTGATCGCCGCGCGACGCTCGCCCGGGGCCGTTTCGCGGACGAAAGCAACGGTCACTGCCATGCAGGCACCCTCCCCGGATCGATGGGAGGATGCTACCGGATGCGCGGGGATCAGGCGACGTCGTTCTGCAGGCGGCCCATCACGCGGTGCATGGCCTGGTCGAACACGTGCTCCTGCTCGCGCAGGACCAGCTTGCCCAGCTTCTTCATCGAAGCGAGCTCTTCGATCGAGGCCACCAGGATGCGCACGCCGCGGCGGTTGACGAACATGAGCCGCGAGGAGATCGGGCTGACCCAGCTCAGCTTGGCCGGATGCAGCTTCTCGTCCTCGCCCGCGAGGTCGAGCCAGACGCCGATGCGAAGCTCGCGCAGCACCGGGAGGTCTTCCTCGTTGTAGTCGAGGCGTTCCTTGTCCGACACGATCGACAGGGTGGGCTTGGCCTCGGCGGCAGGCGCGGGCCGGGGCCGCTCGGCCTGGGCGGGCAGCGGCTGCAAACGAATCGATTCGATGCTCGAGCCGATGTTGCGCAGCGTCTCGGCCGCGGCTTCGCCGGTGATGCCGGAACTGGCCAGGACGGATTCGATCGGATCACGCAGGTCGGTCAGCGCCGCGCCGACATTCGGATTCGGGCGACCCTCGCGCGGCAGCAGGTCGAGCAGGGAGTCGGCCACCGCGAGCGCGGCGTTCCAGGCTGCGCTGTCGGCGCCCTCGCGCAGAGCGATCATCGAAAGATGGTGCGACCAGCTGCGGGTGAGGAAGTCGTTCACCGCCGCCGGCAACGCACGGTCGTCGATGCGCCGGCTGAGTTCGGCGGCCGCCAGTGTCCGCGCCTGCTCGAGCCGCTCCTGGCCGCGCTGCGACTCGGTCGCGCGGCGCTCGGCCAGCTCGATCCGGCGATTGTGCTGCTCCAGGAAGGAGCGCAGCTCCTGCTCGAGGGTCTCGAAGATGGCGATGTCTTCGTTGAACTCGGCGACCAGGCGGTCGACGGTTTCCTCGGCCTTCTGCAGCAGTTCCTTTTCCTGCGGGCCTTCGCCCTTGTTGCCTTCGACCGCCTCGGAGAGCGAGTTGAGCAAACGGCGCGCCGGGTGGGTCTTGTACTGGAACAGGCGGCGATCGAGCACGGCCGCCTTGACGTAGGGGACGACCAGGCGCGAGATCATGGTCCGCGCCTGCGCCTCGAAGTCGCGTTCGTCGAAGAGCACGTCGAACAGCATGCCGACGAGGTCGACCGCATCCTCGTGGTCGGTGGACATGCTGACCTGGTCGGGCTGCACGCCGATCTGGCGCGCGTTGGTCAGCATCTCGCGCTTCATCAGCTGCGCGAGCGAGGCCTCGGCGTTGGACATCGCCTCCTGCACGGCGCGCGGCACCGAAGGCTGCAGCAGCGAAAGCACGGAGATCATCTCGTTGAGCGCGAGCGGACGGCGCGAACCGCCGCCACCGCCACCAATTCCCGCCGACAGCGAGCCGCCGCCATGCTGCGGGCGCCAGCTGTGCAGCAACTCGCAGAGCGCGTCGAACATGACGCGGTCGTCCGCCTGCTGCATCTCGTGGCGCTGCTGCGCCTGGTTCATGCTGGCCGCGGCCGCGGCTGCCGCGGCGGCGGCAGGGCTGGCGGCCGATTCGATCGGGCGCGGATTGCCGAGCTCCGGCAGGATGCCCGCCGTGGTCATGCGCGCATTGAGTTCGGTCAGCAGGGCGCCGAGGGAAGCCACGAGTTCGCGCTCGTAGATCTTGAACAGCACCACCCGCAAATTGTCGGGCAAGGTGATGTCCGCCTGCGCGGCCTGCATGCCATTGGCCAGGCTCGCGGCGCTGAGCGGGTTCTGTCCGGTTTCCAGTTTCATCACGCCGACCATGGAGGCCAGGCGGCGATCGACGGCGTCCAGCGCGGGACCATGGGCGCGGGTGATCGCCTCGATGACGACCTCGGAGGCCAACTGGGCCTCGAGCTGGTCGGCTTCGACCAGGCTGAGGACCTGACCGCCCTTCTTGGCGCTGATCTGCAGCTGCAGGGCTTCGAAGCCCTGCTCGAAATGCCGGGTGAAGGCGTTCTCGAGCGGCGTTCGCGACAGGCGCAGGACGCGCATCGCATCCAGCGGGGGGGAGCCGGCGACGGCCCCTTCCTTCTGGGCGAGGTCGAACAGCCAGTCGTCGGCCTTGCCGAGGACGCGGCCCAGGGCCGCCTGCAGGTGCGACAGGGTGCGCTTGCGCAGCGTCTCGAACAATTGGGGATCGTTCTGGTACACCCAGCGCCCTTGGATGGGATGGTGGAACTGGCTCATGGAAACTCTCGGGGGGTAGAGTTCTGCTTGTCGCCAAATTATGGCATTTAACTTTCGGATAATGTGATTCAGCTTGCAGAACCCGCTGCACCTGCGGGTGGCTGCTAGAGTCCGCGCCCATGGACCTTCTCACGCCTTTGTTACAGCGGCGTTCCACGCCCTCCCGGCTCTTGTCCGCGCCCGGCCCGGACGACGCGCAACTGCACCGGATGCTCACGGCCGCGGTACACGTACCGGACCATGGCCGGCTCGCGCCGTGGCGCTTCATCGCCATTCGCGGCGAACAACGCCGCCGACTCGGGGAGTTGCTCGCCCATCGCAGGATCGAACGCGAACCGGACGCGGCAGCGGCCGTGGTGGACAAGGACCGCCAGCGTTTCGACCACGCCCCCCTGGTCGTCGTCGTCGTGGCCCGCCTCAGCCCCGGCCACAAGATTCCCGAACAGGAGCAACTGCTGTCCGGCGGCGCGGCCTGCTTCTCGCTGCTGCTGGCCGCCGATGCGCTGGGATTCGGCGCGCAGTGGCTGACCGGGTGGGCGGCCTACGACCCGGTGGTCTCCGAGTCCCTGGGCCTGGCCGACGGGGAGTGCACGCTCGGCTTCATCCACGTCGGCACCCGAACCGCCGAGGTCCCCGATCGCGAGCGGCCCTCCATCGCGAACCTGCTCAGCGAGGCGAACCTGTGACGGCGCCCTGCGTCCACCTGGTGGATTCGAGCATGTACGTGTTCCGCGCCTGGCATTCGCTGCCGGACGACGTACGCGACAGCGAAGGCCATCCCGCCAATGCCGTGCACGGCTTCACGCGCTTCGTACTCGAGCTGCTGGAGCGCCACCGACCGCAGGGCCTGGTGTTCGCCTTCGACATCGCGCTGGAGAGCAGTTTCCGCAATGGCATCTACCCGGCCTACAAGGCCAACCGCGAGCCTGCCCCGGAGGAGCTGAAGCGCCAGTTCCGGCACTGCCAGGCGGTGTGCGCGGCGCTGGGATTCCGGGTCCTGGCCGACGAGCAGTACGAGGCGGACGACCTGATCGGGAGCGCCCTCGCCCATCTGCGCGCGAGCGGATGGCGGGGCGTGATCGTGTCGGCCGACAAGGACCTGGCGCAACTGCTCGGCGTCGGCGACCAGCAATGGGACTATGCGCGCAACGAGCGCTGGGACGTGGATGGCGTGAAGGGTCGTTACGGCGTGCACGCCCACCAGATCGCCGACTTCCTCGGACTGACCGGGGACGCGGTGGACAACATCCCCGGGGTACCGGGGATCGGCGCCAAGACCGCCGCCTCGCTGCTGGAACATTTCGGCTCGCTGGACGCCGTCCTGGAGCGGGTGGCGGAAGTGCCGTTCCTGCGCTTGCGCGGCTGCGCCCGCCACGCCGAGCGCCTGCGCGAGCATCGCGAGGTGGCGCTGCTGTCGCGGCGGCTCGCGACCATCGCCTGCGACGCCCCGTTGCCGGGCGACTTCGGACTCGGCGAACGCCGCGCCGTGGACACCGTCGAGCTGGAACGACTGGCTGAACACTTGCGCTTCGGACCGATGACGCGGCGCCGCCTGCAGGCCGTCTGCGGTTAGCATCGCGACATGGACCCGGATGCCGACAAACCGCTGGAGACCCTCTTCGAAGGCCGCTGGCTGCGTATCCGCCGGCGCGGCCGTTGGGAATACGTCGAACGCGTCCACGCAGGCGGGATGGCGGTGATCATCGTGGCCGCGACGCCGGAGCGAAAACTGCTGTTCGTCGAACAGGAGCGCATCCCGGTGGAGGGGCCGACCATCGAGATGCCCGCCGGCCTGGTCGGCGACGAGGAAGGCGGCGAAACCCTCGAGGCGGCCGCGTCGCGCGAGTTGCTGGAGGAGACCGGCTGGCAGGCCGGGCGGATCGAAGTGCTGCTGGTCGGCCCGACCAGTTCCGGACTCACCAGTGAACGCGTGGCCTTCGTCCGCGCGACCGGGCTGGAGAAGGTCGGCGACGGCGGCGGCGACGAAACCGAGCGCATCCGCGTACACGAGGTGCCGGTGGACGAGGCGCCGGCCTGGCTCGTCCGCAAGATGGGCGAGGGCTACCAGCTCGACGCCAAACTATGGGCGGGCCTGTGGCTGCTGGATCGCAATCCGGACGGCAGTCCGGCCTGAGCCTCAGCGGAAACCGTCGGTAGCCTCCACCAGCGCCGAGGCGTTCTGCGGCTCGAAGGCCGAGTGACCCGCGGCCGGGCTGACCACCATGCGTGAATCCGGCCAGGCCTTGTGCAGGTCCCACGCGTTGCGGATCGGGCACACGACGTCGTAGCGGCCGTGCACGATCACGCCGGGAATGCCGCGCAGGCGATGTGCGTCGCGCAGCAACTGGTCCTCGACGTCGAAGAAACCGCCATGCACGAAGTAGTGGCTCTCGATGCGGGCGAAGCTCAAGGCGAAATGCGCGTCGCGGTGGCTGTCGATGAAGGCCTCGTCGGGCAGCAACAGGCTGGTGGAGGCCTCCCATACCGACCACGCACGGGCCGCGGCCAGGCGGGTCGCCTCGTCCGACGAAGTCAGCCGCCGGTGGTAGGCGGAGATCAGGTCGCCACGCTCGACGTCGGGAATCGCCTGCAGGTACTGGTCCCAGGCCTCGGGAAACAGGCGACTCGCGCCTTCCTGGTAGAACCATTCCAGTTCCCACCGCCGCAACATGAAGATGCCGCGCACCACCAGCTCGGTCACCCGCGACGGATGCGCCTCGGCATAGGCCAGCGCGAGGGTGGAGCCCCAGCTGCCGCCGAAAACCTGCCACCGGGCAATCCCGAGATGCTCGCGCAGGGCCTCGATGTCGGCGACCAGGTCCCAGGTGGTGTTGTCCACCAGGTCCGCATGCGGCGTCGAGCGGCCCGAGCCGCGCTGGTCGAACAGCACGATGCGGTAGCGCGCCGGGTCGTGGAATCGCCGCATCTTCGCGCTGCAGCCGGCGCCGGGACCGCCGTGCAGGATCACCACCGGCTTTCCATCGGGGTTGCCGCACTGCTCGTAGTAGATGCGGTGGCGGGCATCCACGGCCAGCATGCCGCTGTCGAACACCTCGATCTCGGGGTACAACTCGCGCATGGTCCGGCTCCGGGGGCGTTGCGGCGATTCTAGCGCGCCCCCGGCTTGCGCCGCCGCGCGCTTGGGTTATGCTCGGGTCGTGAACGCGCCCCAGCCACGCCTGGCACTGGTCGGCGCCGGGAACCTCGGCCCGGCCGCGGTGCCGCCCCCGCCGGAAGCGTCCCTTCCCCGCGTACTCTCGCTCGACGCCCACGGGCGGATCCTCGACTGGATGCACTGGCAGGACGCGGTCTGCCTGTACGTGCGCGGCGCGGTGGCCTGGACCCTTGGCGACCCCTGCCTGACCGTGCGCGGCGGCAGCAACCGCCATACCGGGCGCCAGAGCGTGATCGAACTGCATCCGATCGTCGCGGCGCGCGGGCACGCGCATCCGCGCGCCCTCGATCCCTCCCCCGCGCTCACCAACGCCGCCCTGTTCGCGCGCGATGGATCGCTCTGCCTCTACTGCGGCAAGGAGTACGGCCGGCATTCGTTGACGCGCGACCATGTCGTTCCGATCTCGCGCGGTGGACGCGATATCTGGGAAAACGTCGTCTGCGCCTGTTTCCACTGCAATTCGCGCAAGGGCGGGCGCACGCCGCAACAGGCGGGCATGCCGCTGCTGGCCGTGCCGTACCGGCCGAGCTGGGTGGAACACCTGATCCTGTCCAACCGCCACATCCTTGCCGACCAGATGGCCTTCCTGAAACACCACCTGCCCAAGCGCGCACGCGCGCAGGCCTGAGTCCGGTTTGACGGCGTCCCCCGGCGCCAGCACACTTCGGAACCTTCACAACACCGCCCACGTGCGTGCCCGGGGAGTCGTACCCGATGTCCAGCGCCACCTTGTGCTTCACCGGTTTTTCCCGTGACGACCTGGCCCAGGCGCAAGCGCTCTTCGAGCAGGCCAACGCGCGCCGCGGGCAGCGCTGGTCGCAGGCGCCGGAAGCCGAAGCGGCCGTGCTGGTGATCGACATGGACTCGATGTACGGCCACATGACCTGGCTGCGCGCCGCCGGCAGCGGCCGCCGCACCGTCGGTGTCACCGCGGGCGAACGCAGCGAAACCGACCTGCTGCTGCGGCGACCGCTCGACGTCGAGGGTTTCGAAGCCTTGCTGGCCCAGCTCGAGTCGGGCGCCGCCGAAAGCGTTGCGGAGGTGCGGGCGACGGAAACCACCCGCGAACCCGAGCCGGCGCGGGAACCCGTAACCGAAGCGGAAGCTGATCCGAAGGCCCACATCCAGGCCGAGTACCTCGCCGCCGTCACCACCGGACAGATGGCGGCAATGCCGGCGGCGACCCTGCCCCACCGCCCGTCGCTGTCGGACCTGCTGGCGCCCGGGGTCCTGGCCGGTCCGGTTCGGCTGCGGCGGGCTGGCGCGCCGGACTTGCTGCTGGATCCGTCCTCGCAATGCTACGCCGGGTCCGCCACGCTCAAGCCGCTGCTGGCCTGGGTCCAGGCGGAGATCACCGCCGCGGATGCCGAATCGATCGATGCGTCCGTGTTCGAAGCCCAGCGGACGAGCGCCCAGCCCTACATGCGATTGCTCTGGCTATGCGGACTGGCGGCGGGCGAGGGCCGCTTGCTGACCGGATTCGCCCCTGCCCGCAAGCTCGTACTCACCCGCTGGCCGCAGATCGAGCGCGAGTTTCCCCGGCACTTCCGCATCGCGACCGTGATGATGAAGGGCCCTGCGCTCGTCGCGGACATCGCAGAGGCCAGCGGCGGCACGCTCGCCGAGGTTTGCGACTTCATCAACGCCGGCCTGGTGACCGGCGCGGTCGTCGCGGAAGGCGAGGCGCCGGCCGGTGGCGATCCGGCGCGCGCCGTTGCGCTGCTGGCGAGGCCGCGCGCGGCCTGATCCTGAACCGCGCGGCTTGCCCGCGCGCGCCGGGTACCCGACACTAGCGGTCTTGTTTTCCCGACGATCCTGACCGATGGACGCCGAGCGCTACCCGCGCCTCTCCCGCATTGCCGTTCCCGCCGACCTTCGGCAGTTCCCCGAGACCGAATTGCCCGCGATCGCCGCGGAGCTGCGCGGCTACCTCGTGGACACGGTCAGCAGCGTGGGCGGTCATTTCGGCGCCGGCCTCGGAGTGATCGAGCTGACGGTCGCCCTGCACTACCTGTTCGAGACGCCCGTGGACCGCCTGGTGTGGGACGTCGGCCACCAGTGCTATCCGCACAAGATCCTGACCGGCCGCCGCGACACCATCCATACCGTGAAGCGCAAGGACGGCGTCGCGCCCTTCCCGCGCCGCGAGGAAAGCGACTACGACAGCTTCGGCGTCGGCCACTCCTCCACCTCGATCTCCGCCGCGCTCGGCATGGCGGTCGCGCTGCAGCGCCAGGGCGACCCGCGCAAGGTGGTGGCGGTGATCGGCGATGGCGCGATGACGGCGGGCATGGCCTTCGAGGCGCTCAACCACGCCGGCGGCATGGACCCCGAGCCCAACCTGCTGGTCATCCTCAACGACAACCGGATGTCCATTTCGGAGAACGTCGGCGGCCTGACCAAGATGCTCGGGCGCATGATGAGTTCGCCGACCATGAACGCGGTGCGCGAGGGCGGCAAGAAGCTGCTCGGCGACAAGCGCAACAACCCGGCCGCGCGCTTCGTGCGCCGCTGGGAGGAACACTGGAAGGGCATGCTGGTGCCGTCCACCTTGTTCGAGGAGATGGGCTTCCACTACAGCGGGCCGATCGACGGCCACGACCTGCCGGCGCTGGTGAAGGCGCTGCGTACGCTCAAGGGCCTGAAGGGCCCGCAGCTGCTGCACGTGATCACCACCAAGGGCAAGGGCTTCGAGCCGGCCGAGGGCGACCAGATCGAATACCACGCGGTTTCGCCCTTCGACCCGGCGGTCGGCGTGGTCAAGAAGGGCGGCAGCTCGAAGCCCACCTATACCCAGGTCTTCGGCGACTGGCTCTGCGACATGGCCGCGGCCGAGCCGCGGCTGATGGGCATCACGCCGGCCATGCGCGAGGGTTCCGGGCTGGTGCGCTTCTCGCAGGAATTCCCGGAGCGCTACTTCGACACCGCGATCGCCGAGCAGCACGCGGTGACGCTGGCGGCCGGCATGGCCTGCGAGGGCGCCAAGCCGGTGGTGGCGATCTACTCGAGCTTCCTGCAGCGCGCCTACGACCAGCTGATCCATGACGTCGCCCTGCAGGACCTCGACGTGCTGTTCGCGATCGACCGCGGCGGCGTGGTCGGTCCGGATGGCGCCACCCACGCCGGCAGCTTCGACCTGAGCTACCTTCGCTGCATTCCAAACATGGTGGTGATGGCGCCGGCCGACGAGAACGAGTGCCGGCAGATGCTCACGACCGGCCTGCGCCACCCCGGACCCGCCGCCGTGCGCTACCCGCGCGGCAACGGGCCGGGCACGCCGGTCCAGGCCGCGCTCGATACGCTGGCCATCGGCAAGGGACAGTGGCGCCGTCACGGCAACGGCGTGGCGCTGCTGGCCTTCGGTGCGATCGTCCCGGCCGCCGAGGCCGTGGCGGCCGAACTCGGCCTGAGCTGCGTCAACATGCGTTTCATCAAGCCGCTGGACCGCGAACTGGTGCTGGAACTGGCGCGCAGCCATGAGGGCCTGGTCACCCTGGAAGACAATGCCGTGATGGGCGGCGCCGGCAGCGGCGTGGCGGAACTGCTCGCGGCCGAGGGAATCGCGCTTCCAATCCTGCACCTCGGACTGCCCGACGCCTACCTCGAACACGCGAGCCGCGAGGACCTGCTGGCCCAGGCCGGACTGGATGTGGCGGGCATCCGTGCCGCCATCGTCAAACGCTGGCCGGGCGTGGCCGGTTCGCAGGTACGCAGCGCGGCAATCTGAATCGCAGCCTGAACGGCAAGCCCGGTGGGCGGCGTGTTCAGCGCCAATGGCTTGTGCCCTGTCGCTGCATGGGATTCAATGGTTCCAAGCCGCCGTTGGCGGACTTTCAGGACCCCCCGATGCCTGGCCCGTGCCGTCGTGCGATCGCCCTGACCTTTCCTGCGTTGCTGCTTGCATGCGCAGCCGGGCACGCGGACGCATCGGATCCCGGCAAGCGTCCTCTTCAACTCAAACTTGGGGCCGCTCCAGTGTCGGCATTGCCGTCGCGAACCCGCGCGCAGGCGCCGGCGCGGCATGTCCGGTTCAAGGTCGCCGAGCCCGGCCTGAGCGAGCGCGCACTGGAATCGCTGCTGGCCGACGCTGACACCCGGGCCGATGCGAACACGTCAGCTACGTCGGGCGCCACTTTTCGCTTCGAGCGCCGCAGCCACGTCGGGCGCGACCTTGCGCAGGGCTACAACGCGATGTGCGACGCGGTGTCGCGCAAGGTCTGGGACGACCCAAGGGGCAAACGCCTGAAGTTCGACGTCGCCGGCAAACCCGGCGTCGGCATCGAGATCCCGCTGCGCTGATCAGCCGGCGAACCGCCCGCCGCTGACGCGGTCGCGGCCTTCCAGGTCGGCCCAGGTATGCACGTCGAAGAAGCCGCGTTTTTCGAGCAGGCTTCGAACGGCGGACGCCTGGGTCCAACCGTGCTCGAGCAGGAGCCAGCCTTCGGGGTCGAGATGGCCGGGTGCGTCGGCGACGATGCGGCGGATCGCATCGAGGCCGTCATGGCCCGACACCAGGGCGTGGCGAGGCTCGAAGCGCAGGTCGCCCTCGGCCAGGTGCGGATCGTCCGTGGCCAGGTAGGGCGGGTTGCTGGCGATCAGCCCGAAGCGCCGGCCACGCACGGGCGAGAACCAGTCGCCTTGCAGGAAGCCGACGCGATCGAGCCCAAGCCGCGAGGCGTTGCGGCGGGCGACCTCGAGCGCGCGGGCGTCACGGTCCACCGCGACCACGCGCGCCCGCGGACGCTCGCGCGCAAGGGCAAGCGCGATGGCGCCGCTGCCCGTGCCGAGGTCGAGCACCTCGACGGGAACATCCGTTGCGAGTCTCTCGAGCGCGAGTTCGACCAGGCGTTCGGTGTCAGGACGCGGAACCAGGGTGTCGGCGGTGACCTGCAAGCACAGCGACCAGAACTCACGCTGTCCCAGAAGATGGGCCACCGGTTCGCCGCGCCTTCGTCGCGCGACCCAGGCGGCATAGCGGTCGCGCTGCGTTTGGTCCGGCACCGCGTCGGCGTGCGCGTACAGCCAGGCGCGGTTGCGGCCGAGTGCGCCGGCCAGCAGGAGTTCAGCGTCCGCCCGCGCCTCCGCGCCCTCCAGTTGCCGCGCGGCGGAGGACAACAGGCCGGCGACGGTGTGGGCATCCATGGCGCCAGCCTATACGGCAGGCAACTGCTTGTGCAGCCCCTCGCACCACGAGCGCGACGGCGGACGCATCATTTGCCCATGCGGTTCCGCCTGCCACGACTCTGCCAAAGTTTCGCGTTGTCCGCCCTGGCGATGCTCGCCCTCGCCGGCTGCCAGCAGGCTTATTTCAAGGCGATCAACGCGGCGTCGAGCGACGTGGAACCGCGCACCGAACTCTACGACGCCGAGCGTGACCTGTCCCTCGACATCTACCCGGCCCTGGGGTCGCGCGGGCCGGCGCCGGTGGTGGTGTTCCTGCACGGTGGAAGCTGGCAGCGCGGGCGCCGCGAGTACTACCGGTTCGTGGGCCATGCACTGTCCGCGCGCGGCGTGCTCGTCGTCGTGCCGGATTACCGGAAGGCGCCGCGCCACCGCTTCCCGACATTCGTCGAGGACGCAGCGGCCGCCACCGCGTGGGCGCGTGAGCACGCCGCCGCGCTCGGCGGTGATCCGGCGCGCCTGTTCCTGATGGGCCACTCGGCGGGTGCGCACATGGCCGCGCTCGTTGGCACGGACCGGCGTTACCTGGAGCCCTGGGGTTTGCGCCCCGCCGACCTGGCCGGCGTCATCGGCCTGGCCGGGCCCTACGAATTCGATGCCGCGCTGGATCGACGCATCGAGAAGCGCGTGTTTGGCGACGTCGACGAGTGGGTCCGCACCCAGCCCGTGCATTTCGTGGATGGCGACGAGCCGCCCTTCCTGCTGCTGCATGGTCGGTCCGACCACCGCGTCCGGGCTGCCAACAGCGAAAGCCTGGCCCGCCGCCTGCGCGGGGCCGGTCGCCCGGTCACGCTCAAGCTGCTTCCCCGCGTCGGCCACATCGGACTGGTGAACGGCTTCTATTCGCCGCGCTTCTCGCCAGCCTTGGGGGAAACGGTGGAGTGGATGCGTGAGCGGCAGCCGGTGATCGCGGGAACCGGCCGCCTGGCGACGCCGCGCTAGACGCTTCAGGCCGCCTGCGCCATCGCCACCGGGCCCGCCTGCTCGAGGGTGACCGCGACCGCATGCACCACCGCCGCGATACGCACGGCGCTCTGGATGCCCTGCGCGGTCATGCCGTGTCCGCGCAGTACCTTCTCATGCGACTCCATGCAGCGGCCGCAGCCGTTGATGGCGGAGACCGCCAGCGCCGCCAGTTCGAAAGTCTGCTTGTCGATGCCCGGATTCGCCATCACGTTCATGCGAAGCCCGGTCCTGAGCGTGGCGTACTCCTCGTCGCCGACCAGGTGGGTGAAGCGGTAGTAGACGTTGGTCATCGCCATCATCGCCGCCGCGGCGCGCGCGCCGGCGATTTCGCTGGCGGACAAGGCCGTGGCCGCGTGCGCCTCCAGCGCCCGCACCAGGGGTGCGTGCCGGGAGGCCACCGCCGAGGCCAGCGCGATCGCGCGGATCTGGCGGTCGGCGAGCCCGGGCGCGCCGGCCTCGCCGAGCACGCCCTCGAGGTTGAGGCGCAGGTCCTTCGCATAGTCCGGCAGCGCCGCCCGGAGTTCCTGCAGGGTCGTCATCGCGTCCTCCTTCATGCGGCCTTGAGGGTGTCCTCGCCCTGCGACCAGTTGCAGGGGCAGAGCTCGTCGGTCTGCAGCGCATCGAGCACGCGCAGCACTTCCTGCGGGTTGCGGCCGACCGACAGGTCGGTGACGTAGACGAAGCGGATCACGCCCTGCGGATCCACCAGGAAGGTCGCGCGCTGCGCCACGCCCTCGTCCTTGTCGAGGATCCCGAGCGCGCTCGTCAGCTCGCGCTTGACGTCGGCGAGCATCGGGAACGGCAGCTCGCGCAGGTCCTTGTGGTGGGTGCGCCAGGCGTGGTGGACGAACTCGCTGTCCACGCTGCCGGTCAGCACCTGGCAGTCGCGGTCGAGGAACTGCTGGTTCACCTGGGCGAAGCCGCTGATCTCGGTCGGGCAGACGAAGGTGAAGTCCTTCGGATAGAAGAACA
>CAMPGW010000029.1 GCA_946885735.1 uncultured Gammaproteobacteria bacterium
TGGCGCGCAGCAGGATCTCCAGCGCCTGGTCCCACGGCACGTTGATCAGGCGCAGGGTGACGCTGCCCGAGACGGTGTCGGCGACGACCACGTTGAGGTTGGATTCCTCGGCGATCAGCTGCAGGACGGTGCGCACCGGCACGTCCTGGAAGTTGAAGGTCACCGGCTTGCCGACGTAGCGGCCGGTGCCGCCGATGGTCGGGCCGGCCTGGCGGACCTGGCCGGCGTTGGCCATCGGGGCCTCGCGCTTGGGCGAGATCTCGACCACATACTCGTTGCCGGTCTGGTAGGCCATCGATTCGAAGGGGCCGTTGGTGTCGAGCACCAGGCGGGTGCCACCGCCGTGGCTGCGGGGCTCGACGCTGCTCACGGGCGTGGCGAAGTCGGTCACGTCCAGGCGCTTGCGCAGGTTGTCCGGCAGCACCGCGTTGCCCACGTCGATGACGGCCTGGCCGCCCTCGGTGCGCAGGTCCGGCGTCGCGCCGTCGCCGCTGAAGCGGACGATGACCCGGCCGGCGCCGTTGTCGCCGCGGCGGAAATCGATGTTGGACACGGTCACGCCGCTGGCGGTGCGCTTGACGGGATCGGCAGGGTTGGCCATCTGGGAGCCCGTCTGGGCCACCGCGCCTGCGTCCACCGAAAGCACCAGGAGGTTGCCGGAGCTGCGTGTGGTGTAGCCGGCGGGCCGGAGCAGATCGACCACCACCCGGGTGCGTCCGCCCGCTTCCGCGGCCGAGACCGCCGAGGTGGCGCCGCTGCCGATGACCACGCGGCGCTGGACCAGCGCATTGGTCGTGCCCGGCAGGTCGATGGCGATGCGCGGCGGCGAGTCGGTCGTGAAGGCCTGGACCTCGCCCACCGGTTCGGCGAACTGGAGGGTGATGTCCACCTTGCCGCCGGGTGCGGCCGAGTAGCGGACGTCCTGCAGCACGTTGTCGGCGAGCGCGCAGGCGCTGGCCAGCATCAGGCCGAGGCCGATGGCGCCCTTGCGCAGGGCCCGGAACGTCGCCTTGCCCTCGCCCGTCTTGTTCGTTGCGGTCATCTCGCTATCCCCTCAATCAATTGTCTTCAAGAGCGATCTTGGCCTGGCGTTCAATCCAGCCGCCCGCCCCGTCAGGTACCAGTTCCACCATTTCGATGCGATCGGGATGGATCGCGGTGATGCGCCCGTCGTTCTGTCCCATGTACTGGCCCGGCCGGACCCGGTAGGTCACCCGGTCCGGTGCCATCACCAGGCCGATCAGGCTGCCAGCGCCGCCGATCGTGCCGACCATGTTGAGGCCGTCGAGCGGGAAGGCCTCGAGGGCTTCCTTGCGGCGATCAGGATCCGGACGCAGGCCGGCGCCGCCAGAATCGCGGTCCGGGGTCGGCACCGCGAACGGGTCGCGCAGGCCCTCGGCCGAATACTCGAAGGTCTCGAACTGCTTCATCACCGGCAGCGGTTCCAGCGGCGGCGCGGGACGCGCCTTGACCTCGGCGACCCAGGCCTCGATCTCCTTGGTGTCGCTGGCGCAGCCGGCGAGCGCGCCGCACAAGGCCAGCGCGAGCAGGCCGTTGCGGAAGGGTCGAAACGTCACGGCGCACCTCCGGCCGCGACTGCGGCAACCTCTTCATCGTCCAGGTAGCGATAGGTCTTGATCGTGCCCTGCAGCACGAGCAGGCCGGGCTTGCCGGCCCGCGGGGTGAGCGAGATGTTGTGCATGGTCATGATGACCACGCGCGGCAGCGAGGCCACGCCACTGACGAAGGCGCCGAACTGGTGGTAGGAGCCGACCATTCGCAAGTTGATCGGCTTCTCGGCGTAGAACTCCTTCGCCGTCTCTGGCCCTGGCTGGAACAGCTCGTTGCTGATGCCGGTGGCGAGCGCGGTCTGCGACACGTCCACGATCAGGTCGGGCATCTCGTTCTTGCTGGGCAGTTGCCGCAGCATCTGCTGCAGCATCAGCTCCATCTGCGCCAGCTGCTGCTTGAGCGGCTCGAGGTTGGCGGCGCGCCCCTGCTTGTCCTCGAATTCCTTCTTCAGCTGCTCCTGCTTCGCGACCAGGCCCTCGAGCTCGGTGCGCTGGGTGGAGACCTTGAAATACCAGGTCGCACCGATGATCAGCAGGCCCACCATCACGCAGGCGAAGAGCTTGACCGGCAACGGCCAGGAGCCCGGATTGCTGGTGTCCAGGTTGCTGAGGTCCATCTTCTTGCTCATGGCTGGCCTCCGGCGGCCGGGGCCGGCTGGGTTGCCTGCGCGTCCTGGGCGGGCGCGGGCGTCGGTGCGATGTTGGGACTGGCCGGCGCGGCGGTGGTCGCCGGCGCGGCCGGGGCCACGGTGGCCGCGGCGGCGGGCGCGACGGTGGACGTCGGCGCGGGAGCGGCAGGATCGGCGACCGCAGGCAGCGGAGCGGCGGCCGGCGCATCGGCCGGGGCGGTGCCTGCGGCGGCGGCCGCGTTGGGATCGTTCGGGTTCTTGAGCGTGACCTTGAGCGAGAACTCGTTCGGCAGGCCCGGGTCGGAACCGCGCATCTCGATCACCGACAGGTCGGGATTGCCCATCCAGCCGGATACGTCGAGGTTGCGCATGTAGGTGCTGACGCGGGCATTGGACTGCGCGCGACCGATGATCGTCATCTCGGTGCCGTTCTGCTGGACGGAGGTGATCTGGGTGCCGTCGGCGATCGTGCGCGCCAGTTCATCGAACAGGTGCACCATCTGCGAGCGACTCGCCTGCAATTCCTCGATGACCTGCTTGCGCCGGAGCAGGCCGGCCTTCTTCTGGTCGAGCTCGGCGATTTCCTTGATCTGCCCGTCGAGTTGGGCGATCTGCTCGGTCAGGTAGGTATTGCGGTTGTTCTGGCCGTCGATCTGGCCCTTGTAGTACATGATGATCAGCAGGCTGATCACGATCGCGGCGGCGGCGGCCGCGCCCAGCATGGTCAGGAATTCCTGCTGGCGTTGCTTGCGGCGCTCGGCGCGCCACGGCAGTAGGTTGATCTTGGCCATCAGTCGAAGCTCCTCAGGGCCAGGCCGCACGCAATCATCAGCGCGGGCGCATCCTGGGCCAGCGCGTGCGCCTGCACGCGTGGGCCGAGCGCCATGTTGGCGAGCGGGTTGGCGACCACGGTGGGCACGCCGATCTGCTCCTCGACCAGGCTGGCGATGCCGGCGATCGAGGCGCAGCCCCCGGCCAGCACGACCTGGTCCACGCGGTTGAAGTCGCTGCCGGCGTAGAAGAACTGCAGCAGGCGGCTGACCTGCTGGACCAGCGCCTCCTTGAAGGGCTCGAGCACTTCGACCTCATAGCTTTCCGGCAGCCCGCCCTGGCGCTTGGCCTGGCCGGCCTCGTCGTAGCTCAGGCCGTAGCGGCGCATGACCTCGTCGGTCAGCTGCTTGCCGCCGAAGACCTGCTCGCGGGTGTAGATGCTGCGCTGGTTGCGCAGCACGTTGAGCGTGGTCATGGTGGCGCCGATGTCCACCAGCGCGACGATGGCGTCGCGCGGCACCGACAGCTGGTCGGCGACCAGGCGGAAGGCGTTCTCCATCGCGAAGGCTTCCACGTCGATGACCCGGGCGGTGACACCGCCGAGTTCGAGCGCGGACTGGCGGACGTCGACGTTCTCGGTGCGCGAGGCGGCCAGCAGCACCTGGACCATGTCCGGGACGCCGGGAGCCGGCCCGATCACCTCGAAGTCGAGGCTGACCTCGTCGATCGGATACGGGATGTAGTTGGCGGCCTCGGCCTGCACCAGGTCCTCCATCGCGTCCTCGTCCAGGCCGCCCTGCATCGGGATAACCTTGGTGATGACGGAAGAGCCCGATACGGCGGCGGCGGCGTGCCGGGCCTTGGTGCCGGAGCGGGCAACCGCCCGGCGGATGGCCTCGCCCACGGCCTCCACCTCGACGATGTTCTTCTCGACGACGGCGTTCGGCGGCAGCGGCTCGACGGCGTAGTGCTCCACGCGGTAGCGGCCGGCGCTTTCGGTGAGCTGCAGCAGCTTGACGGCGGTGGAACTGATGTCCAGGCCGACCAGCGGTGTCTTGGTGTTCCCGAAAAGACCCACGGTTTTTCCCCTTTTGCCACTCGCCACGGGCGCTTACGTGCGATTCGTGCGCCGTCACATTAATAACGAATTTTTCCGGTTTGGCAATGCCCCCCGGCCGGTTGGCGGCTGGATGGCCCGTTTTGCGAGGCCAGGTCACAGCTTTTGAGCCACCCCGGGGGCGAACGACCCTACCCGGCGGGAGCCGGCCCCTTGCTCGTTCTATACTCCCGGTCCCGCACGAAGTAAACGAGGAAGAGGCCCGGGATGGCCCGAATGAGACGCTGGTTGCGGCGCCTGGCCCTGCTGGCCGGGTTGGGGCTGGTCCTGGGCGTGGTGGGCCTCGGCGTCCTGTACTGGCTGGTCGCCCCCCAGCTGCCGAACGTGCAGGAGTTGCGCACGGTCGCCCTCCAGGTCCCCCTCAGCGTCCATACCGCGGACGGCAAGCTGATCGCGCAGTTCGGCGAGACCCGGCGCTACCCGGTGAAGATCCAGGCCGTACCGCTGCGCCTCAAGCAGGCCTTCATCGCCATCGAGGACGCCCGCTTCTACCAGCACCAGGGCCTGGATTTCCGCGGCATCACGCGGGCGGTCTGGCTGCTGGCCACCACCGACGACCGCCGGGTGCCCGGCGGCAGCACCATCACCCAGCAGGTCGCCAAGAACTTCTACCTCAGCTCCGAATACAGCTACGCGCGCAAGCTGCGCGAGATGGCGCTGGCGCTGAAGATGGAGCGCGAGCTGAGCAAGGACGAGATCCTGGAGCTTTACCTCAACAAGATCTTCTTCGGCAATCGCGCCTACGGCGTGGCCGCGGCCGCCGAGTTCTACTTCGGCAAGCGCATCGACGAGCTGACCCTGGCCGAGGCCGCCGCGCTGGCGGCCACGCCCAAGTACCCGTCGAGCGGCAATCCGGTGATCAACCCGACCCGCAACAAGATCCGCCGCGACTACGTGCTGCAGCGCATGGCCGAGGTCGGCTTCATCACCGCCGCCGAGGCCGCGGCGGCCCAGGCAGAACCCAGCAACGCCAGCCCGCACGAGCCGCCGGTCGAGGTGGACGCGCCCTGGTTGGCGGAAATGGTGCGGGCGGCGATGGTGGAACGCTACGGCGGCGAGGCCGAGACCAGTGGCTACCGGGTGTTCACCACCGTGCGCAGCGCCGACCAGCTGGCCGCCAACAAGGCCGTGCGTGACGGTCTGGTCGAGTACGACCGCCGGCATGGCTGGCGCGGCGTGGAAGGCCACGTCGACCTCACGGGCACGGAAGACGCCGCCGCGCTGAAGGCACTGCTGCGACGCTTCAGCGCGATCAACGGGATGATGCCTGGCGTGGTGACCGGCCTGGAGGGCGGCAAGGCCAAGGTCAGGCTGCGGACCGGTGAATCGCTGGAACTGGACGCGGCGGCGACGAAGTGGACGGGCAAGTCGCCGTCGGCGCTGTTCAAGGTCGGCGACGTGCTGCGCGTGGTCCCCGCGGCCGAGCCGGGCGCCTTCGAACTCGCGCAGTTGCCCAAGGCGGAGGCGGCGCTGGTGTCGCTGCAGCCCGAGGACGGGGCCCTGCGCGCCCTGGTCGGCGGCTTCAGCTTCGCCCGCAGCAAGTTCAACCGCGCCACCCAGGCGCAGCGCCAGCCGGGCTCGAGCTTCAAGCCCTTCCTGTACTCTGCGGCGATGGAGCGCGGCTACACGCCGGCGACCATCGTGCTCGATGCGCCGGTGGTGTTCCGCGACCGCGTCGGCCACGTCTGGCAGCCGCAGAACGACAACGGCAAGTTCTCCGGTCCGATGCGCATGCGCGAGGCCTTGGTGCAGTCGCGCAACCTGGTCTCGGTGCGCCTGCTCGACGCCATCGGCATCGACTTCGCCCGCCAGTACATCACACACTTCGGATTCAAGCTCGAAAGCCTGCCGGCCAACCTGTCGATGTCGCTGGGTACCGCCTCGCTGACGCCGATGTCGATCGCGCGCGGCTACTCGGTGTTCGCCAACGGCGGCTTCCTGGTGGAACCCTACTTCATCGCCCGCGTGCTCGACCGCAATGGCGTGGTGATCGCGTCCACCCACGCGCCGCGTGCGTGCCGCCAGTGCCCGCAGCGCCTGGCCACCGAGCAGCGCGCGCAGGTGGTGGTGGACGATTTCGACTTCAGTGCCGAGGGCCCCTCGGCCGCTCGCCCGCAGGCGGCGACGGCCGACCCCGATGCGGCCGGTCCGCCCACCGTCGTGCTCGCGCCGCGCAGCATCGACGAGCGCACCGCCTTCCTGGCACGCTCGCTGATGCTGGACGTGGTCACCCGCGGCACGGCCACCGCCGCCAAGGTGCTCGAGCGCGCCGACATCGGCGGCAAGACCGGCTCGACCAACGACCATCGCGACGCCTGGTTCTCCGGCTTCGGCGGCGACCTGGTCACCACCGTGTGGGTCGGCCGCGACAACTTCGAGTCGCTGGGCTACCGCGAGTACGGCGGCAAGGCCTCGCTGCCGATCTGGATCAGCTACATGGGCGCCGCGCTCAAGGACGTGCCGCTGGCGGACGCCACGCCGCCGCAGGGCGTGGTCGCAGTGAGCGTGAACCGGGCCACCGGCGGACTGGTGCCGGAGGGAACGCCGGGCGCGCTGGTGGACTACTTCAAGCAGGAAGATTACGACCGCATCATTTCCAGCGGCTACAACCCGCAGGACATGGGTGAGGAGCAGCAGGCCGAGGCCTTCGACATCTTCTGAACGAAGGCAGGCCCGGCGCAGGACGCGATCGATGGGACGGCGGCAGGCACATCGCGGGGAGCAGATACAGTTGCGGCGCGAGCGCGTCGCCGCCGGAGCCGCGCAGCTGATCGCCCGGCTGGGCCTGGACGACTACCGCGAGGCCAAGCAGCGTGCGGCCCGCGAACTCGGCATCGCCGACGAAGCGTCCCTGCCCTCGGATGCTTTGGTGCGCGAACAGGTCCTGCGCTACCAGCGCCTCTTCCGCGGCGACGACCAGGCCCGAGCCCTGCGCGCGCGCCGCGAGGCGGCGCTCGAGGCCATGGGCTTCTTCCGCGACTACCACCCGCGCCTGGTCGGCGCCGTGCTGGACGGCACCGCCGACACCGGCTCCCCGGTGCGCCTGCAGCTGTTCGCCGAGGACCCCGACGACATCGCCCGTTTCCTCCTCGACGCCGACATGCCGACCCGCACCCAGGTCGAACGCAGGCTCACCCTCGCCCCCGGCCAGCGCGAAACCTTCCAGGCCTGGCTCTTCACCGCCCGCGGCATCGACTTCGAAATCACCGCCCTGCCCTTGGGGCTGCTACGCCAGCCACCCCTGGGCGAAGACGGAAAACCCCAGGCCCGCGCCAACGCCGCGGCCGTCCGAACCCTGCTGGCAACCGACGACGAACCGTAGCGATCGCGCTCGGACGCAGACGCGCAGAGTCTTCAACGGCGCGCGGTGGCCGGACGGTGGGCGGGGGATTCCGACGGGACTATCAGCGACATGGATGTCGCTGATAAGCCTACATGGACGTACTCGCGGCGTGTCCCGTCGGGATCCACCGCCCGCCGGCCGGCCTCATGCGGCCGCCGGACAAAAAATCAGCGCTCGGAGACGGACCGATAGTCGCGCCGATCGGCGCCGGTGTAGATCTGCCGCGGACGACCGATCTTGTTCTCCGGATCGTTCTGCTGCTCGAGCCAATGCGCCACCCAACCCGCCGTGCGCGCGATCGCGAACATCACCGTGAACATCTCGGTCGGGATGTTGAGCGCCTTGTAGATGATGCCCGAGTAGAAATCGACGTTCGGGTAGAGCTTGCGCTGGATGAAGTACTCGTCCTTCAACGCCGCCTCTTCCAGCCGCATCGCGACCTCGAGCAGCGGGTCGTTGACGCCGAGCTCGGCCAGCACCTGGTGGCACATCTCGCGGATGATCTTGGCGCGCGGATCGAAGTTCTTGTAGACGCGATGGCCGAAGCCCATCAGGCGGAAGCCCGAGTTCTTGTCCTTGGCCTTGTCGATCGCGCTGCCGACGTTTTCCGGGCGGCCGATGGCGTTGAGCATCTCCAGCACCGCCTCGTTGGCGCCGCCGTGCGCCGGGCCCCACAGCGCGGCCACGCCCGCCGCCACGCAGGCATACGGATTGGCACCCGTGGAGCCGACCAGGCGCACCGTCGAGGTCGAGGCGTTCTGCTCGTGGTCGGCGTGCAGGATGAACAGCAGGTCGAGCGCCTTGGCCGCGACCGGGTTCAACTCCAGCGGCTCGCTCGGCACCTCGAACATCATGTGCAGGAAGCGATCGACGTACTCGAGGTTGTTGCGCGGGTAGCGGATCGGCCAGCCGATCGAATAGCGGTAGCAGGCCGCGGCAATCGTCGGCACCTTGGCCAGCAGGCGGATCGCCGCCAGGCGGCGCTGCTCCGGGTCCTCGAGGTTCAGGTCGCCGTGGTAGAAGGCGGCCAGCGAGCCGAGCATGCCGGTCATCATCGCCATCGGGTGGGCGTCGTGGCGGAAGCCGTACAGGAAGGTCCTGAAGGCCTCGTGCATCATCGTGTGGTGCGTGACCTCGTGCTCGAACTTGTCGAACTGCCCGGCGGTCGGCAGCTCGCCGTGCATCAGCAGGTAGCTGACCTCGAGGAAGTTCGACTGCTTGGCGAGTTGTTCAATGGGATAGCCGCGGTACATCAGCACGCCCTGGTCGCCATCGATGTAGGTGATGGCGCTGCGGCAGCTCGCGGTGGACATGAAGCCGGGGTCGTAGGTGAAGTGCCCGGTTTCCTTGTAGAGCTTGCCGATGTCGATGCAGGACGGGCCGAGGGTGCCGCCGTGCACCGGCAGTTCGACGGCCTTGTCGCCGCCGTTGAGGGTCACGCTCGGAAGATCGGACACGAGGGGGCTCCTTGGAATCTCTGGCTGCAGTCGCTGGCTACGGAGGGGTCGCCCGGGCGGCGAGGTCGCGTGGTGCGCTGCTGGACGCGGGCCGCCAAGGCCAAGCCGCAAGTATCGCACAGGGGATTTGCGCGGTGCAGCATCCACGGCGCAGGACGCGGCGGGCAACGACCCGTCGCGTGATGAAGCCCGCAGAAACGACAACGGCCGCAGGGCGGCCGTTGTCTGGTCCTCGGAAGGCGTACGCCTCCGTCGAAGCCCTGTCTTACTTGGCGGCGCCGTAGCGCTTGCGGAACTTGTCCACGCGGCCGCTGGTGTCCATCAGCTTCTGCTTGCCCGTGTAGAACGGGTGCGAGGCGGAGGAGACTTCGACCTTCACCAGCGGATAGACGTTGCCGTCCTCCCACTTGATCGTTTCCTTGCTCGAGAGCGTGGAACGGGTCAGGAAGCTGAAGTCCGAGGTGACGTCCTGGAAGACGACGTCGTTGTACTTGGGGTGGATGTCGGCCTTCATGGGAAAGCGCTCCGAAACGATCTGGGAAAGACTTACTAGTTTAGCCCGCCGGCCCCGGGTGGCGCAAGCCGGCCGTGCTCAGGCGCCGGCGAAGCGCGCCGCCCCGCCGACCCAACGCTCGACCACCCGCTGGGCCAGGTCTGGCCGGGCCGCAAGCAGCGTGTCCGCGGTCTCACGGACGGCCGGCAACAGGGCCGCGTCGCGGACGAGGTCGGCCACCCGGAATCCCGCCAGGCCGGTCTGGCGGGTGCCCAGCAGTTCGCCGGGCCCGCGCAGCTCCAGGTCCTTCTCGGCGATGACGAAGCCGTCGGTGGTCTGCCGCATCACCTCCAGCCGCTCGCGCGAAAGCTGCGACAGCGGCGCCTTGTAGAGCAGCACGCAGCTGGAGGCTTCGGCGCCGCGCCCGACCCGGCCACGGAGTTGGTGCAGTTGCGCCAGCCCCAGCCGCTCGGCGTTCTCGATCACCATCAGGCTGGCGTTGGGCACGTCCACGCCAACCTCGATCACCGTGGTGGCCACCAGCAGCTGCAGGTCCCCCGCCTTGAAGCGCGCCATCACCTGCTGCTTCTCCGCCGGCTTCATGCGGCCGTGCAGCAGGCCGACACGCAGCTCCGGCAGGGCCAGGGCGAGGGCCTCATGCGTGGCTTGGGCGGCGCGCGCATCCACCTTCGGCACCGGCCCGTCCTGCGACTCCTCGATCAAGGTACACACCCAGTACACCTGGCGACCCTGCGCGCAGGCATGGCGGATCCGCGCGACGACCTCGTCGCGCCGCGTTTCCGGCAGGGCAACGGTGGTGACCGGCGTGCGCCCCGGCGGCATCTCGTCGATCACCGACACGTCGAGGTCGGCGTAGGCCGACATCGCCAGCGTGCGCGGGATCGGGGTGGCGGTCATCACCAGCTGGTGCGGCACGCGCTCGCCGGCCAGGCCCTTGTCGCGCAGCGACAGGCGCTGGTGCACGCCGAAGCGGTGCTGCTCGTCCACGATCGCCAGGGCGAGTTCGCGGAAAGCCACGCCCTCCTGCATCAGCGCATGCGTGCCGACGACGACCTGGCCTTCGCCCGAGGCGATCTGCGCGAGCGCGGCCGTGCGTGCCCGCCCCGTGACCTTGCCGGCGAGCCACGCCACCTGCACGCCCAGCGGCTCGAACCAGGCGCGGAAGTTCGCCAAGTGCTGTTCGGCTAGCAGTTCCGTCGGCGCCATCAACGCGACCTGCTTTCCACATTCCACCGCCCGCAACGCCGCCAGCGCGGCCACCACGGTCTTGCCGCTGCCGACGTCGCCCTGCACGAGTCGCAGCATCGGCCTCGGCTGCCGAATGTCGTGCTCGACTTCCTCCAGAACCCGCCGTTGCGCGCCCGTCAGCGCATAGGGAAGACGCGTGACCAACGCGGCGGCCAGGCGGCCCTGGCCGGCGATCGGCTGCGCGCCGTGCTCGCGCAGGGCGATGCGCTGCCGGCGCAGGCTCAGGTGCTGGGCCAGCAACTCCTCGAATGCCAGGCGCTGCAGGGCCGGATGGCGGCCCTGGGTGAAGGCGTCGGCATCGGCGTCCGGTGGCGGGCGGTGCGCCGTCAGCAGCGCCTCGCGCAGCGTCGGCAGGCCTAGCGCCTGCATCACCGCGGCGGGCAGCAATTCCAGGTCGGCGGCCTCGGGCAGGCGCTTGAGCGCCTCGCCTACCAGCCGGGCCAGTGGCGCCGCGCCGATGCCCTCGACCGCGGGGTAGACCGGGTCAAGCCGGTCCTGCAGCACGCCGGCCTCGGACTCGGCCAGGAACCGGTAGCTCGGATGCACGATCTCCAGGCCGTGGCCCGAGGGCCGAGGCTCGCCGTAGCAGCGCACCCGCCGGCCGGGCTGGAACTGCGCGGCCTGCGCGGCATTGAAGTGGAAGAAGCGCAGGGCCAGGCTGGCCCGCGACTCGTCGCTGATCGTCACCCGCAGCAGCGGCCGGTAGCGGAAGCCGCGCTCGACGGCCTCGACCCGGCCTTCCACCTGGGCGGGCTGGCCCGGCATCAGGTCGCGGATCGCCGTCAGGCGGGTGCGGTCCTCATAGCGCAGCGGCAGGTGCAGCCACAGGTCCTGCAGGCTGAGCAGCCCGCGCGCGGCGAGCTTCTCGGCGACGGCGGGGCCGACGCCAGGCAACTCGCGCAGCGGAATCTCCCCGCCGGCGGCCAAGGCAGGCGTGGGAGCCCCGGGCCGGGCGCGCCGGACCACTCAGTCGAACGCGAGGATCGCGTCCACCTCGACCCGCGCGCCCCGCGGCAGGCCGGCGACCTGGATGGTGGACCGGGCTGGATAGGGGGCGCCGAAGGACTCGGCCATCACCGCGTTCACCGCGGCGAAATCCGCCAGGTCCATCAGGTAGATGCCGACGCGCACCACGCCGTCCAGCGACCCGCCGGCGGCCTCGCAGACCGCGCGCAGGTTGGCGAACACCTGGCGCGCCTGCGCGCTGATGTCGCCGGCCACGAGTTCGCCGGTGGCCGGGTCGAGCGGGATCTGCCCCGACAGGTAGACCGCGTTGCCGGCGCGCACGGCCTGGGAATACGGCCCGATGGCGGCGGGCGCGCGGTCGGTGGCGATCGGTTGGCGGGGCATGCGCGACTCCTTCGGCGACGGACGAGACGCGAGTTTACGCGGGGCGCCTCAGATCCGCTCCACCCCGTGGACGACACCCAGGCGACGCACCCGCCGAATGACATCGGCCAGGTGCTTGCGGTTGCGCACCTCGATCCCGAACTCCATCACCGAGATCCGCAGGTCGCGTTCGCGGTACTCGACCGAATCGATGTTGGAGTCGCTCTCGGCGACGGCGGCCGCCACCTGCGCGAGCACGCCGGGCTTGTTCTCGACCTCGAGCTTGAGCGCGGCGCGGAAATCGCCCTGCACGTAGCGGTCCCAGGCCATCGGCACGCAGCGCTCGGGATGCTTGCGGTACTCGGACGCGTTCGGGCAGTCGCCGCGATGCACCACCACGCCCTTGCCCGCGCTCAGGTACCCCATGATCTCGTCGCCGGGGATCGGATAGCAGCAGCGCGCGAAGCTCAGCACGCCGCGCTCGGTGCCGGTGATCAGGATCTGCTCGCCGCTGCCGGGGCCGGTGGCGCGCAGGGGCAGTTCCGGCGCGCCCTGCACCAGCGTCGCCGCGACCTGCGCCGGCATGCGATTGCCCAGCGCGATGTCGGCCAGCAACTCCTCCAGCCGGCGGTAGCGGTGCTCGAGCAGGAACTGCTCGATCCGGTCCTGCGGCACCCGGTCGAGCGAACTCTCGCGCGCCTCCAGCGCGCGGTCGAGCATGCGGTGGCCCAGATCCACCGCGTCCTCGTGCTCGAGCCGCTTGAGGAAGTGGCGGATCGCCGTGCGCGCCTTGCTGGATACGACGAACTCCAGCCACTGCGGGCCGGGCGTCGCGGAAGGCGCGGTGATGATCTCCACCGTCTGGCCGCTGGTCAGCTTGGCGCGCAGCGGCACCAGCTTCTTGTCCACGCGCGCAGCCACCGCATGATTGCCGACGTCGGTGTGCACCGCGTAGGCGTAGTCGAGCGCGGTGGCATTGCGCGGCAGCGCGAAGATATCGCCCTTGGGCGTGAACAGGTAGACCTCGTCCGGGAACAGGTCGACCTTGACGTTCTCCAGGAACTCCAGCGACGAGCCGGCCGATTCCTGGCTGTCCATCAGGCTGCGCACCCAGTCCTGGGCCCGCGCCTGGGCGTTGTTCATGCCCTGCCCGGCGCTCTTGTACAGCCAGTGCGCGGCGATGCCGCGCTCGGCGACGACATCCATCTCCTCGGTGCGGATCTGCACTTCCACCGGCGTGCCGTAGCTGCCGAACAGCACCGTGTGCAGGCTCTGGTAGCCGTTGGCCTTGGGGATGGCGATGAAATCGCGGAAGCGTGCGTCCAGCGGCTTGAACAGCGAGTGCACCGCGCCCAGCGCCACGTAGCACTGCATCAGCTTGGGCACCACCAGGCGGAAGCCGAACACGTCCATCACCTGGTCGAAGCTTTTGTTCTCCGTGCGCATCTTCTGGTAGATGCTCCACGGCGCCTTGACCCGGCCGACCAGGCGGAACGGCAGCCCCTCCTGCGCCAGTCGCGCGGAGATCCGCGCCTCGATCGTCGCCATCGCCTCGCGGCGCATCACCGGCTGGGCGGCGATGCGCCGGGCGATCACCCGGTGGCGCATCGGGTACAGCGCGCGGAAGCCCATGTCCTGCAGTTCGGCCTTGATCCTGTTCATGCCCAGGCGGTGGGCGATGGGTGCGTAGATCTCCAACGTCTCTCGGGCGATGCGGCGACGCGAGTCCGCGCTCATCGCATCGAGGGTGCGCATGTTGTGCAGGCGGTCGGCGAGCTTGATCAGGATGACGCGCAGGTCGCGCGACATCGCCAGCATCATCTTGCGGAAGCTCTCCGCATCGGCTTCCTGGCGGTCGCGGAACTGGATCTTGTCGAGCTTGGTGACGCCCTCGACCAGCTCGGCCACCGCCTCGCCGAATTCGGTCTCGATCGCGCCGCGCGGCAGGTCGGTGTCCTCGAGCGCGTCGTGCAGGATCGCGGCGCACAGGGTCTCGGTATCCATGCGCAATTCGGCCAGGATCCCCGCCACCGCCACCGGGTGGGTGATGTAGGCCTCGCCGGAACGACGCGTCTGCCCGGCATGCGCGCGCGCGCCGACTTCGTAGGCGCGCCGAACCTTGGCGACCTGCGCAGGCAACAGGTACTCGGCGAGCTTGTGTTCGAGCGCGAGCACCGCGTCCGGACACGGGTCCGGATCAGGCTGCAGCGCGGCGCCGGGCTGGGTCAGCGAAGACATGCAGCCAGCCTACCGCGCGCGATGCAGGGCCCGCAAACGCGAACGGCCCCACCGGATCAGGGTTGGGGCCGTTCGTGGCGCAGGTCGAAGCGGCCGTTCGCGGCCGCGGTGGATCAGTCGTCGCCGCCCTTGCTCAGGTCGTCGTCCACCACCTCGGCGGCGGCCCACTCCAAGGCCTCGCGCTCGGCGCGTTCGCGCTCGATCTTCTCGACCTCGTCGATCAGGGCCTGGTCGATCTTGCGGGCGGCGATCTCGCGCAGCGCCATCACGGTCGGCTTGTCCTGCAGCTCGGTGTTGTCCAAGGTCGGCTCGACGCCGGTCGCCAGCTGGCGCGCGCGCTTGGAGGCCATCAACACCAGCTCGAAGCGGTTGTCGACGACGGCGAGGCAATCTTCCACGGTGATGCGGGCCATGCGGGTCTCCGGCAGGGGCGTTCGGCCCTTGCGAATCAATAGGTTGCGTCAGGACCGCGCATTATACACGGGCCCCGCCGGGGCCGAAACCCGCCGCTCAGCCCAGCAGGGCGCGGATCAGGTCGGCGTGGCGCTGCTGCTGCAGGTGGCGGCGCTGGCGGCTACCGAGGAAGATCGCCTGCATTTCGCGGACGGCCTCGTCGAAATCGTCGTTCACGATCAGGAAATCGAACTCCCCGAAATGGCTCATTTCCTCGCGCGCGGCGGCCAGGCGGCGGGCGATCACCTCGTCCGAATCCTGGCCGCGGCTGCGCATGCGCTGCTCCAGCGCCTCGCGCGAGGGCGGCAGGATGAACACGCCCAGCGCGTCCGGCACCTTGGCCTTCACCTGGCGGGCGCCCTGCCAGTCGATCTCCAGCAGCACGTCCAGGCCCGCGGCCAGTTGCGGTTCCACCGACTGGCGGGCGGTGCCCTTGTAGTCGCCGTGGACGAGCGCGTGCTCGAAGAAGTCGCCGGCCGCGACCATGCGCTCGAATTCGGCCGTGTCCACGAAATGGTAGTGCTGCGCGTGGCGCTCGCCCGGGCGCGGGGCCCGCGAGGTGTAGGAGATCGACAGGGCGATGCCCGGCGTGTCCTTCAGGACGGCGTTGACGATGCTCGACTTCCCGGCGCCGGAGGGCGCCGCGACGATGAACAGGGTGCCGCGGACGGGCGCGGACTCACTCAAGGTTCTGCACCTGCTCGCGCAATTGCTCGATCAGCACCTTCAACTCCACCGCGGCCTGGGTGGTGCGCGCGTCCACCGACTTGGATCCCAGCGTGTTCGCCTCGCGGTTGAACTCCTGCATCAGGAAGTCCAGCCGCCGGCCGACCGCCTCGGGCAGCGCGAACACCCGGCGCGCCTCGGCGACGTGGCTGGCGAGGCGGTCGAGCTCCTCGTCAACGTCGATCTTCTGCAGGTTCAGCACGACTTCCTGTTCCAGCCGGCCCGGGTCCAGCGGCAGCCTGAGGTCGGCGAGGCGGGCGTCGAGTTTGGCGCGCAGGGCCGCGCGGATTTCCGGCAGCCAGCCACGTACCTGCGCGGCGATGCGTTCGATGCCGTCCACGCGCTCGCGCATCACCGCGGCCAGCTTGCCGCCTTCGCGCTCGCGCGCGGCGACGAATTCGGCCAGGGTCTCATCGAGCAGGGACATGGCGGCGGCCTGCAGGCCGGCCGCGTCGGGCTGCGAGTCCTCGACCACGCCGGGATAGCGCAACAGTTCGACGAAATCGATGCCCATGCCGGGGAACTGGGCGTGGTGGCGGCGCGCCAGCAGCGCGAGCTGCGCCAGCAATGGCTCGTTCACCACCAGCTCGCCGCGCGCCGCATCGTCGCTGCGCAGGCGGAAGCTCAGGTCCACCTTGCCGCGGGTGACCCGCTGGGCGACGCGTTCGCGCAATGCGGACTCGGCCGGGCGCAATTCTTCCGGCGCGCGCACCGACAATTCCAGGAAGCGATGGTTGACCGCGCGCAGCTCGCAGGCCAGTTGCCCGCCCGCGACGGCGCGTTCGCAGGTGGCGAAGGCGGTCATGCTGCGGATCATTCGGACTCCCGGCGGCCGGCAGGCTGGAGGGCGAATGGTAATCTAGCCGGCCCCGAATTGCCGGATCCCACCATGACCACTGTCCTGCGGCCCAGCGGCCGCGCCTTCGACCAGTTGCGCGCGGTGACCCTGCAACGCCAGTTCACCCGCCACGCCGAGGGCTCGGTGCTGGTGAGCTTCGGCGACACCCGCGTGCTGTGCACGGCCAGCGTCGAGAACCGCGTGCCCGGCTTCCTGCGCGGCAAGGGCGAGGGCTGGATCACCGCCGAATACGGCATGCTGCCGCGCTCGACCAACGAGCGCATGGACCGCGAAGCCGCGCGAGGGAAACAGGGCGGCCGCACACTGGAGATCCAGCGGCTGATCGGCCGTTCGCTGCGTGCCTGCGTGGACCGGCGCGCGCTCGGCGAGCGCAGCATCACCCTGGACTGCGACGTGATCCAGGCCGACGGCGGCACCCGCACCGCGGCCATCACCGGCGCCTACGTCGCGCTTTGCGACGCGGTGTCGCTGCTGCGCCGGCGCGGCGACCTGGCCCGCGATCCGATCGTCGGCGCGGTCGCGGCGGTGTCGGTCGGCATCTACCAGGGCCAGCCCGTGCTCGACCTCGACTACGCCGAGGACGCGAACTGCGATACCGACATGAACGTGGTGATGAACGACGGTGGCGGCTTCATCGAGCTGCAGGGCACCGCCGAGGGCCATGCCTTCCGTCGCGAGGAACTCGACGCGCTGCTGGGCCTGGCCGCCAAGGGCGTGGACGAGCTGGTGGCGCTGCAGCGCGCGGCGCTTTCGTCGCCGGCTTGAGTCGCGACATGCGCAGGCTGCTGCTGGCGAGTTCGAACACCGGCAAGCTGGCCGAACTGCGGCCGTTGTTGGCCGATACCGGGCTGGAGCTGGTGGCGCAGTCGGAGCTCGGCGTGCAGGACGCCGTGGAGGATGGGCTGAGCTTCGTGGAGAACGCGCTGATCAAGGCCCGTCATGCCTGCCGGCAGGCCGGCCTGCCCGCACTCGCCGACGACTCGGGCCTGGTCGTTGACGCGCTCGGCGGTGCGCCCGGCCTGATCAGCGCCCACTACGCCGGCGTGCACGGCGATGGCCCCGGCAACATCGCCCGCGTGCTGCGCGAGCTCGAGGGCGTGCCCGACGGGCGACGCACGGCGCGCTTCCACTGCACCCTGGTGTTGCTGCGGCATGCCGAGGATCCGCAGCCGCTGATCGCCGAAGGAAGTTGGGAGGGGCGCATCCTGCGGGCGCCGCGCGGCGACCAGGGCTTCGGCTACGACCCGATCTTCTTCGACCCCGTGCTGCAGGCCGGCGCCGGCGAACTCCCGGCCGAGGTCAAGAACCGGGTCAGCCACCGCGGCCGTGCGCTGGCGGTGCTGCGCGAGCGCCTCGCGGGCCTGGCGCTGGCCTGAGCCATGCTGGTCCCGCCGCCGCTCTCGCTCTACATCCACATCCCGTGGTGCGTGCGCAAATGCCCGTACTGCGACTTCAATTCGCATGCGCAGCCTGCCGGGCTGCCAATCCGCGAGTACGTGGATGCGCTGGTCGCCGACCTCGACCAGGACCTGCCGCTGGCCTGGGGCCGCAGCATCCACAGCGTGTTCTTCGGCGGCGGCACGCCCAGCCTGTTCCCGGCCTGGGCGATCGAGGAAATCCTGTCGGCGGCGAACGCGCGGTCGCGCTTCGCACCCGGGGCGGAAATCACCCTGGAGTGCAATCCTGGAACCGCCGAGCACGATCGCTTCGAAGGTTATCGGCGCGCCGGCGTCAATCGCCTGAGTTTCGGCATCCAGAGCTTCGACGATGGCTGCCTGCAGCGCCTGGGCCGCATCCACGACAGCCGCGAGGCCGAGGCCGCGGTGAAGCTCGCGCAGGATGCCGGTTTCGACAACCTCAACCTCGACCTGATGTACGCCCTCCCCGGCCAGGACCTGGGCATGGCGCTGCATGACGTCGAGCGCGCGATCGCTCTGCAGCCCGCGCACCTGTCGCACTACCAGCTCACCCTCGAGCCGAACACGGTGTTCGCGGCGCGCCCGCCGCGAGGACTCCCGGACGAGGACGCCGCCTGGGACATCCAGGAACGCTGCATCGAGGCGATGGCGGCGGACGGCTACGCGCAGTACGAGGTCTCGGCTTACGCGCGCGAGGGTCGGCAATGCGCGCACAACCTCAACTACTGGCGCTTCGGCGACTACCTGGGTATCGGCGCCGGCGCCCACGGCAAGCTCAGCAGCGGCGCCACCGGCGAGATCCTGCGGCGCTGGAAGCTCAAGAACCCGCGCGACTACCTCGCCGCCGCGCACGGTCCGGCGCGCATCGGCGGCGACGAGACGATCGCGCCGGCGCGGCGCGCCTTCGACTACATGCTCAATGCGCTGCGGCTGGTGGAAGGCTTCGCGCTGCGCGACTTCGAGGCGCGCACGGGCCTGGGTCGGGAGTCGATCGCCGAGCGCCTGGAAATCGCCCGCGCGCGCGGCTGGCTCGACCTCGACCCCGAACGCGTCGTGCCCACCGAGCCTGGGCGCCGCTTCACCAACGACGTGGTATCCCTGTTCCTGGACTGAGCGCGTCTACCGGAGCGAAGCCATGCTCGAACCCACCCGCGTGCGCTGCCCTTTCTGCGGCGAGCGCTTCGAGACCTTCGCCGACGCGTCCGCCGGCGATGCCGAGTACATCGAGGACTGCCCGGTGTGCTGCCGTCCGATCCACCTGCAGTTGCGGGTCGGCGCCGACGGCGGCGTGGACGGGCTCGACGCGGATCGCGACGAATAGTCGCGGGGATCGCGCCCGCGGCCGGGCCTGCGATACACTGAACGCGTTCCAGGTGCTCGGGAAGCCGGTGTGAGTCCGGCGCTGCCCCCGCAACGGTAAGCCAGCGAACCTGCTTCGATACGCCACTGGGCCGCATGCCCGGGAAGGCGAAGCAGGCGGAATCCCGCAAGGGGTTCCACTGGCCAGCCCGGAGACCGGCCTGGCGCACGCGATCCGCCCCCGGGCGGCATCGCCCACGGCACGTTGCGGAGGGCAGCGCGGCATGGCTGCGCCCCGCCCTGCGTGCGTGCGTCGCCGTTCCGCCTTTCGCCGCGTGCTCCTTCCGCGGGTGAGCGAAGAGGAACTTTTATGACCAGCAACACGCAACGCCTGGCCCTTGCGGCCGCCGTATCCCTTTCCATCCTGCCGGCCGCCCACGCCGCCGGGCCCGATCCGCTCGGGCCCGTGCAGGTCACCGCCACCCGCGTCGAAACGCCAGCCCGGGATGCCCTGGCCTCGGTGACCGTGCTCACCCGCGAGGACATCGCGCGGTCGCAGGCGCCCGACCTCGTTTCCCTGCTCGCCCGCCAGGCCGGCGTGGACGTCGCCCGCAGCGGCGGGCCGGGCCAGTCGAGCACGCTGTTCCTGCGCGGCGGCAACTCCAACCATGCATTGGTGCTGGTGGACGGCATCCGCGCCAACGCCGCCACCCAGGGCGTGCTGGACTTGGCGCACCTGCCGCTCTCGTTGGTGGAACGCATCGAAATCGTGCGCGGGCCGCGGGCTGCGCTCTGGGGCTCGGATGCGATCGGCGGCGTGGTGCAGGTGTTCACGCGCGATCCCGCGCTGGCCTTCGCCGATGTTCGCGCCGGCAGCTTCGGCCGCCGCGGCGCGGATGCGGGGCTGGGCCTGGTGCGCGGCGATTCGCGCGTCGGCATCGCACTGGGCCGCGAGCGGCTCGAAGGCTTTTCCGCCACCTCTCCCGCCGCCGGCCCCTACAGTTTCGATCCGGATCCGGATGGCTACTCGAACCGCCACGGCTCGGCGCGCCTGCGCACGATGCTCGGCTCGCAGGTGCTGTCGGCCAGCGCGCTGGTCACCGACGCCGACGTGGACTTCGACGCCGGCATCGCGCCCGGCCTCGGTCGCACCGCGGCGACCAACCGCGTGCTGGGCGCGCGCCTGGCCGGACCGCTTGGCCAGGCGTGGTCGCACGCGCTGGTGCTCGGCAACAGCAGCGAGGACCTCGACACGCCTGCGTATTACTCGCGCTTCGGCAGTCGCCGGGATTCGCTCGACTGGATCGCCTCGCGCTCGGCCGGCGAAGCGAACCTGCTCACCGTGGGCCTGAACTGGAGCCGCGAGACCGGCTACTCCGACGAGGGCTTCCAGGGCTACGAATCCGCGCGCCGCAACGCGGCGGTCTTCGTCCGCGGCCGTCGCGACCACGGCGAGCACACCTTCGAGGCGGCGCTGCGTCGCGACGACAACAACCAGTTCGGCGATGCCACCACGGCCAACCTGGCCTGGGGCTGGCGCGCCAGCGACGCGCTGCGCATGCGCGCCGGTTGGGGCCAGGGCTTCCGTGCGCCGAACTTCAACGAGTTGTATTACCCGGGTTTCGCGCTCGGCGACGGCGGCATCCTGTTCGCCGGCAATCCCGCGCTGCGGCCGGAGCGTTCGCACACCGGCGAGCTCGGCCTCGACTGGGATCCGTCGCCGGATCGGCACCTGGGTTTGTCCGCCTACCGCACGCGGGTCGGCAACCTGATCGCCTTCGAGGGCCTTGGGCCCACCGGCGATCCGGATTTCCATGCCGTCAACACGCGCCGCGCGGCAGTGGATGGATTCGAGCTCGAAGCGCGCTCGACCCACGGCGCCTGGCAAGTGTCGGGCAATGCCACCTGGCAGCACGCACGCGACCTCGACAGCGGCGAGGACCTGCTGCGCCGGGCCCGCCGCAAGGCCAACCTGGGCCTCACCCGCGGTTTCGGCGCGGGCGCGGAATGGGGCGTGGACGTCAGCGCCGTCGCGCGCCGCGCGGAGTTCGGTGGCCAGTGGCTGGCCGGCTACGCGCGCGTGGACCTACGTTTCGCCGCGCCGCTCGCGTCGGGCTGGTGGTTCGATGCACGACTCGAGAACCTGGGCGATCGCGACTACGAACTGGTGCGCGGCTATCGCACGCCCGGGCGCAGTGGCGTAGTCGGTTTGCGCTGGCAGGGCCGGTAGGTTTCAACCAATCGATCGCCGTTCAGCTTTCGCATTGCGCGCAACGCTATGCGCGCGGGCCCGGCTGCGCCTAGAATCGAGGCGTGACACCACGACTCGGGAGGGAGTCGAATGTCGCAGCCCGCTTCGCACATGCCATTGCCGACGATCTCCCTGCAGCCCTTGCCACGGCGCGTGCGCGAGTTGCTCGCGTCCGTGCTGCGCACGGTGACGGGCGAACTCGAACGCGCCGTCGCCATGTCGGTGCGCGAGTTCGAGCAGCAGCTCTTCCGCCACTCCGAGGCGAGCCCCGAACGCAATGGCGCCGGGCACTGGGACCGGGTGCAGGCGCGCGTCGGCCAGGCGCGCTCGGACGTTACCGTGCAGTTCATGAATGCCCTGGAGGCTGAACTGGCCTGCCTGCAGGATCCGCAGATCCGTCGCGGGCACCTGCAGGCGCGGCATCGCGCCAGCGACGAGATGGCGCTGGTCAACGACCTGGAGATCGAGGAGACCAGCGCGCTGACCGATTCGGCCAATCGCGCCGAGTTGCAGAACAGCCTGCCCCTGTTCCTGCTCGGGCAGCGCTTCGGCGTGCTGGCCGGGCGTCCCGCCTTCGACGTGGAGATGCTCCCGGTCGGACCGCAGGCGCTGTGCCGTTCGATCCGATATGCGATCCAGCCGCTCGACCTCGACGTCGAGTCGCGCCTGCTGCTGTTCCGCGCCTTCGACCGCAACGTGATGGCGCTCTACGGCCGCCTGGTGGAAGCCGTCAACGCCGAGCTCGCCCACGGCGGCGTACTGCCGACCCTGCAGTACGTGCCCGTGCGTGCGCGGCGCGTCGAGCAGAACACCGGCATGTCGCTGGCGCCGGAGGTCATCGACCACGGGCTGAGCCTGGCCGGGCTCGCCGGGGAGCGCACCGCCCGCACCAGCTTGCATGATCGGCGCGGCGACGCCGCCACGGCCCTGCCGCCGGACCTCGCCCAGCGCGCCGCCGAGTTGCTGGTCGCGTTGGCGTCCGGTTCCCACGACATTCCCGACGACCAGGCCTACGGCCTGCTGCGGCAGCTGATGGCCGGGCGCCGGCAGCTGCTGGGCAAGCTCAACCCCGACCGCGGCCGCGACAGCCGCGAGGCGCCCTACGTGGTGCCGCAGGCGCAGTTGCAGGAAGCCCTGCGCGGCATGCAGCTGCGGCCGTCGCCGGTGGTCATGGCCCAGGGCCGCGCGCAGCCGCGCAACATCGCCCACCTCAAGCAGGACATGCTGGCGCTGCTGCGCCGCGTGGTGCCCAACCAGGAAGCGCCGGCGCTGTCGGAGCAGGACAACGATGCGATCGACCTGGTCGCCATGCTCTACGACAACCTGATGCGCGAACTGCCGGCCAACGGTGGCGCCGCCCAGTTGCTGGCCAAGCTGCAGGTGCCGCTGATGCGGGTGGCGCTGCAGGACAGCGCCTTCTTCACCCGCCATGAACACCCGGCGCGCAAGATGCTCGACACCATCGCCGAGACCGGCAACCGCTGGCTGGGCGAGGACGACTCCGACGGCCTGGCCCAGCAGATGCACGCCATGGTCGACCGCGCGGTGCGCGACTACAAGGGCGACCCGCAGGTATTCCAGCAGGTGCTCAAGGAACTGATGGACCACCTGCAGGCGCTCGGCCGCAAGGCCGAAGTCGCCGAACGCCGCCACGTCGAGGCCGCCCGCGGCAAGGAGAAACTGGCGCTCGCGCGCGAGCACGCGGCGCGCGCCGTCGAGGCGGTGGTCAAGGGCCATCGCCTGCCGCGCTTCACCCGCACCATGCTCAGCCAGGCCTGGACCGACGTGATGGCGCTGACCGCGCTACGCCAGGGCGAGGACTCGCTGGCCTGGAAACGCCAGTTGCAGGTCGCCGAGCGTCTGGTCGAGATCGCCCGCCAGCCTGGCGGCGACCATCCCGACAGCCTCGACCCCGAGCGCAACCTGCAGCGCGAAATCGAGCAGGGCTTGTCGAAGGTCGGCTACCAGAGCGATGACGTCGGCGCCATCGCGCATCGCCTGGTGCACCCGAACGAGAGCGGCAAGGACGAGGCCAGCAGCCGCACCGAGCTGACCATGCGCCTGAAGGCGCAGGCGCGACTGGGCGAGGAACCGCCGGGCGCGCGCCGCCGCAGCACGCCGCTGAACGCGGTCGAACTTGCGGCCCTGGAGCGCCTGCGCGAGCTGCCCGTCGGCACCTGGTTCGAGTTCGTCGTCAATCCGCAGGGGGACCGGGTGCGGCGCCGCCTGGCCTGGTTCAGCCCGTCCACCGGCGACGTGCTGTTCGTCAACAGCCGCGGCCAGAAGAACGTGGACTACACGCTCGACAGCCTCGCCCGCCTGCTGGCCAAGGGCCAGGTCGGCATCGTCGAGGAAGAAAAGGCCACGGCCATGGACCGCGCCTGGGAGAACACGCTCAACGCGCTGCGCAGCTTCGCGGTGCCGGCCGCGGCGGAGGAATCGCGATGACCAGCGAGTTCCGCCGCGCCAAGCGCCGCAAGGTGGACGAGCGCATCGAGGTCACCGACGCGATGACCGAGCGCGTGGTCGGGCACATCAGCGACCTGTCCGAGACCGGGCTGCTGCTGATCGCCAGCCAGGCCATGGTCAGCGACGCGCTCTACCAACTGCGTTTCCGGCTGGTGGACGGCAACCGCCACGAGCGCATGGTCGAGGTCGGCGCGCACGAGCTGTGGTCGGACCTGGCCGCCGCGCCGGGACAGGTCTGGACCGGCTTCCGCTTCATCGACCTGGCGCCGACGGACCTGATGTTCATCCGCCAATGGGTCGCCGCACCGGGCAGCGAACTCGTCCCCTGAGCCCGTCGCTCAGCTGAGCCGTCGCTCAGCGCATGAACCCGGTCGGTTCGGGCCGGTGCACGTGGAAGCCCTGGGCGTAGTCCACCCCTGCCGCCCGCAGCGTCGCGACGGTGTTCTCGTCGCCGACCCATTCCGCAACGACCTTCAACCCGAGCTGGTGGCCGATGTCGGTCACCGCGCGCACGATCGACGCGCTGATCGGGTCGGTCTCCAGGTTGCGGATGAAGCTGCCGTCGATCTTCACGTAGTCCACCGGCAGGTTCTTCAGGTAGCCGAAGGACGCCATGCCGGCGCCAAAGTCGTCGAGCGAGAACCGGCAGCCGGCCTTGCGCAGCTCGCCCATCAGCCCGATCACCCGGATCATGCTGGCCACGGCCGCGGTTTCGGTGATCTCGAAGCAAACCCGGTGCGCCGGCACGGCGTAGCGGCGCAGGCGCTCGAGCACGAAGCCCGCGAAACCGTCGTCCTCGACCGTCTGCGCCGACAGGTTGATCGCGCACAGGTCGATCGGGCGCCCCTGCGCATGCAGGCGCGAGAAATTCGCCAGCGCCGTGTCCACGACCCAGCGGTCGAGCTGCAGCATCAGCCCGAAGCGCTCGGCGGCCGGGATGAAGGCGCCCGGCGGCACCATCACGCCGTCCTCGTCGCGCAGGCGCAGCAGCAGCTCCACGTGCACCGCGTCGTCGCCGTCGTCGCGGGCCTGCAGGGCCTGCAGCGACTGGTAATGCAGTACGAAGCGCCCGTCGATCAGGGCCTGGCGCAGGCGGCTGGCCCATTCCATCTCGCTGCGCCGCTGCAGGGTGTCCACGTCCTGCTCGGAATACAGGTGCACGCGGTTGCGGCCGCGTTCCTTGGCCATGTAGCAGGCGGTGTCGGCCAGCGACAGCACTTCGCGTTGCGACAGGCCGGGTCGGTCGAGCAGGATCAGGCCGACGCTCACGCTCACCGCGTAGATGCGCTGCTCGGAACTGAAGACGAAGCCGTCGATCTCCAGGCGCATGCGTTCGGCGAAGGCCAGCGCCTGTTCGCGGGTGGCGGGCTCGAGCAGGATGCCGAACTCGTCGCCGCCCAGCCGCGCCAGCGTTTCACCCTCGACCAGGTGGCTGCCCAGCAGCCCGGCCAGCTGCGAAAGCAGCTGGTCGCCGACGTTGTGGCCCGAGGTGTCGTTGATGATCTTGAACTGGTCCAGGTCGAAGTACAGCAGCGCGCAGGGAGGGCCGCCGGCGTCCACCGAAGCGATGGCCGCATCCAGCCGACGGCCGAACTCGCGGCGGTTGTACAGGCCGGTGAGCGGGTCGTGGGCCGCCTGGTAGGCCAGCATCTCGTTGAGGTCGCGCAACTCGGTGATGTCGTTGGCCACCGCGAGCAGGTGCGGGCTGCCGTCGAGTTCGATCGGCGAGACCGACAGCGTCGCCCAGAAGGGGGCGTAACCCTCCCCCGCGCAACGCAAGGACAGGTTGCGCACCGGATGCGCGGCCTCCGCGCCCTCCAGCCCGAGCCGACCCGACGGGTCGTCGAAGATGCTGTCCAGGTGCAGCTCGCTCGCTGCCGGATCCGGCAGCGCCAGACGCTCGCGCGCGCTGCGGTTGGCGTAGACCAGCCGCCCGTCGGGGCGCGCCAGCAGCACCAGCGCCGGCAGCAGCTCGTTGAGCGCCCGGAAGCGTGCTTCGCTCTCGTGGTATTGCGCCGACATCCGGCGCGCCATCACCAGCGCCCGTGAGCGGGTGCTGGCGATGCTCCAGGCCAGCGAGGCCAGCAGCAGGCTGGCGAGCACACCGCCGGCCAGGGTGAGCAGCGGCAGCCACACCGCGGCCTGGTCCCCCGGCCGGCCGTTCAGTTCGATACGCCAGATGCGCCCGCCGTAGGCGACGTCGCGGGCGAAACGGTAGTCGACCCCGGTCGGCGCGCCGAGCGCCACCGGCGTCGACCGCGCCGAGTGGAACAGCGGCCAGCGCTGGCCGTCGGTCACGTCCGCGACCCGCACGTCCATGGTTTCGCGCGCCTCGTCCGGCAGCGCATGCGCGATCAGGTCGCTCACCCGGAACGAAACCGCGATCGACCCCGTGAAGCGGGCGCGGCGCTCGGCTGCCGTCGGCGGCGGCCCGGGCGAGAACGCAGGCAGCCGCAGGGTCACGCCGTCGCTCGGGCCAGGCTGGCCGAGTCGCTGGACCAGGGTGAAGGCAGCGGAAAGGATCGGCTCGTCCTCGTCGCGCGAGCGCAGGATGCCGCGCAGGTTGGCCGGCTGGCTGCCGACATCGAAGCCCTGCAGGCGCTCGTTGCCCGCCAGCGGCGCGATCAGCGTGGTGATGAAGCGGTCGCGGTCGCCGGCGGGCTCGGGCAGGCGCTGCGAGTAGGCGACCGCCTGCAGGCTGGGGAAGAGTTCGCGCGGGCGCAGGTTCGAGTACACCGCGGCGAACTCGTCCGGGGTCACCTCGTCGGAGGCCAGGAACAGCGCCTGCACCGTGCGCACCAGCAGGCCGCAGTTCTGCAGTTGCGCCTGCACTGCGGCGAAGCTGCGTTCGGCGCGCAGCGCAAGCTGGTCGCGCTCGGAACGCGCGAGCGCGGACTGGTGCAGCGCCGCCGCCGCCACCGACAGCGCCAGCCCCAGCACCAGTGCGGACAGGCTCCACAGCCAGGCCGGCCGCCCGAGGAATCCGCCGTCGTCCCGCTGGTCCCGCATGCCCGCTCCCGGCCCGGGCCGCGCAATCGGGCAGAATGGCTACCTGCCATCCCCCGCGAATCGCCGCCATGTCATCAAGTTCGTCCCTGCATCTTTACCCTGCGCACCTGTCAACAATCAAGGCGCGCGTCGACATTGCGTTGCAACGCGGAGGTTTCAATCGGCTGCTGGTGGCGTCCGGCGTGGAGAAGATGCGCTTCCTCGACGACCTTCCGTATCCGTTCAAGGCCAATCCGCAATTCAAGGCCTGGCTGCCGCTCGTGCAGCATCCGCATTGCTGGATCGCCTACACGCCGGGCGAGCGGCCCCTGCTCGTGTACTACCAGCCCGACGACTACTGGCACGTGCCGCCGAGCGCACCGGCAGGCGATTGGGTCGAGCACTTCGACATCCGGGTGATCGACGATCCGGCGCAGGCCGCGGCGCTGCTGCCGGCCGGCGGCAGCCCCGCGATCCTCGGCGAGGCGGATGCGGCCCTGCCGGGCCTGGTCCCGAACAACCCGAAGGTCGTGCTCGACACGCTGCATTACCACCGCGCCTACAAGACGCCCTATGAACTCACGCGCATGCGGCAGGCCCAGCGCCGGGCCGTCCGCGGCCACGCGGCGGCGCGCAAGGCTTTCCTGGGGGGCGGGTCGGAGGCGGCCATCAATGCCGCGTTCCTGGTCGCCGCCGGCCACACCGACAGCGACGCGCCCTACAACAACATCGTCGCGCTCAACCGCAACGGCGCCACCCTGCACTACCAGTACAAGCGCTACGACGCGCCGAAGGAGCATCGCTCGCTGCTGATCGACGCCGGCGCCGAGGTGGACGGCTACGCCGCCGACATCACCCGCACCTGGGGCCGCGGCGACGAGGACTTCGAGGCACTGGTGGACGCCGTGGACGCGGAACAGCGCCAGCTCTGCGGCAAGGTCCGCGCCGGCACCGACTACCGCGACCTCCACCTGGAGGCGCACCTGCGCCTGGGCGGCGTGCTGCGCGCGCTGGAGATCGTCGACATGGAGCCGGGCCAGATGCTGGAAACCGGGGTGAGTTCGGTGTTCTTCCCGCACGGCCTCGGCCATCCGATCGGCCTGCAGGTGCATGACGTCGCCGGCTTCAGCGACGAGGCCGGCAACCTGATCCCGCGCCCCCCCGGCCATCCTTTCCTGCGCATGACCCGCACCCTGGAGCCGGGCATGGTGGTGACGATCGAGCCCGGCATCTACTTCATCCCCTCGCTGCTGGAAGGCCTGAAGTCCGGACCCCACGGCAAACACGTGGCCTGGAAGAAGATCGAACATCTCGCGAGGTTCGGCGGCGTGCGCATCGAAGACGAAGTGCACTGCACCGACAACACGCCGGAAAACCTCACGAGGGACGCGTTCGCCGAACTCGAGGCGTGATCAGCCGCTTTGCCGCTGCTGGGGCGCGGGTCGCCGTGCGGGCGGTCCCTTCCCCGGCCCCGAGCTCGGAAGCGCCGTCCATGGCCACCGAGTCGGGTGCGGGCGGCCATCCCTGGCCGCCCTCCGGGGAAGGAACCGCCCTCCCGTCGACCCGGTCGAGATCGCGGCGAAGCGGCTGATTTGCTAGGATTTGGCATCCCATTTTCAGGTATTCCGCTGCCGTTGCAGCGGAATCACCACGCTTTCCTGGATTCCGATGGACAAGAGTTTCGAGCCAGCTTCCTTCGAGACGCGCCTCTACGCGATGTGGGAGGCCGCAGGCTGCTTCCAGCCGAGCGGCACGGGACCGGCTTACTCCATCATGCTGCCGCCGCCGAATGTCACCGGCACCCTGCACATGGGCCATGCGTTCCAGCACACCCTGCAGGACGCGCTGATCCGCTACCACCGCATGCGCGGCTTCGACACGCTCTGGCAGGTCGGCACCGACCACGCCGGCATCGCCACCGAGATGGTGGTGGGCCGCAATCTCGCCATCGAAGGCAAGGGCGAGACTCGCGATTCGCTGGGTCGCGAGAAGTTCATCGAGAAGGTGTGGGAGTGGAAGCACCAGTCCGGCGACACCATCGAGCGGCAGATGCGCCGGATGGGCGCCTCGGGCGACTGGTCGCGGTCGGTATTCACCATGGATCCGATCCCGTCCAAGGCGGTGGTCGAGACCTTCGTGCGCCTGCACGGGGAAGGCCTGATCTACCGCGGCCAGCGCCTGGTCAACTGGGACCCGGTGCTGAAGACCGCGATTTCCGATCTCGAAGTGGTGAGCGAGGAAGAGGACGGCTTCCTCTGGTCCATCGCCTATCCCCTCGCCGACGGCAGCGACACCCTGACGGTGGCCACCACGCGCCCGGAAACCATGCTCGGCGACACCGCGGTGATGGTGCACCCGGAGGACGAGCGCTACGCGCACCTGATCGGCAAGTCGGTGCGGCTGCCGCTGTCGAACCGCGAGATCCCGGTGATCGCCGACGCATACGTGGACCGCGAGTTCGGCACCGGCGTGGTCAAGGTGACGCCGGCGCACGACTTCAACGATTACGCGGTCGGCCAGCGCCACGGCCTGCCGATGATCAACATCCTCACCCCGGATGCGGCGATCAACGACAACGCGCCGGCGGCGTATCGCGGCCTCGACCGCATGGAGGCGCGCAAGCGCGTGCTCGCCGACCTCGAGGCCTCCGGCCTGCTGGTCGAGACCAAGCCACACAAGCTGCAGGTGCCGCGCGGCGACCGCACCGGGCAGGTGATCGAGCCCTACCTGACCGACCAGTGGTTCGTACGCATGGACGCGCTGGCCAAGCGCGGCCTCGAACTGGTCGAGGACGGCCAGGTGCGCTTCGTGCCGGAGAACTGGGTCAGCACCTACCGGCACTGGATGGGCAACATCCAGGACTGGTGCATCTCGCGCCAGCTGTGGTGGGGCC
>CAMPGW010000030.1 GCA_946885735.1 uncultured Gammaproteobacteria bacterium
TGAACTGGTTGCTGGCGCAGTCGCCCTCGATGACGGTGGCGCCGAGGTCGTTGCGCAGGGCGTAGTCGGCGCAGTTCTGGACGGGCGGGGCACCCGGGCCGCAATTCGCGAGGGTGACGCCGTTGACGTCGCCATCGGCCACCACGTAGTTGGCGCCGAAGATCCATTCGAACAGGGAGTCGTCGGAGGCCGCCGAGGCATTGGAATACACCGTGTTCGGCGCGTCCCCGACATGCCGGTCGAGCGCGATCGGCGTGCTCAGCGGATCCGTCACGTCCGAGGGCCCGGAGCCGGGGAAGAACTGGATGTCCGGCGGCTTCGGGCTCCCGGCCGCGCCGGCGTTGCCGTCGCGGTCGAGCACGTCGATGTTCTCGCGTTTGCTGCCGCTGGCCGAGCCCGACAGCCAGTATTCGTCCTCCGACTTTGCCGAGGGACAATGGCAGGGCGGGGAGCTGCCGCTCGTCGGGCAAATCTCCTTGGCGCGATCCAGCGTCGGCGTGGGCTCGCCCTTCATGAAATCCTGGATGAAGCAGCTGGCGATGTTGGCGGTGCCGCCGCCGGTGGAGTTCTCCACCTGCACGTCGTTCGGCGACCACAGCGACCCGGGCAGGCCATAGCCGCCGGCATTGGGATTGGGCACGATGGTGATCGTGCCGCCGGTGCTCAGCAGGCCCGTTGCGATCAGCGGTATGGCGGAGTTGGAGTCGATCGCGCCCAGCGTCGCCCAGGTTTCCTTCACCGTGGAGCTGGAGTTCTCGCCGGACAGGGTGACGTTGGCGATCAGCGTCACCGCGATGCGGTTGCCCTTGGACGGGTCGGCACGGCAAGCCGGAGTGGGAAGCGCGCTATCGATGCGGCAGAGCAGGCCACGCACCGTGGTCTGCGCCGGGAAGGCCGCAGTGCCGCCGACGCCGGAAGTCTCCAGCCGTGCCGCCGTCGGCATCAGTTCGGTGTAGGGAATCGCGAGCGCAGCGGGCGCGCTGGTGCCGTCGCTGCTCCAGAAATACAGTTGCCCACGCCGGCCGCCGGCGCCCGCGGTGATCGGGTAGTCGGCCGAGGTGATCGAGTCGCGTTCGGCCATGCACGGGTGTGGCGTGCCGTCGCTGAGTGCGGGGATGTCGGGAAAGCCGGTGACGCTGCTGCAGGCCACCCACTTGCGACCGGTGGCGGTGCTCGCGGCGAGCCAGCCGCCGGTGGTGGCCGAGCCGCCGGTCCGCGAGATCAGGTAGTCGCGATTGGCTTTCAGGTATTCGCCGGCGAGGTTGATGCTGTACTCGGCGGCCTGCTCGACGAGCCGGGCGCGGTTCTCGTTGGTGGCGGTGCGCTGTTCGAAGAAGGCGACGTGGGTCGAGTACAGGACGATGATCGTCAGTATCCCGAGGATGACAAGCGCCACCAGCAACGTGGCGAGGCCACGTTGCCGCTGGGGACAACCTAGGGGTGGACGGAGCATCGCGGGGGCAGTCTTCGGCTAGTCCTGGGTCACGTCCCGGGGGCAGTATCGCATAGGGTCCCGGTGGTATCGGGGGTATTGGTGGCGGCGACGGGACGCAGGCATTCGGCGCGCACGCGCACGCTGGCCTGCATCTCGCGCACGTATTCGCTGGCGCCGACGAGCACGCCGCCCATGGTCAAATCGAGGTCGCGCACCTTCGACCCGTTGGCGACGGCGGTCGGCGGCGTCCACAGCGAGTCGTCCACGATCCGGAAGCGGGTGATGTCGATCTGCAGCGGATCGCTCAGCGGGCACCAGCCGGTCGCATCGTTGCAGGCGGCGGGATAGCTGTCGTAATCGGGGCCGTCGCCATCGCAGTCGAGCGAACTGGCGGCGGCGCTGGTCTGCGCAACCTCCATCACCCCGACCAGGCGTCCGTTGACGGTCCGGGTCATCCGGCGGATCGCGCGCACTTCGCCGGCTGCGGTGTCGATCTTGCCGGGGCCGCCGACGCCGCCGCTGGCGGCGGTCTTGCCGTCATAGGCGTAGATCACGCAGCTGTTGTCCTGGGCGTCGCGGACCACCTTCACGCTGGCGAAGGGCGAGGTGATGTTGCTGCTCGCGCTGAGCGCGATGTATTTCATCGAGTTCTCGTCGTAGCCGGCGCGGCGCAGTTCGCGGGTGACGAAGTCCATGTTGCTGCGCAGGTCCTGGTTGAAGCGGGTCGAGCGCACGAAATCGGTGTTCGAGTCCAGGCTCGAGACCACGAAGGCGACCGCCGCGCCGGACACGACCAGGCCGGGGATGATCGAGACCATCAGCTCGACCAGTCCGAACCCGCGGGCGTGGCGCGGCGCGGCCATCAGTCCGCGCACCGGCGCTTGTCGTAGTCGGGCAGGCGCGCGGTGGCGCTGCTGGACTCGCAGAGCAGGCCGCGACCGAGCCGGTCGACGTTGAGGTTGAGCTTGTAGGCCAGCTGGCCCGGCGGGCCCGCCAGGCGAATCGTGCCCTTGTCGGCGGACTCGGTGAGGGCGGTGCGCTTGGGCTCGATGACCGCCGGCTTGAGGTCCGACAGCGAGGTGCCGCCGCCGAGGCTGGCGCCGAGCAGGGTCACACCGTTCCATTCCGACTGGTTGGCGGGATAGCGGGCGACGTCGCAGACGTTGCTGGCCGGCGCCACGGATGCACAGTCGCAGGGCACCGTGTCGGCATCGTTGGTGGTGGTGGCCGCGCCCAGGCAGAAGCCGTCGGTGCCCACGCGCAGCACGCCGACCTTGACCATCTGGTTGCGCTTGACGGCTTCGAAGCGCGCCTCGTTCCAGAACGCCAGCACCTCGTCGCCGGCGCCCCGAAGCGCGGCGCGCTGGCGCAGGGTGGCGAAGGAGGGGAAGGCCATGAGCAGGAAACTGAACAGCACCGCGATCGTCACCGAGAGCTCGATGAGGGTGAAGCCGGCAGGGGCGGGCTGGCGCGGGCGCATGGCCGCCATTCTTGGAGAGGGCGCCCGTGGCCGCCATTCGTACTTTTACCTAGGCCGGAGGTCCTGGTCCGGTTGGCCGGGGCGACGGGGCTTCGCGTAAACTCGGCGCTGCGTCACAAACAACGGAGTGCGCATGAGCCAGAGCTATCGTCCGCTGGGCGAAGGGATACCCGGCCCGCGTGGGCTGGGCGGTGCCCCGTTCATCGCCGAAGCCAAGCGCGCGCGTGCCTGGGTGGCGGCGCTGCCGCGGGCCAACGCCGAGGTGACCCGGGAACGGCTGGCGCAGGCACTCGACAACCTCGCCGGACAGAAGCTCGAGGGCTCGCAGCGCCTGTCCGTGCTGGAGGAACTGCGACCGGCCATCGGCGATTCGATCGTGCTGCTGCGACGCGAATACGCCGGCAGCGCGCTGCCGCTGGCGCCGTCGAAGGCGGCCGCGGCGCAACACGTCGAGGCCTTCCATCTCGCCCTGGCGGAGGGTTACCGGCTTGCCGCGGTCGAACTGTGCGGACCGGCCGGCAACGTGCCCATGTTGCGCGGCGGCACCGTCGCCACCGCGCTGGCGCGTTCGACCTGGCACTACCTGCAGGCATTGGCCACGGCCTGGCGCGTGTACCGGGCGCCGGCCCGCGGGCTCTGGCAGGGCCTGCACCGGGTCCATCGTTTCGCCGCCGAGACGCGCCTGGATGCGCGTCCGGTCGAGGACGATCTGGCAGGCGCACCGGTCGAGGTGCGGGTCGCCTACCTGCAGGGCCTGCTGATGGCGATCACCCATCCGCTGGCCTTCAGCCAGCAGGAACAGGACCTGCTCTGGAACGCGACGCAGGCCTTCGCCGCGCGCTGCAACGTCACGGCCACGCCGCCCCGCGACAACGCCCCGGAAGTGCCCCTGGATGCCGATCGCGGTCCCGGACCCGCGGTGGCGGGTGAGCCCGCGGCGCAATGGCTGGACATGTCCGCGTTCGTCTCGGAAGTCGACAACGCCCTCGAGCGCCAGCGCGACGGCCACTCCGACCTGATGCCGCCGCGCGGGACCGGCTTCCGGGTCGGCGTGGAGATGCTCGAGCGCCTGCGCCGCGCATTCGGTCTGGCCGCGGCCCGCACCCATGTGCGGCTCCCGGGCGGCCATTGCGTGCGCACCGTCTTCGGTCTGAGCGGCCTGCACTTCTACCTCGCCGGGCAGCGCGATTTCGAGGCCTTCATGCGCCAGGCGACGCAGCACGTGGTGCACATCGTCGACCGGGCCTCGTGGGCCGGCGCGGCGACCGACGCCTCGAAGGTGCCGGTGCACGAGGCGCGCGTGCTCGACCAGAGCCTGGGCGGCTACCGCATGGCCTGGGCGCATGCCGGGCAGATTCGTGCGCGCGTCGGCGAACTGGTCGGCCTGACCTTCGCCGATGCCGACGAGTATCCGGAATGGATGCTTGGCGTGATCCGCTGGCTGCGCTACGAGGCCGATGGCGGCTTGTCCGCGGGCGTCGAGCTGGTGTCGCGGCACACCGCGGCGGTCGGCCTGCGCACCGTGCAGGGCGAGGACCCGATCCGCGCGCTGGAGATGCGTTCGCTCGAAGGCGACGAACGGCAGTTCCTCGCGCCGAACACGCTGGACGCCGCGGCCACGCGCATCCAGGTCGTGCGCGACCAGCCGGTGGACGCGCCGGAAGCCGAGGTCGAGGAGATCCTCGCCGGCGTGGACGTGCTGCTCAATGCCGGCGACTACGCGCTGTTGCGTCCGCTGCGCGCCGACCTGGTCGCCGAGGGCGAGGGCGGGAACGAGGCATGAGCGAAGCCGCACCCCAGGCCCGCCGTGCCACGCGCACGGTGAAGGTGGGTCCGGTGCAGGTCGGCGGCGGCCACCCGGTCGTCGTGCAGTCCATGACCAACACCGACACCGCCGACGTGGCCGCCACCACCAAGCAGGTCGCCGAACTCTGGCGCGCCGGGTCCGAACTGGTGCGGGTGACGGTGAACAACCCCGAGTCGGCCGCCGCGGTGCCGCGCATCGTCGAGCGCCTGGCGATGATGGGCGTGGCGGTGCCTATCGTCGGCGACTTCCACTACAACGGCCACCAGTTGCTCGCCGCGGAGCCTGCCTGCGCCGAAGCGCTCGCCAAGTACCGCATCAACCCCGGCAACGTCGGTTTCGGACGCAAGCGCGACAGCCAGTTCGCCGCGCTGATCGAACTGGCGATCCGGCACGGCAAGCCGGTGCGCATCGGCGTCAACTGGGGCTCTCTCGACCAGGCCCTGGCGGCGCGGCTGATGGACGAGAACGCGAGCCGCGACGAGCCCTGGGATGCAGGGCGCGTGCTGCGCGAGGCGCTGGTGGTGTCGGCGCTCGAGTCCGCGCAACAGGCGCTGGACATCGGCCTTCCGGCCGACCGCATCATCCTCTCGGCCAAGGTCAGCGGCGTGCAGGAACTCATCGCGGTGTACCGCGACCTCGCCACGCGCAGCGACTTCCCCCTGCACCTCGGACTGACCGAGGCCGGGATGGGCAGCAAGGGCATCGTGGCGTCCACGGCGGCGCTGGCGGTGCTGATGCAGGAAGGGATTGGCGACACCATCCGCATCTCGCTCACGCCCGAGCCCGGCGGCGCGCGCACGCAGGAAGTGGTGGTCGCCCAGGAGTTGCTGCAGACCATGGGGCTGCGCGCCTTCACCCCGCTGGTGACGGCCTGCCCGGGCTGCGGACGCACGACCTCGGAGTTCTTCCAGGAACTCGCGCAAACCGTGCAGACCCACGTGCGCGAACGCATGCCGGAGTGGAAGATCCGTCATCCGGGCGCGGAACGCCTTACCCTGGCGGTGATGGGCTGCGTGGTGAACGGACCGGGCGAATCACGGCACGCCAACATCGGCATCTCCCTGCCCGGCACCGGCGAAGCGCCGGCGGCGCCGGTCTTCATCGACGGACAGAAGGCCATGACCCTGCGCGGCGAGAACATCGCCGCCGAGTTCGTCGCCATCATCGACGACTACGTGGAACGCACCTTTGTCGCCGGTCCCGGCTGAACCGCGCCGCCCGCTGGGCGCCGTGCTGGCCAGCGAGCTTCGCTACGGCCTGGAGTTCATCCGTCGCCACCCGTATCGCCTGAGCCTGCCCTTCGTCGGACTGCTGTTGCCGATGTGGGCCTTCGCCGCGCTGGCCACGCGCTTGCGCGCCGGCGGTGGGTTCTCTTTCGACGTGCCGGTGCTGGCGTGGTTGCACGATCGCGCCAGCCCCGGCGTGGACGCCTTCTTCCAGTGGATGTCGGAACTCGGTTACCTGTGGGGCGTGGTGCCGGCGGACGCCGCGGTGCTGGGCTGGCTGGTGTGGCGCCGGCGCTATCGCGACGGCCTGTTCTGGGGGCTTGCGGTGCTCGGTTCGTTGGGACTGAACCTCGGGGCCAAGGTCTACTTCGCCCGCGCGCGTCCCGACCTCTGGCTGTCCATCGCGCCGGAGCATAGTTTCAGCTTCCCCAGCGGGCACGCCATGGGGTCGGCGACGCTTGCCGTCGCGGTGCTGCTGCTGGCCTGGCATTCGCGTTGGCGCTGGACGGTGGCCGCGGTTGGTTCGCTCTTCGTCCTGCTGGTCGGATTGTCGCGCGTGTATCTGGGCGTGCATTACCCCTCGGACATCCTGGCGGGTTGGGCCGCGGCCTGTGCGTGGGTGGTGGCGATGCACCACGTGGTCGCGCGCGACGCGCCGGCGCCGCCTTCCTCGGCGGCGGCCCGCCCGGACGCGATTGCACCGATCAGCGCTGCAGGGTCTCCGGATTGATCGCCGGGTCGGTGACGGTGCGCCGCGCCAGACGGGCCTCGCGCTGGGCGATATAGGCGTTGGCGCCGAAGATGATCGCGGCGCCCAGCACCGTCCAGCGATCCACCGTCTCGCCGAACAGCCACCAGCCGAACACGCCCACCACCAGCACCTGCAGGAAGCTGATCGGGGTCAGCAGCGAGGCGTCCGCCAGCGCCAGCGCCCGCGTCCACGCCATGTGCGCGGTGGTGCCGAGGAAGCCGGCGAGGATCACCCACAGCCAGGTGATGCCGGTGGGCGTGGTCCAGTAGAACAGCGCCGGCAGCAGCGACAGCGGGACCCAGATCATCGTCGTGTAGATGACGATGGCGTCGGCCTTCTCGGTGCGCGACAGGAACTTGATACTGATCGCGACGCTGGCGCTCATCACCGCGGCCAGCACCGCCACCAGGCTGGCGAGCTGGAAGCTGTCGCTCCAGGGCCGGATCAGCACGAGCACGCCGAGGAAGCCGACGATCACCGCGGCCCAGCGCCGCGCCCTGACGATCTCGCCGAGCACGAACACCGCGCCGATGGTGACGAAGATGGGCGTGGAGTACGACAGCGCTACCGCCTGCGCCAGCGGCAGGTGCACGATCGCCCAGAAACCGGCCAGCATCGAGACGATGCCGATCACGCAGCGCAGGAAGTACAGCGACAGCTTGTCGGTGCGCAGGATGCCCACGCCATGGCGCATCAGCAGCGGCAGGGTGAACACGAAGCCGAACAGGTTGCGGAAGAAGGCGATCTCGAAAGGATGCAACTCCGACGAGGCCAGCCGGATGCAGACCGCCATGAAGCCGAACAGCACCGTGCTGGCGACCATCAACGCCACCGCCCGCGGGACTGGGGAGCGCGGGAGCAGGTCCACCGTTACCAGGTCGCCCCGATGATGCGCGGCTCCGGTTCCAGCGCGACGCCGAATCGTTCGCGCACCGACGCCGCCACGCGTCGCGCCAGGTCGAGCAACTGCGCGCCGGTCGCGCTACCGTGGTTGACCAGCACCAGCGCGTGCTGCGCGGACACGCCAGCGTCGCCCTCGCGGAAGCCCTTCCAGCCGGCCTGCTCGATCAGCCAGGCGGCGGACACCTTGCGCCGCTCCGGTGGACCGGCGGGGAAGACGGGCAGGCCGGGGTGCGCGGCCGCGAGGGCCTCGGCGTCGGCCAGTGGCAGCACCGGATTCTTGAAGAAGCTGCCGGCGTTGCCGACCAGCGCCGGATTCGGCAGCTTGCGCACGCGGATGCGGCTGATCGCTTCGGCCACGTGCGGCGCGCGCGGCGAGTCCACACCCATCGCCGCCAGTTCCTCGCGCACCCCGGCGTAATCGAGTTGCAGGGGCCGCTCCCGCGGCAGCCGGAACTCGACCGCGGTGACCACCCAGGCTTCGAGGTCGGCCTTGAACACGCTGTCGCGGTAGCCGAAACCGCAGTCGGCGTTCGATAGCCGCTTGAACTGGCCGGTGCCGCGGTGGAAGGCCTCGACCGTCTCGATGAACTGCCGCACCTCGACGCCGTAGGCGCCGATGTTCTGGATCGGGCTGGCGCCGACGGTGCCCGGGATCAGCGCCATGTTCTCCAGCCCGCACAGGCCGCGACCCAGGGTCCAGTGGACGAGGTCGTTCCAGTTCAGGCCCGCCTCGGCGCGCACCAGCACGCTGTCGCCGTCGTCGCGCAGCACGCGCGCGCCGTGCATCGCCAGGCACACCACCACGCCGGGAAAGTCGCCGGCGAACAACAGGTTGCTGCCCTCGCCAAGCACCATCACCGGGCCGTCGCGCAGCATCGCGAAGTCGAACAGCTCGGGCAGGGCGTCGGGGTGGCTGACGTCCGCCATCATGGCCGCACGCGCCGGCACCCGGAAGGTGTTGCGCCCGGCCAGCGACACGTTCTCGGCGAGCTGGTAGCCGCCGCTCATCGCCGGGCGCGGCTCACGCGACGCCCTCGCGCAGGCGCCGGATCGAGGCCACGCACTCGCCGATGAGCTCCGGACCGCGGTAGACCATGCCGGTGTAGAACTGCACCATGCGCGCGCCCGCGGCGATCTTGCCGGCGGCGTCGGCGCCCGACAGGATGCCGCCGACCCCGAGGATGGGTATCGCGTCGTCCAGCCGCAGCCGCAGCTTGCGCAGCACCGCGGTCGAGCGCGCGTACAGCGGCTCGCCGGACAGCCCGCCCGATTCCCCGGCCAGCGGGTGGCCGGCGATCTCGCTGCGGTCGAGCGTCGTGTTGCCGACGATCACGCCGTCGATGCGCGCGGCATTGAGCACCGTGGCCATGCCGTCGAGTTCCTCGTCGGTCATGTCCGGCGAGACCTTCAGCAGCATCGGCGTGCGGTGGCCATGCACGCCGCCGAGTTCTTCCTGCGCCTCGCGCAGTTCGCCGATGAACCGGCGCAGCGTCTCTTCCTGCTGCAGGTCGCGCAGGCCGGTCGTGTTGGGCGAGGAGATGTTGACGGTGATGTAGTCCGCCAGCGCGAACACCTTCTCCATGCAGTGGATGTAGTCCTCGGCCGCGCGCTCGTTGGGCGTGTCGCGGTTCTTGCCGATGTTGATGCCGAGGATGCCGGTTCGGCGGGCGCGCTCGACGTTGCGCACCAGCGCGTCCACGCCGAGGTTGTTGAAGCCGAGGCGGTTGATGACGGCGCGGTGCTCGGGCAGCCGGAACATGCGCGGCTTCGGGTTGCCGGCCTGCGGCCGCGGCGTGATGGTGCCGATCTCGACGAAACCGAAGCCGAGGGCGAGCAGCGCGTCCACGTGCTCGCCGTTCTTGTCCAGGCCGGCGGCGCAGCCGACCGGATTCGGGAAGTCGATGCCGAAGGCTCGCGTGACCAGCGCGGGCGGACGCTGCGCCACCAGCGGATTGAGGCCGGTACGGTAGGCGAGTTCCACGGCCTTCAGGCCGAGGCCGTGGGCCCGTTCGGCGTCGAAGCCGAACAGGAACGGCCGCGCGAGCGAATACATCAGCCGAGCTGGCCGGTGACGCCGAGGTAGCCGAGGATCGCCGCCAGGCCGCCGAAGAACAGCACGATCAGCAGCACGCCGATCACGCTGAGCACCAGCATCGCGTAGCCGAGCACGAGGCCGGCGACGGCCATGCCGTCGCCTTCCACGCGATCGGGCTCGCGGCGGATTTCCGTGCGTGCCATGTGGCCGGTGATGACGGCCACCAGGCTGCCGATCCAGGGCACGAAGGTCCAGCCGAGCAGGCCCGAGACCAGGCTCACGATGGCCAGGGTGCTGGTGGTGCGGGGCGCGGCGTTCATGGCGTGGCTCCTGGTGGGCGGCGAATCGGTGCGTCAGAGGTCGAAGCGGATGCCCTGGGCCAGCGGCAGCGCGTCGGAGTAGTTGATGGTGTTGGTCTGGCGGCGCATGTACACCTTCCACGCATCCGAGCCCGATTCCCGGCCGCCGCCGGTTTCCTTCTCGCCGCCGAAGGCGCCGCCGATCTCGGCGCCGGAGGTGCCGATGTTGACGTTGGCGATGCCGCAGTCCGAACCCGCGGCCGACAGGAACTGCTCGGCGGCCTTCAGGTCGGCGGTGAAGATCGAGGACGACAGGCCCTGCGGCACGCCGTTCTGCATGGCGATGGCCTCATCCAGCGTGCGGTACTTCATGACGTAGAGGATCGGCGCGAAGGTCTCGGCCTGCACCACCTCGGCGTCGTTGGTCAGGCCGGTGACGATGGCCGGCAGCACGAAGTTGCCCGGGCGCTCGATCGCGGCGCCGCCCGTGGCGACGGTTCCGCCGGCCGCGCGGGCCTTGGCGATCGCAGCCAGGTACTGCTGCACCGCGGCCTGGCTGTTGAGCGGGCCCATCAGCGTGGTCGGCAGGGTCGGGTCGCCGATCTTGCCTTCGACCTGGCGGTAAGCGGCGACGAGCTTCTCGAGCACGGTGTCGTAGACGTCTTCGTGCACGATCAGCCGGCGCGTGGTGGTGCAGCGCTGGCCGGCGGTGCCGACGGCGCCGAACACGATCGCCGGGATCGCCAGCTTCAGATCGGCCGTCGCATCGACAATGATCGCGTTGTTGCCGCCGAGTTCGAGCAGCGAGCGGCCCATGCGCTGCGCCACTCGTTCTCCGACGATCCTGCCCACATGCGTCGAACCGGTGAAGCTGACCAACGGGATGCGGCGATCGTCCACGAAGCGCTGCGCCAGCTCGGTGCCGGCATCGTTGAACAGGAAGAAGATGTCCGGGAAGCCGCCGGCCTTCAGCGCCTCGTTGCAGATGCGCACCGAGGCGATCGCCGACAGCGGGGTCTTGGGCGAGGGCTTCCAGATGGTGATGTCGCCGCAGACCGCGGCCAGGAAGCTGTTCCAGGCCCACACCGCGACCGGGAAGTTGAAGGCGCTGATCACGCCGACGATGCCGAGCGGGTGGTACTGCTCGTACATGCGATGGCCCGGGCGCTCGGAGTGCATGGTCAGGCCGTAGAGCTGGCGCGACAGGCCGACCGCGAAGTCGCCGATGTCGATCATCTCCTGCACTTCGCCGTCGCCCTCGGGCTTGATCTTGCCCATCTCCAGCGCGACCAGTGAACCGAGTTCGTCCTTGTGCGCGCGCAGGGCGTCGGCGCACAGGCGGATCGCTTCGCCGCGGCGCGGCGCCGGGGTCTTGCGCCAGACCTGAAAGGCGGCCTGGGCGCGCTCGAGGATCAGCTCGTAGTCCGACTCGCTGGAAGCCTGGACCCGGGCCAGGACCTCGCCGGTGCTGGGGTTGATCGGCTCGATCACGCCCGCGTCGCGGGTCTTCGCCCACTCGCCGTGGCCGAGATAGGTGCCGGATTCGTTGTCGCCCAGGCCGAGCGCGGTGATGACGGGGTGGGTCATGTGGGGTTCCTGTGGGGAGGTGGCGACCCCGGCGCGATTCGAACGCACGACCCTGAGTTGCCGGTGACGGGGTTTAGAGCCCGATTATAGCGGGCGCCGTAATGGCGGTCAGCGAAACTGGCGTCCCCAACAGGATTCGAACCTGTGACCTCACCCTTAGGAGGGGTGCGCTCTATCCAGCTGAGCTACGGGGACGTGGCGGGCACAGAGGGCCAATTATCGCAAGAATCGCCGCCCTGCGTATCATTGGCGGCTCGACTCCACGGGACCTCCCCATGCACATCTCCATGTACGGCCTGGCGCACACCAGCACCACCCGCGCCCTGCGCGCCCTCGACGCCATCCTGGACAAGGCCGTGGCCTTCGCCGAGGCCCGCAAGATCGACCCGTCGGTCCTGCTCAACGCCCGCCTGGCCCCGGACATGTTCCCGCTGGTGCGGCAGGTGCAGATCGCCTGCGACTTCGGCAAGGGTCCGATGGCGCGCCTGTCCGGCACCGAGAACCCGCGCATGGAAGACACCGAGACCAGCTTCCCCGAGCTGAAGGCGCGGATCCAGCGGACCCTGGACTTCATCGCCAGCGTGCCGGAGGCAGCCTTCGAAGGCTGCGAGGACCGCGACATCACCGTGCAGGCCGGCCCGCAGACCCTGCAGTTCAAGGGGCTGCCCTACCTGGTCGGCTACGTGCTGCCCAACCTCAACTTCCACCTTGGCATGGCCTACGCGATCCTGCGCCACAACGGCGTGGAACTCGGCAAGCGCGACTACCTCGGCGCGGCCTGATGCCCAGCCAGATCCCGGAGGGCGGCAGCCGCGGCTGGATCGTCCCCATCGGCGGCGGCGAGGAGAAGGAGAACAACCCGCAGATCCTGCGCCGCTTCGTCGAGCTGTGCGGGGGCGAGGACGCCGATATCGTCGTGCTGCCGACCGCCAGCCGCCTGGCCGACACCGGCGCGCGCTACGAGCGCATCTTCGCCGGCCTCGGCGCTGGCCGGGTGGAAAGCGTGGACTTCGCGAGCCGACAGGACTGCGAGGACCCCGATCGGCTGCGCCGCCTCAATGAGGCCACCGGCATCTTCTTTACCGGCGGCAACCAGCTCAGCCTGTCCACCGCGCTCGGCGGCACGCCGGTGGCGCGGTTGTTGCGCGTGCGCAATGCCCAGGGCGTGCACGTGGCCGGCACCAGCGCCGGCGCCAGCTTCATCAGCGAACACATGATCGCCTTCGGCGAGGAGGGCGCTTCACCCGTGGCGGGTAGCGTGCGTCTGGCGCCAGGCCTGGGCCTGACCAACCGGGTGATCATCGACCAGCACTTCCGCCAGCGCGACCGCATCGGCCGCCTGTTGACGGCGCTGGCCTACAACCCGTTCGCGGTCGGCATCGGCCTGGACGAGGACACCGCCGCCTTCATCTCGCCGGCCAACGTGCTGGAGGTGGAGGGCACCGGCGGCATCACCGTCATCGATGCGTCGGGGCTGGAGTTCTCGTCGATGGACCAGGTCGCCGAGGGCGAGCCGGTGTGTATGCTCGGCGTCAAGCTGCACCTGCTGGTCGCCGGGGCGAGCTACGACCTGTCGGGGCGGCACGCTTCGCCGGGCAGGCTGCACCGCGGCAAGGACTGAAGACCGCGCCGTCGCGACGGCGCCCACGAGGAGAGGCTAGACCGCATGCGCATCCTGGACCGTTCGGTGTACGTGGGACCGTCGCTGTACGCGCACTTCCCGGTGATCCGGCTCGAGCTCGACCTCGGAGCGCTCGAAGCCTGGCCCTCGGCGCGGCTGGGCGCCGCCTTCATCGATGGATTGGTGGCAGCGCTGCCGGGGCTGGCGGAACACGGCTGCTCCTACGGCGAACCGGGTGGCTTCCTGCGCCGCCTGCGCGAGGACGAAGGCACCTGGCTCGGGCACGTGCTCGAGCATGTCGCGATCGAACTGCAGAACGTCGCCGGTGAGGACGTCACCTTCGGCAAGACCCGCGGCGCGGGCCGGCCCGGCGTATACACCGTGGTCTACGAATACGCGCAGAAGGACGAGGGCATCGAGGCGGGTGAACTGGCGATGCGCCTGCTGGATTCGCTGCTGCCGGCCGAACTTCGCACGCCTGGCCTGCTGCCGGAGGACTGGAACTGGCCGGAGGCGCGCGATGCCTTCATCCGCTACGCGCAGCGGCGCGCGCTCGGGCCGTCCACCGCTTCGCTGGTGCATGCGGCCGAGGCGCGCGACATCCCCTGGCTCCGGCTGAATTCGCAGTCGCTGGTGCAACTGGGTTACGGGAAATATCAGCAGCGCATCCAGGCCACGGTGACCGGCAAGACCTCGCACATCGCGGTCGAACTGGCCAGCGACAAGGAGGAGACCAACAAGATCCTCGCCTCGCTCGGATTGCCGGTGCCGAAGCAGGAACTGGTGCAGACGGAAGAACAGGCCTGGCGCGCCGCGCGCCGCATCGGCCTGCCCGTGGTCACCAAGCCCTACAACGGCAACCATGGCCGCGGCATCTCGATCCGCCTGGGGACCGAAGACGAAGTCGTGGCGGGCTTTCGCGCCGCGCGCGAGCATTCGCGTTCGGTGATCGTGGAGAACTTCGTCACCGGCGACGACCACCGCCTGCTGGTGGTCAACGGCGAACTGGTGGCGGCGACCAAGCGCACGCCCGGCCATGTGGTCGGCGACGGCAGCCATACCGTGGCGGAACTGGTCGAGATCGTGAACCGCGACCCGCGCCGCGGCGTCGGCCACGAGAAAGTGCTCACCCGGCTCGAGCTCGATGCGCAGGCGCTGACGATGCTGGAGCGGGCCGGGCTGGCGCCCGATTCCGTCCCCGGGCCCGACCAGGTCGTCTACCTGCGCTCGACCGCCAACCTGTCCACCGGCGGCACCGCCACCGACGTCACCGACATCATCCACCCCGACAACCGCGACATGGCCGTCCGCGCCATCAAGGCCGTGGGCCTGGACGTCGGCGGCGTGGACTTCCTCACCGACAACATCGCCGAGAGCTACAAGACCCACGGCGGCGGCATCTGCGAATGCAACGCCGCGCCGGGCTTCCGCATGCACGTGGCGCCCAGCGAGGGCACGCCGCGCGACGTCGCCGGGCCGGTGATCGACATGCTGTTCCCGCCGGGTTCGCCCGCGCGCGTGCCGATCGCCGCGGTCACCGGCACCAATGGCAAGACCACCACCGCGCGCATGCTCGCGCACATCACCAAGATGGCCGGCTACACGCCCGGGCTGACCACCACCGACGGCGTCTACATCGACGGCCTGCGCACCGTGGAGGGCGACATGACCGGGCCGATGGCCACGCGCATGGTGCTGGCCGACCCGCAGATCGACATGGCGGTGCTGGAGATGGCGCGCGGCGGCCTGCTGCGCGCCGGCATGGGCGTGCCCTGGGTGAACGTCGGCGCGGTGCTCAACATCGCCTCCGACCACCTGGGCATGAAGGGCATCGACACCCTGGAGCAGCTGGCCGAGGTCAAGCGCACCGTCATCGAGGTCGCCCGCGACTGCGCGGTGCTCAATGCCGACGACCCGCTGGTGCTGAAGATGGGCGCGTACACCGAGGCGAAGTCCATCTGCTACGTGACCATGAACCCGCAGCACTCGCTGGTGCGCGAGCACATCCGCGCCGGCGGCCGCGCCTGCGCGCTGGAAGCCGGCATCAATGGCCAGATGATCACGCTCTACGACAAGGGGAGCCACATCCCGCTGCTGTGGACGCACCTGGTGCCGGCAACCCTCGAGGGCCGCGCCTTGCACAACGTGCAGAACGCGATGTTCGCCACCGCGATGGCCTTCTCGCTGGGCATCAAGCTCGACGCGATACGCCAGGGCCTGCGGACCTTCGGCAGCACCTTCTTCCAGGCGCCCGGCCGCATGAACGTGTTCGACGAACATCCGTTCAAGGTGATCTTCGACTACGGCCACAACGCCCACGCGGTCGGGGTGATGGCCGACCTCGCGCAGCGGCTGGACGTGCAGGGCCGGCGCATCGTCGTGCTGGCCGGTCCCGGCGATCGCCGCGACGAGGACCTGCGCGAGATCGCCCAGGCCGTGGCCGGGCGCTTCGACCACTACATCTGCCGTCGCGATGACGGCCTGCGCGGCCGCGACGGCGACGAAGTGCCGCGCATCCTGGCGGCCGCGTTGAAGGCGGCCGGCGTGGCGGATTCAGCGATCAGCCTGATCCCCGACGAGCAGGAAGCCATCGACGCCGCCCTGCGCATGGGCCAGCCCGGCGACCTGGTGTTGATCTTCGCCGACGCGCTCGTGCGCAGCTGGAAGCAGGTGATCAAGTTCAGGCCCGAAGGCACGGCCCCGCCGCGCACCGTCGAGGCCGCCGCGGCCGCCCCGGTGTTCGCAGGCGAAGAGCCCGCGGTCGAGATGGAAGGCCTGGTGCGCGACGAACGCGGCGTACGCCTGGGTCGCGAGGAGGACGACTGAGCGCGCCCGCGCCGGTCGGATACGAGGACTCGCGCCGGCTGACGGGACCCAACCGGCATTTCGCCGGCACCGGCGCGGTGCTCGAGACGGAGGTCGACGATCCGGCGGCGCTCGCTGCCTGGAAGGAGCGCGTGCAGGCGATGCGCGAAGTCCTGGACTGGCCGCCGGGCGAGATCGTCGCCGCACGCCACGCACATGCGGCGTCGCTCGCCATCGCCGCACCGGCCGACCGACTGCTCGCTGCCACCGAGCTCAACGAATGGGCCTGGGTCGGCGCCGCGAACCTCTGCGTGCCCTGCGCGCCTGGATTCCCCGCGCCGGCCGATTTCGACTCGGCGCGCCACACCCTGGCGGCCATGACGCGGGCGGAGGCCAACCCGCGACTGCTCGAGGTGCTGGCGCAGGCGCGGGAACACGGCCTGCCCGCCCTCGTGGACGAAGACCAGCTCAGCATCGGCGCCGGCGAGGGCAGTGCCTGCTGGCCGTTGCAGGACTTGCCACGGGCACCCGACTGGTCGCGACTGCATGACGTGCCGACCGCGCTGGTCACCGGTTCGAACGGCAAGACCACGACCGTGCGGCTGGTGGCGGCGATGCTGGAAGCCCATGGGTTGCGCGCGGGTTTCAACTGCACCGATGGCGTCTTCGTCGGCGGCGAGCAGCAGGTGGGCGGCGATTACTCCGGGCCGACCGGTGCACGCCAGGTCCTGCGCGATCCGCGGGTGCAGGCGGCCGTGCTGGAAACCGCGCGCGGTGGTCTTTTGCGTCGCGGCCTGGCGGTGGAGCACGCACATGCGGCGATCGTCACCAACGTCAGCGCCGATCATTTCGGCGAGTACGGCGTCGATTCTCTCGAAGACCTGGCGGACGCGAAGCTGGTGGTGGCGCGGGCGATCGGCGCCGACGGATGGCTCGTGCTCAATGCCGACGACGCCGTGTTGCGCGCGCGCGCCGCCGGCCTGCGCTGCCAAGTCGCGTGGTTCGCGCTTGCTGCGGAGGATGCCGACTGGCCGGGCGGGCGCAATGCACCGTCCTGCCGGCTTCTCGGCGGCCGCCTGCGACTACGCTGGAACGAAGCCGACCACGACCTCGGCCCGATCGACGACTTCCCGCTCGCGATGGGCGGCGCCGCGCGCTACAACCTGGCCAACCTTGCGGGCGCCGCCCTCGTGGCCGCGGCGCTGGGTGTGCCGCCGGCAACGATTGCGAAGGTGATGGCGACCTTCGGCGCGCAGCGCAGCGACAACCCCGGCCGCCTCGAGCGCTGGGAATCCGGCGGCGCCACCGTGTTGCTCGACTACGCGCACAACCCGGAAGGCCTGCAGGGCCTGCTCGCGGTCGCGCAGGGACTGCGGGGCCCGGGCGGGCGCCTGGCCCTGCTGCTGGGGCAAGCCGGCAACCGCGACGACGGGGCGATCACCGAGCTGGCATGGGTCGCGGCGGCCGCGCAGCCGGCGCGCGTCGTGCTCAAGGACATCGAGGGCTATCTGCGCGGGCGCGAGGCCGGCGAAGTCGCCGCATTGCTGGCGCGGCAGCTCGTCGCGGCGGGCGTGCCGCCGGAGGCGCTGTCGGTGGAGCTTTCGGAAGTGGCGGCAGGACGAGAGCTGGTGTCCTGGGCGAAACCGGGCGACGTGGTCGTGCTCCCGGTCCACAACCTGCAGGCGCGCGCCGAGCTGGCGGCCTGGCTGGATTCGCGAGGCGCGAACCCGCCTTAGCGGGTGGGCGCCTGGGGCGGCGGCAGCAGGTTCTCGGGGAAGGGCCGCGTGCCGGCGAGGATTTCCGCGATCTGCGCTTCGGTCAGGTCGTAGGCGCCCATGATGTTGCGCGGGTGGTTCTTCATGTCTTCCAGCAAGGCGGCCTTGACCTGCACCGGATCCTTGTTGTCCGGCGGATTGGCCGGATCGTAGGTGATCAGGTGCGGCCTGCCGTCCGGGCCGCGGAAGGTGCGTACCGGCTGCGCGGAGGGGCGGGAATCGTTCGCCGCATCCGTGGAGGCCGCAGCGTCGGCGCCGGGCACCGCCGATGGGTCGGTGGCTGCCGGCGAGGAGGCCTCAGGCGCGGACTTCATGCGCTGTCCGAGGAAGAAGGCGCCGACCGCGACCACGCAGACCAGCAGCACGATCCAGAGAGTCTTCATGCCGGTTCCGGGAAAGGAAATGGTGGAGCGGATGGGGATCGAACCCACGACCTTCGCATTGCGAACGCGACGCTCTCCCAGCTGAGCTACCGCCCCACGAAGCCGGAATGATACCGGCTTGCGCGGCCCACGCCAATCCCGCCCAGGCCGGCCGCTGGCCCTCGATGTTTCGGCCCGGCCCGTAGCTCGACCACTCGGAACGCTTGACCAGCGTGCGAAGCACGCACCAGTGGGGAACCGCGCCGTCGGGCGACTACAACGCGATCTACACCTACGACCCGCTCGACAACCTGCGCACCAATCACCTCGGCGTGGCCCAGCTGGCCTACGGCTACGACAGCAGCAACCGCCTGGCCACGCTGAGCTACAACGGCGGCGCCGCCCAGGCCGTGAGCTCGGACCCGCGCGGCAACATCACCGCCAACGCCATGCGCAACCAGGCCTACCAGTTCGACCTGGCCCACCGCATGAACGCGGTCACCGGCCAGGAGAGCTACCTCTACGACGGCCACGGCCGCCGCGCCCGCACCCTGAACCTGCAGACCGGGACGATCGAGTACTTCGGCTACAGCAAGGACGGCCGCCTGCTGCAGGACTGGAGCAACCGCCGGCAGGTGCGCAACGGCTACACCTCGGCAACACCCTGGTCGGCCTGTACGAGGTGAACCTGACCAACGGCACCATCACCCCGAAGTACCAGCACACCGACGCGCTGGGCAGCCCGGTGGTGACCACCAACGCCAGCAAGACCGTGCTCAGCCGGATGAGCTACACGCCCTACGGCCAGCCGACGATGCCGATGGACGGGGTGGGGTATACGGGGCACTTCATCGATGTGGGGACGCAGCTGACGTATACGCAGCAGCGGTATTACGATCCCGCGATTGGGAGGTTCCTAAGAATAGACCCCCTCTTTCCCTCACTGAAAACTGGTTATGCGTTTAACCGCTTCGCCTATGCCCTCAACAACCCGCTACTCTTTGTTGACCCCGACGGGAGGGAAGCTTGCCCGAAGTCCGGTTGCACGATCGGCGGGGTGTCCCAGCCACCACCCGAGCCTGTTCAGTCCACTCCGCCTCCAGCACCGCCTCCGCCTCCGGTCACGGTTCTGCCCCCGGTGAATGTGCCTGCTACTCTCCCGTCGCGTGATGCAGAGGCTTTAGCGCTTATATTCGATGTCCCTGTGGACAGGATCCAGGACGTGAACATTGTCCAATTCTCTGTGCTCGCCTGGGCATTGAACGCAAGAGCTACAACTGCGCCTAATGTCATCTACCTCGAAGGCTCTATTGAAGAGTTTCTGGCTGCTCCCACTGTGGTGCTCGAAGAGTACTTCCATGTAATCGAACAATTTGGTACGGGGTTCTTGCAGAATCGAGGAATGTATATGCTTGAGAGCGCTAGAGCCGGGCTGACCACGGGCAGCCCGTATGGACAAAACGTCTTCGAAAAGGAAGCCAAGAAGTTTGCGCGTGAGAAGACAAGAAGTCTTAAGAAGGCGAGGGGTTACTAGGCATGGCTGAGTTGAAGTTCTTCAGCGCTCTGCTAGTTTCTGCCGCGTTGCTGGCGCTTTCAGCTTGCATGGCGGACGCGGCTTTGGTGGTTGTGGGGGAGATCCATCTGAATGGACGTCCGGTTCACGGTCAGTGCACGATTGAGTTGCGGGACCCCAGCAATGGCGATCTCGTGGACTTCCAAGAGGGGGTTGATGTATCGCCATTTCGGAAGGATTTTGGCGTTGCTCCCTATGCGCAGTCGTACTACATCAGTGCGGTTTGCCCATCGGGAGTAGGAAGGTCAAAACCGTTCAGCTTTGACCCGCCGAGTGAGACCATCAATTTACAAGTAATCGACCTGGTCGCCGACCGGCATGGTGACTGAATCGACCAGGCTCTCGTAGACACTCGGCACCAACCGTCTGGCCGCCCTGAGCTACAACGGCTGCACCGCCCGCGCGGCAACATCACCGCCAACGCCTATCGCAACCAGGCCTACCAGTTCGAGCTGGCCCACCGCATGAACGCCGTCACCGGCCAGGAGAGTTACCTCTACGATGGCCACGGCCGGCGCGCCCGCACCCTGAACCTGCAGACGGGGACGATCGAGTACTTCGGCTACGGCCGGGACGGCCGCCTGCTGCAGGACTGGAGCAACCGCCGGCAGGTGCGCAACGGCTACACCTCGGCAACACCCTGGTCGGCCTGTACGAGGTGAACCTGACCAACGGCACCATCACCCCGAAGTACCAGCACACCGACGCGCTGGGCAGCCCGGTGGTGACCACCAACGCCAGCAAGACCGTGCTCAGCCGGATGAGCTACACGCCCTACGGCCAGCCGACACTGCCGATGGACGGGGTGGGGTATACCGGGCACTTCGTGGATGTGGGGACGCAACTGACGTATATGCAGCAGCGCTATTACGATCCGGCGATCGGGAGGTTCCTAAGCGTTGATCCTGCTGCATCCGAATTCAATCGCTACAACTACGCGTCCAACAATCCTTATCGATTTGCTGACCCAGACGGACGTTCATCCGTGAACCATTTTGTTGAGGAGCCGTTCTACTCTGCGTCCAGTACATTTGAGATGGCCGGGACATTCACAGTCGGCGGACACGGCAACGAGAACTCAATCGTGGACTCAACTGGCGATCATATGAACCCCTATAGGGCATATGATCAATACATAAGTGCGGGCCTCGAACGAGGGCAGGACATGTTTTTTATTTCCTGCAGGACGGGCATGGCGAACAAGGAAGGGGTCGTACAAGCTCAAGTGTTCTCGAGAGAGAACGGGTCCAATGTCTATGGGGCGGATGGGTGGGTAAACTACTCAACCGTCGGTAACGTAACGACGCTAACCGTGTGGGCGGGGCGTGGACGAACAGGCGCCCAAGGTGCTTTTAGACTGTTTAAGCCTGGAAGCAAGCACTACGTTCGGGGACGATCCGTAGTAGCCGTCATCATTAACAGGGCAACCGGGGCAGTGACTCTTGTCTTTGAGGATGGTGTTCAGCAAGTTGTCACACCTCGTACGGACCCAAAGCCGAAGCCACAGACAGAACCCCAGCCAGAGCCGCAGCAACTAGAAACCGACAGACCGAAGGTGAAATGAGTATGCGACGGATTTTCGGCGCCGCCCTAAATGTCGCTTTGGCTTTGGGTTTGGCAGCTTGTCAAGAAGCGACCGAGCCGACAGCGCCCGAGAGTTTCAGCGGGACGCCTAGCGAAAATTTCAACCTTACTGAGCGCCAGCGCGCAGAACTAATTCGTCGTGGCAATGAAGGAGAGCTTGGAGCAATGCAAGCTCTCATTCAATACTACGCACTCGTCAATCCGAATGACGAATCGGTCGTCTACTGGGGAAGGAGGGCAGCAAGGCGCGGCGACACGAAAGCCATGCTCACCTTGGCAACCTACCTCAGCATTCAACCAACCCAGCCCCACTGCCTGGAGGCACAGCAGTGGGTTAAGGAAGCCATCAAGACTGCGGAGGACCCTAAAACAAGAAAGAGTGCTGCATTGGAACTAGAAATAATGAGAACTGGTCGGCACGGACATCCGTGTGGAAAGTGGTTGAATTAGGTCAAATCTGCGGCTGCTGAACCAGCGGGAGAGGCTCCTTTATGGGTAACAAGTCGTTTGGGTCAATGTCGATCGTACTCATTATTGCTTTGGGGTCTTTTATATCCGGCTCGAGTGCTTACGCGTCGGAATTTGCTTGTTCGACCTTGGCTTCGCATATATCAATTTTTGAGCAGGAATCGAAGCTGTACTTCAGAATCGATATCTCCAACCCCGGGTCGTTGGCGGTTGAGCTGAAAAAGAACACCCTGTACGAAAGTTCGTTCGAGTTGGAGGCGGAGGATTCTTCCGGTGAAACTCTCGAGCATGTCCTTCCATTGATCGCGCTCGGGACGACCCCACTGATCTTGGAGCCAGGAGAGACAAGAACAGTTTCTATTGACCTCTATGCTTCATTTCCAACGCTGCAAGATACCCGCGCCAGCAAAGAGGTCATCCTTACGTGGAATTTTGAGCTCGCGCCCAAGGGAGTGGCATGCTTATCCCAGACAGCGGGCACGGCAAGGCTCGGGCCAAACCGTTGAATGTTAGCGTTCGCCGGCACGTCACCTAGCGCCCAAGCGGCGCGATGTGCGCTTAACTTCAGCAATGCATCGTTCACACGGTGAACCAGAACGCGTGGCGAAATTCTGGTAGTGGAAGCTCCATCGGACTGAACGTCCGATAGTCGCATTGCGAACGCGACGCTCTCCCAGGTGAGCTACCGGCCCGCGGATCCGGAACGACTCCGACTCCAGCGGCTTGCTCCAAACTCGTCCATGGACACGTCAGTCGCGCGCGGGCGCGATCGCGGCGGCCGGACCGGCGATGGGCGAAACCAACGCGCGGCTTGCGAATCCTGCCGCCGCGAACCCGGCCTGCATCGACCCGAGGGACGCCTCCGCTTGCGCGCGCGACTCGAACCAGGCGAACACGCTCGGCCCGGCGCCCGACAGGCTGCACCCCATGGCGCCGGCGGCAAGCGCGGCCGCCTTCACGTCGGCGAAGCCGGGGACCAGCGGCGCCCGCCAGGGTTCCACCAGCACGTCACGCATGCCGGCGCGCACCAGCAAGGCATCGCCCCGCGCGCAACCGGCCAGCACCAGCGCGAGGTTGCCGGTCTGCTCCACCACCTCGCCCAGGGTGCACTGCGCGCGAACTGCCGCGCGCGCGGTGCGGGTCTCCAGCACCTGGTCCGGATGCACGAGCGCGCAATGCCACGCCTCCGGCACATCCAGGCGCACCAATCGTCCCTGCGCGGCCAGCACCAGTCCGCCGAGCAACATGGGTCCGACGTTGTCCGTGCTCGGACCGCCGCTGGCCAGCCTCTCGCCCGCGATCGCATGGGGAAGCAGGGCCTGTGCCGTCAGGGGTTCGTCGAGCAGCGCGTTCGCCGCCACCAGCGCTGCCACGCAGGATGCGGCCGATCCGGCCATTCCGGATCCGAGCGGAATGCCTTTTTCCAGGACGAGCTCGAATCCATGCTCGAGCGCGAGCGCGCCACACAGGCTTTGCAAGGCCGCGCCCGCTGTATTGCGCGCGGCATCGAGCGGAAGCGCCAGGTCCAGGCCTTCGACGCCGGCGATGCGGACTTCGGGGGAGTCGATGCGCCGCACGCGCGCATGGTCGCGCGGGCCGAATACCGTATGGCCGAGGATGTCGAAGCCCACGCCGACGTTGCCCACGCAGGCGGGAGCGAACGCGCGCGACCAGGCGCCTGCGATCGTCATTCCAGCAGCGGGGTAAGCACCGGATCGAGCAGGCTGCGTCGCCATCCGGCCAGTGCGTCCGGCCAGCCGCGGCCCTCGACCAGTGCCTCCAAGTGCTTGCGCGGGCAGAGCAGTCCCTCGGGTAGGTCGAGCGTGCCGGCGGTGGCCGCGACCGCGTCCTGCAGGCGGCGCAAGCGCTGGCGATCGGCGGACTCGCCGGCGCGATTGAGCGGAAGCTGCTTCTCTTCCTCCGACAGCGGCGCGGCGAGCAAGTCCCATAGCTCTCGACGCGATTTGCGCGGGGACTTCGGGTTGGCGTCGAGCACGGCGTTGAAGCGGTGCATGTCCTCGAAGGGCCGGCGACTGAGTTGCACGGCCAGTTCGTTGTCCAGTACCCAGGCCTTGGGGCGGTCCGTTCGGCGCGCCTCGGCGTCGCGCCAGCGCAGCAGGCGCCGAAGCCTGGCCTGGCCGGGCCCGTCGAGCGATTGCGCACTGCGGATCGCCAGGTGCGGCATCGGATCGTCGGCCTCGTTGCGGGCATTGCGCACGGCACGCTCGGTGTCCGCCTCCAGCCATTCCAGGCGGCCGAGTTCGCGCAGCTTCGGCTCGAGCAGGTCGTGCATCGCGTGCAGGTGCAGCACGTCGTCGGCCGCATAGCGCAGCTGCGATTCGCTGAGCGGGCGACGCAGCCAGTCCGAGCGCGTCTCGCCCTTCTCGAGCGTGAGCCCGGTGACCAGTTCGACCAGCTTGAGGTAGCTCAGGCCGGCGCCCAGGCCGGCCAGCGCGGCCGCGACCTGGGTGTCGAACACCGGCGAGGGGACCACGCCGCAGCCGCGCAGCAGGGCCTGCAGGTCTTCACTCGCGCTGTGCATCAGCTTGGTGACGGATTCATCGGCCAGCAATTGCGCAAGCAGCGGCGGGATGCCGGGGGCGAGCGGGTCGACCAGCAGCACCTCGCCGGGCACCGCCAGCTGCACGAGGGCCAGTTGCGGGTAGTAGGTGCGTTCGCGGATGAACTCGGTGTCCATCGCCACCCGTGGCTGTCCGCGCCACGCCTCGAGCCGGGCGGCGAGCGCGCTGGCCTGGTCAATCCACTGCATCGGAACCTGTTTGCTTGCCCAAAGAGGGCAGGGTAGCCTAGTTCCGGTTCGCCCGCGCCCGTTGCGGGATGCAAGGTCCCGCATGCCACGCCTGCGTCACCTCCTGCTCCTGGTCCTCGCGGCAGGCGCGCTCCCGGGCTGCGACCGGGACGCGGCGCCGAAGCCCGCAGACCCCGTTGTTCGCGCCGCTCCTGCACCGGCCGCGCGTCCTGCCGCCCCGGCCAGCGTCGCCCAGCCGCCGGAGCCGGCGGAGCTCGCACCCGACTGGCGTTCGCGGGTGCCGCTCATCGCCGCCGCGGATGTCGCCGCCACGCTCGACCGCGCCGATGCGGCGCTGGCGCGCGGACAGCTCGACCAGGGACGGTCACCGGGGCCGGGCGCGCTCGAGCTCTATCTGGCCGTGCTCTCGGTCGCGCCCGAGGATGCGCGTGCGGCCCGTGGCGTCCAGGCCAGCATCGACGCGCTGATCGAGCGCGGGCGCATCGCGCTGCGGGCCGGCCGCTTCCGCGATGCCGAGCGGGTCGTGCGGATCGCCGAAAGCCTGCTGCCGGGCCATCCCGACCTCGCGGGATATCGCGAACACGTCGAAGCGGCCCGGCGCGCCGCAGACTGGGTGGCGAAGGCGACCGAGGCCGCGCGCAAGGGGCGCTACACGCGTCCCGCCGGCGCCAGCGCGCTGGACTACTTCCTGCAGGCGCGCCGCGCCTATCCCGACTTCGACCCGGCCGTGGCCGAGCGCGACCGCTGGAACCGACGGCTGCTGCAACTGGCCGAACGCGCCGCGGCGGCCGACGACTTCAAGACCGCGGAGGCGAGGCTGCGCGAGTCGGCGCGGCTCGTGCCCGACAGCGCCGACGTCCGCGTCGCCGAGCTAAAGGTGATCGAGCGCCGCACCGCGCGCACCCGCGCGCTGGTCGAGCAGGGCAATCGCGCGGTGGACCGCCTGCAGCTCGAGCGCGCGGAGAAGCTGCTCGCGCAGTTGCGTTCGATCGCCGCACAACCCTGGGCCGCACGCGACCTGGAGACGCGCATCCACCTGGCGCGCCACTACGGCCCGTACGAGCCCGGCGAGACTTTCGCGGAGGACCTCCGTGCCGGCGGCAAGGCGCCAGAAATGGTGGTGATCCGCTACGGCGGCTTCATGATGGGCTCGGACGGCGACGATCCGGCCGGCCGCCCGAGCGAGCACCCCTTGCATCCAGTCACCTTCGCGCGCGGCTTCGCGATCGGCCGCAGCGAGGTGACCGTCGGCGATTTCCGGCGCTTCGTGAAGGCCAGCGGCTACCAGCCGCGCGCCACCCGCGCGGGCCGGTCCACGGTCTACGACGAGCGTGGCGGCGTGTTCAGCGTCCATGAGGGCGTCGACTGGGAGCGCGACCACGTCGGGCGCGTGGCGTCGGACTCGCTGCCGGTGGTGCACGTGTCCTGGGAGGACGCGGTCGCCTACACGCGCTGGCTTTCCGCGCAGACCGGCAATACCTATCGCCTGCCCAGCGAGGCCGAGTTCGAATACGTGCTGCGCGCCGGCACGCAGTCGCCCTATCCCTGGGGCGGCGGCGCGCCGCAGGCGATCGTCGGCAACCTCACCGGTGGCGGCGACCTCTCGCGCAGCGGGCGGCGCTGGAGCAACGCCTTCCCCGGATATCGCGACGCCTACTGGGGTCCGGCGCCGGTGCGCAACTTCCCCGTCGAGCCCTTCGGCACCTTCGACATGATCGGCAACGTCGCCGAGTGGACCCTCGACTGCTGGCACGACAGCTACCAGCGCGCACCGGTGGATGGCAGCGCCTGGGTCAACCCCGGGTGCCCGCGGCGGGTCGTGCGCGGCGCCTCATGGAGCAGCGCGCCGGACCAGGCCCGCTCGGCGGCGCGACAGTCCGCGCCCGCGGCGACGACCACGGCCCGGCTCGGCTTCCGCGTGGTCCGCGAGCTCTAGTCGTCAGCGCCGCAGCGCGCGCCGCCGTACCCGCGGCTCGGCGAGGGAGGGCTCGGGCGCGTCGTCGGTTTCGGCGGGCTTCTCGGCAACGGCCGACAGGCCGCTCTTGATGCCCTGCTGCACGCCTTTCCAGATTTCCATGTTGCGCTCGGTCAACTGGGTGAGCAGGTTCAGCGGGCCCTGGCCGACCAGGCTGCCGATGGTGCCGCGCAGCTGCTGCTGCTGGTCGCTGAAGGTCTGGATGCTTCGCTCGAGGTAGTTGCCGATGATGCCCTGCAGCGAATCGCCGTAGAAGCGGATCACCGTGGTGAGCAACTGCGTGGAGAAGATCGGCTGGCCGATATCCTCGTGCTCGGCGAGGATCTGCAGCAGCACGGCGCGGGTGAGGTCCTTGCCCGAGCGGGCGTCGCGAACCTCGAAGGCCTCGCCGTCCACGATCAGCTGGCGGATGTCCTCCAGCGTGACGTAGCTCGATATCTCCGTGTCGTAGAGACGACGATTCGGATACTTCTTGATGATGCGCAGCTCGGACATCGACCACCCCGGAAAAAAAGACGCAAGTCACGCAAGGAATCTGTGCCGCTTAGTGGCCGGAGCATCGCCGTTCCGGGTCCAGCTTGCAAGAATGCGACCGTGAAGCGCTGTGAACGGGCCCACGGAAACCCGCAGCCGCGAGCCTCTCGGCAACGGATTCAGGCCGAGGGCAGGACCACGTCGTGCCGGGGCACGCGTTCGGGGTCGAAATGCGAGAGTGCGCGGTCCAGGGCCAGGGGCGCCGACATGCGCCCGGCCAGGACCCCTGCATCCTGGCCCAGCAACCCGTACGCCGCGCGCAGGGACGGGACGGGGTCGGCGGCGTCCACGGGCAGGGCATCGAGGCTCTTCGCCAGTTTGGTGCCGTCCGCTTCGCGAACCAGCGGAAGGTGCGCGTAGCCGGGCGTCGGCAAGCCGAGCAGGCCCTGCAAAGCGATCTGCCGTGGCGTCGAGTCGAGCAGGTCGGCGCCGCGCACCACCTCGGTGATGCCCTGCCGCGCATCGTCCACCACCACCGCCAGCTGGTAGGCCCAGAAGCCGTCGGCGCGCAGGATCACCGGATCGCCACACTCGCGCCCGGGATCCTGCGACTGTGCGCCGCGAAAGCGGTCCGTGAAGGCGACCGTCCCGGCCGGAAGGCGAACGCGCCAGGCGGTCGCGGTGCCGGAAGGATGCGCGACGCAGGCATGGTGCAGGCCGTGGCTGGCGACCAGGTCGCTGCGGCTGCAGTGGCAGGCAAAGGCCGATCCGTCGGCACGCAGCCGCGCCAGCGCGTCGGCGTAGAAGTCGCCGCAGCGGCTCTGGAACTCCACCGGTTCGTCGGGGTCGAAGCCGAAACGCGCCAGGTCCGCGATGTGGCGCTGCGCCATGCCGGGGCGTTCACGGGGTGGGTCGATATCCTCGATGCGCAGGAGCCAGGCGCCGCCCGCGCGGCGCGCCAACAGCCAGCTGCCCAGGACCGCCAGCAGCGAACCCAGGTGCAGCGGACCGGTGGGCGAGGGCGCGAAGCGACCGCGGTACGGAGTTTTCACGGGATGGGGCGGGCTTGATTCAGGTCGGCCAGCCCACATTCTAGGCATGCGGCGCCCACGGGCGCCGGCGAACGACCACAAATGAGGAAGCCATGTTCAAGCGCACGTTCCTGTTGATCCTGACCAATCTCGCCGTGCTGGTGCTGCTGGCGACGGTCGGCAATGCCCTGATGGCCTATTTCGGCATCAGCCTCGGGAGCAATGCCGGACTGCTGCTGTTCGCGGCCGTCATTGGATTCGGCGGCGCCTTCGTCAACCTGGCGATCTCGAAGTGGTCGGCCAAGCGCGCCATGCAGGTGCAGGTGATCGAGCAGCCGCGCAACGAGGCTGAGCGCTGGCTGCTGGAAACCGTCACCCGCCAGGCCCAGGCCGCCGGCATCAAGGTGCCGGAGGTCGGCTACTACGACGCGCCGGAGATCAACGCCTTCGCCACCGGCCCGAGCCGCAACAACGCGCTGGTTGCGGTGTCTTCCGGCCTGTTGCGGGCGATGAGCCGCGACGAGGCCGAAGCTGTGATCGGCCACGAAGTCAGTCACGTCGCCAACGGCGACATGGTGACGCTGACCCTGATCCAGGGCGTGGTGAACACCTTCGTGATCTTCCTCTCGCGCGTGGTCGGCCGGGCGATCGACGCCGCCATCTTCGGCAACCGCGACGGCAGCCCGGGCATCGGCTACTTCGGCATCGTGCTGGTGCTGGACATGGTGTTCGGCCTGCTCGCCCAGGTCATCGTGATGTGGTTCAGCCGCCAGCGCGAGTTCCGCGCCGACGCCGGTGGCGCCCACCTGGCCGGCAAGCCGAAGATGATCGCCGCGCTCGAGAAGCTCGGCCAAACCTATGGCGCGAGCACCTTGCCGACCTCGGTGCGGGCCTTCGGCATTTCCGGCGGGGTCGCGCACGGCCTGAAGCGCCTGTTCATGAGCCATCCGCCGCTGGCCGAGCGCATCCAGCGCCTGCGCGAGGCGCGGGTCGAGGCCTGAGAGGCGTAGTGGACGCCGGCCGACGCGGCCGGCGTCAGCCGAATTCGTAGTTCATCGCCGGGCCGGGCGGGGCGAGGAAGTTGCCCTGCACCAGGTCCACGCCGATCGAGAACAGCACGGTCATCGAGCTGGCGTCCGACACGAACTCGGCGATCGTCTGCTTGTCCAGCTTGCGCGCGTGGGTGACGAACTCGCGCACCTTCTTCTGGTTGTCCGCGTTCTTGGCCAGGTCGGTGATGAAACCGCGGTCGATTTTCAGCACGGCCGGATCGAAGTGCGACAGCATCTGGAAGGAGTTCAGGCCGGTGCCGAACTGCTCCAGGCACAGGCGGCAGCCGAAGCTGGCGACGATCTTCTGGAAGGCCTGCAAGGGCCGCAGGTGCGTGTAAACCTTCGACTCAGGTAGCTGCAGCACCAGCCGCGCACCGGGTACCTGGTGCGCCTTGAGCTGCGAGCCGATGAAATTGTGCAGGTCGCCTTCCACCAGCGAGGAGGGCGATACCTTCACGAACAGCGTGGTCTCGCGTCCCTGCTTGCGGCGATCGGCCAGCAGGGCGATGGTGCGGCCGATCACCCAGCGGT
>CAMPGW010000031.1 GCA_946885735.1 uncultured Gammaproteobacteria bacterium
GGATCGCATGGGGGGAGGGGTGTCCTGTCTATTGGTGGAATGACCCAGCCCCCCCAGGTCGAGGTCAAGTGTAGGGACCGACCTCAGCCATGCGAGCCTGACTGGTCACACAATTTGGCCGGTAAGCGGACTTTCATCACAGATTCACACACCGGCTTGCTTACCGCCGCTACAACCGCCGCTAGGCGATCACAGTTTTAACTGCGTCCTAACGACCGCGATTGACGCGAGCCCAGCAACGATGAGTTCTTGTTGCGCGGGTTTATCCCGTTATCGCAACGAACTAGAGTGGTCCTGCCACGACTCGCCGCCTCCCGCGGCGGGCGCCACGGGAATACTCGCCATGACCCACGCCTCCCTGCTGCTCGGCCGTTTCGGACTGAGCCTGATCTTCATCCTCTCCGGCTGGTCGAAGATCGCCGGCTACGAGGGCACCCAGCACTACACGGACGCGGCCGGCGTCCCCGGCGGCCTGCTGCCGCTGGTGATCGCCCTCGAACTCGGCGGCGGGCTGGCCCTGCTGGCCGGTTTGTTCACCCGTCCGCTGGCGCTGGCCCTCGCCGGCTTCTCGCTGGCGAGCGCCGTGCTCTTCCATGGCGAGATCGGCGACCAGATGCAGTTCATCGCCTTCTTCAAGAACGTCGCCATCGCCGGCGGCTTCCTGGCCCTCGCCGCCAGCGGGGCGGGCGGGTGGAGCCTCGACGCGCTGCGCGGCCGCCACCGGCGCGTTTCGCCGGCCGGGGCCAGAGCATGATCACGTTGCGCGCCGCAGGCGACCGCGGGCACGCCGAGCATGGCTGGCTCGAGTCCTGGCACAGCTTCGCCTTCGCCGAGTATCGCGATCCCGAGCACGTGCACTGGGGTCCGCTGCGCGTGATCAACGAGGATCGCGTGCAGCCCGGCCAGGGCTTCGGCACCCACGGCCACCGCGACATGGAGATCATCAGCTATGTGATCGACGGCGCCCTCGCCCATCGCGACTCGATGGGCAACGGCGCCACCATCGTTCCGGGCGAGGTGCAGCGCATGAGCGCGGGCACCGGCGTCACCCACTCGGAGGCCAACCACGAGCGCGAGCGTGTGACGCATTTCCTGCAGGTCTGGATCATCCCGAAGTTCACCGGGCTCAAGCCAGGCTACGAGCAGAAGGCGTTCACGGCCGCGGAAAAGCGCGGTCGCCTGCGGCTGGTGGGCAGCGCGGACGGCCGCGAATGCTCGGTGAGCATCCACCAGGACGTGAGCCTCTACGCCGGGCTGTTCGACGGCGACGAGTCGGCCGAGCTGGCGCTTGCTCCCGGCCGCCTGGGCTACCTGCACGTCGTGCGCGGCCGTGTGCGCGCCAATGGGCATGGACTGCAGGCCGGCGACGCGCTGCGCTATCGCGACGAGGCGCGCGTGGTGATCGAGGGCGGCGACGACGCCGAGGTGCTGGTGTTCGACCTGCCACCGATGGAATGACCGGGCCGCGCGGCGCAACCGCTAGAGATTGCGCCGCGGCGGCACCAGCAGGTTGCCGAACAGGATTCCCGCGACGAGCGCGATCAGCGCGGTGACCACCGCGAAGGCGGTGTCCAGCCCGAGCATGACGTCGCGCTCGAATACGAAGTTGAAACTGCGGAAGCCCAGGCTGCCGGGCACCAGCAGGATGATGCCGGGCACGCGCACCAGCGCGCCCGGCCGATTGAAATGCTGGCCGTAGAAATTGGAGGCAGCGGTCACCACGATGCCGGCGAAGAACACACCGCTGGGCAGGGCGTTCTCCGCCGTGCCCGGGAGCAGTTGCGCCAGCCGGGTGGCGAGGAAGCCGAGCCACACCGAGGCCATCACCAGCCACACGTCGCGGCGCGCGGCCCTGAACAGCACGGCGAAAGCGAACGAGCCGGCGAGCAGGGTCAGCCAGGTCATCCACGCAGGCAGCACCGCGCCGACGTTGGGCATCGGCTGCCATCCCAGCAGGTTCACCACCTGGGCGGCGGCGACCGCGCCGAAGGTCAGCTTCAACAGCACCGTGAGCGCGCCGGCGAAACGCGCCGTGCCCGACACCAGCTGCCGGCTGGTGAGCTCGGACACCGCCGTGGTCAGGCTCAGGCCCGGCATCAGCACGATCAAGGCGGCGATGATGACGTTCTGCAGCGACAGCGGCGCGACGAAGGTCGCCACCGCGGTGGCGATCAGCGTCGCCAGGAAAGCCGACACCGCCTCGTGGGCGTCGGACCAGCGTGGCCGACCGTGGCTGAGCTCGGTCAGCACGCCGATCATCATGCCCAGGCTGGCCGCGGCCACCAGGTCGGCCCAGCCGGTGTTGCGCATCAGCCCGGTCACCGAGGCCGAGGCCAGCCCGAAGCTGAGGATCGCCCAGGGCCGCGCGAAGCGGCTTCCCGGCCGGTCCAGCGCGCGCATCGCCACCAGTCCCTCGGCGATGTCGCGGCGGCCCGCCAGTACGTCCTCGGCGATGCCGTCGGCCGCCGCCAGCCGACCCAGGTTCTCTTCGCCGGGTTCGAGCCGGATCACCCGCGTGAGCGGATAGCCGGGCCCGCGTTCGGGATCGGGGAAACTCAGGATCATGCCGGTCGGGTTCGACCATACCTCGGCCTCGATGCGCAGGCGCTGCGCCACCTGGTTCACCGCGCCTTCCAGGCGTTGCGCCGAGGTGCCGTACATGTGCAGGCGCCGGGCGAGTTCCACCACGAAGTCCACGCGCGCCATGTAGGGCGCAAGGCTGTCGCCGGCCGGCGGCGCGTCGGCAAGGGAAGAGACGGGATCCATGCTCGAAAGCATGGCACGAATCCCCGCCAGCCCGGACAATGGCGGCGATGATGCCCGGCCTCGGCGAGCTGTTCTCCCTCCTCAGCGCGCTGGCCTGGGCGATCGGCGTGATCTTCTACCGCCAGCTCGGCGCGAGCCTGCCTCCGCTGCAGTTGAACTTCCTCAAGAACCTGCTCGTGCTCGGCATGCTGGTGCCGGCGGTGCCGCTGCTGCACGGCTGGAACCTGCCCGCCTTCACCGCGCCGCAGGCCCTCGCCGCGGTCGCCAGTGGCCTGATCGGCATCGGCATCGCCGACACCCTGTATTTCCGCGCGCTCAACGAACTCGGCGCCGGTCGCATGGGCGTGCTGGGCAACTTCTACAGCCCCTTCGTGATCGTGCTCAGCGTGGCCTTCCTCGGCGAGGCGCTCGGCCCGCTGCAACTGGCCGGATTCGTGCTGGTCAGCCTCGGCGTGTGGGTGGCGGCCTGGCCACGCGCCGGCAGCGCGCCGCGACCGGCGCACGCCGTGCGCGGCTTCGGCTACGCGATGCTGGCGATCGTGTTGATGGCGATATCGGTAGTGATGGTCAAGCGCACGCTGGAGGCGCAGCCCCTGCTGTGGGTGACCGGCCTGCGCATGCTCGGGGCGCTCGGCGGCATGCTGCTGATCGCGGCCTGGCGCGGCGAGCTGGCGCGGCTGGCTCCGCCGACCGTCGGCATGCCATGGCGCCGGCTGGTGTTGGCGGCCTTCGTCGGCCAGTTCCTGGCGATGGTGCTGTGGCTGGCCGGCTACAAGTTCACCCTGGCCTCGGTGGCGGCCATCCTCAACGAGACGGCCTCGGTCTTCATCCTCCTGCTCGCGGCTTTCTGGCTGAAGGAGCCATTAACCCGGCGTGCGATCGCCGGCGTGGGGCTGACCCTGGCCGGCGTTTCCTGCATGCTGTGGTACGGATGAGCACGCCACCCGACATCGCCCCCAGCCGCGCCGACCCGCAGGTCCTGCGGGCGACCGGCGACTGGACGCTCGAGCACGCCGACGCGCTGCTGCGCTTCATATCGGCCGCGCCGGACAAGGTGCGCGACATCGACGGGCGCGACATCGGCCGGCTCGATTCCACCGGCGCCATGCTGCTTTCGCGCTATGCGATGCGGGTCGGGTTGGGCCTGTCGACGGTGGAGGTACAGCCGCGCTACCAGAGCATGGTGGACTCGGTCCGGCAGATCTGCGAGACGCCGGTGCGCGACACGCGCAAGGAACTCGGGTTCGAGCGCATGCTCGGCCGCCTCGGCTACGCGATGGAGGACTACACGCGCGAAGTGCTGGCCTTGATCGGCTTCGGCGGACTGACGCTGCAGACGATGTTCCGCACGCTGGCGCGGCCGGCGCGCATCCGCTGGACCTCGACCGTTCACCACATGGAACAGGTCGGGCTGGACGCGGTGCCGCTGGTGCTGCTGCTCAGCTTCATGGTCGGCGCGGTGATCGCCTTCCTGGGCGCGACCGTGCTGCGCGACTTCGGCGCGGAGATCTTCGTGGTCGAACTGGTCGGCATCGCCTTCCTGCGCGAGTTCGGCGTGCTGCTCACCGCGATCCTGTTGGCCGGCCGCACCGCCAGCGCCTTCACCGCGCAGATCGGCGCGATGCAGACCGGCGAGGAGATCGACGCGATCCGCACGCTCGGCCTCGACCCGATCGAGTTGCTGGTGCTGCCGCGCCTGTTCGCGCTGCTGCTGATGCTGCCGCTGCTCACCTACCTGGCGATGATGGCGGGCTTGCTCGGTGGCATGGCGGTGACGACGGCGAGCCTGGGCATGTCGCCGGAACTGTTCTTCACCCGCCTGCACGAGAACATCTCGGTGCGGCACTTCTGGGTCGGCCTGTCGAAGGCGCCGGTGTTCGCCACGGTGATCGCGCTGATCGGCTGCCTGGAGGGCTTCCAGACCCAGGGCACCGCGCAGTCGGTCGGCGAGCGCACCACCTCCAGCGTGGTGCAGACGATCTCGCTGGTGATCCTGCTCGACGCCGGCTTCGCACTGTGGTTCATGGAGATGGACTGGTGAACGCGCCCGCCGACGACGTCCCGCGGGTGGTGAAGGTGCGTGGCCTGGCCAACCGCTTCGGCGAACAGGTCGTGCACCAGGACCTCGACCTGGACGTGCGCCAGGGCGAGATCATCGGCGTGGTCGGCGGCTCGGGCACCGGCAAGTCGGTGCTGATGCGGGCGATCCTCGGCCTGCGCCGCCCGCAGGCCGGCAGCATCGAGGTGCTGGGCGTGGACGCGCTGTCCACCAACACCAGCGAGCGCCTGAAGATCGAGCGCAACAGCGGCGTGCTCTACCAGAACGGCGCGCTGTTCTCCTCGCTGACGGTGGCCGAGAACGTGATGGTGCCGCTGAAGGAGCACCACTCGCTGCCGCCGGACCTCGTGCATGACCTGGCGATCCTGAAGATCCGCCTGTCCGGCCTGCCCGACAACGCCGCCGACAAGTTCCCGTCGCAGCTGTCCGGCGGCATGCGCAAGCGGGCCGCGCTGGCGCGGGCGCTGGCGCTGGACCCGGCGCTGCTGTTCCTGGACGAGCCCACCGCAGGCCTGGACCCGGTGGGCGCGGCGGCCTTCGACTCATTGATCCTCGGCCTGCAGCGCGCGCTGGGGCTGACCGTGTTCCTGATCACCCACGACCTCGATACCCTGTACACGATCTGCAACCGCGTCGCGGTGCTGGCCGATGGCCGGGTACTGGTGAACGCGCCGTTGGACGAGGTCGAGCGCTTCGACCACCCCTGGGTGCAGGAATACTTCCATGGGCCACGCGGCCGCGCCGCGCAGAAGGCCAAGGAGAGGGCATAGATGGAAACCCGCGCCAACCACGTGCTGATCGGCCTGTTCACCATCCTGGTGACGTTGCTCGGCGTTTTCTTCGCGCTGTGGGCGGCCAATTACGCCTCCAACCGCGACTGGGACGAATACGACGTCATCTTCACCGAAGCCGTCACCGGCCTGGGCACCGGCGGCATCGTCCAGTACAACGGCATCAATGTCGGCGAGGTGCGCCGGCTCTCGCTCGATCCGCAGGATCCGCGCAAGGTGATCGCGCGCATCCGCCTGGCCGCGGACACGCCGGTGAAAATCGACACCAAGGCCAAGCTGGCGTTCATCGGCCTGACCGGCGTCGCGCAGATCCAGCTCTCCGGCGGCCTTCCGGAAAGCCCGCGCCTGCTGCCGACGCGGGACCGCAAGGTGCCGGTGATCCCGACCCAGCCCTCGGCGCTGCAGAACATCGCCGAGGCCGCCAACGACATCGTCGAGCGCCTGCGCACCATCCTCAGCGACCAGAACATCGAGCGCATCTCCGGCACCATCGACGACGTCCACCAGGTCACCAGCACCATCGCCGCGCAGAAGGAGGACGTCGCCGGGCTGATCCGCAACCTGCGCGACGCCACCGCCCAGCTCAACATCACCCTCGGCAAGGCCCAGGGCAGCCTGGACACCATCGACAAGCAGGTGGTGCAGAACCTGCCGGAGATCATGGCCAAGCTCGACCGCACGCTGGGTGCGCTCGAATCCACCGCGAAGAACGCCAACGGCATGATCGCCGACAACCGCCAGGCGGTCGCCAGCTTCAGCCAGGACGGCCTGGCCCAGGTCGGCCCGACCCTGGCCGAACTGCGCGAACTCATGCGCGATTTGCGCCGCGTGACCTCGCGGCTGGACCGCAACCCCGGCGGCTATGTCACCGGCCGCAACCGTCCCGAGGAGTTCGATCCCGATGCGAAAGCCAATCCGTAACGCCGCTGCCGCGGCGGCGCTGGCGCTGCTGGCCGCGGGCTGCAGCGTCCTCCCCGAGCGGGAGCCGACCCAGGTCTTCGCTCCGTCGCACGCGCCGGTCGCCGTCGGCGCCGACTGGCCGACGGTGGAGTGGTCGCTGCTGGTGGCCAAGCCCGGCGCGAGCCAGCAGATCGACTCCGAGCGCATCGCCGTGCGTCCCGACACCGGCGCGGTGCAGGTCTACCACGCCGCGAGCTGGTCGGACCCGGCCACTGAACTGGTGCAGACCGCGCTGGTCCGCGGCTTCGAGGACTCGGGCAAGATCCTGGCCGTGTCGCGGCCGGGCAGCGGCGCCCGCGGCGACTTCTCGCTGCAGTCGGAACTGCGCAACTTCACTTCGATCTACGAGGGCGGCCGGCCGCAGGCGGTGGTCGAACTCCACGTTCGCCTCGTTCGCGCGGTGGACGGCCGCGTGGTCGCCGCGCAGCTCTTCCGTGAGGTCGAGCCCGCTGCGGACACCGAAGTCGCCAGCGTGGTGGACGCCTTCGCCCGGGCGTTGGACCGCAGCCGCGATCGTGTCATCGGATGGACGCTGGCGCAGGGCCAGGTCCATGCCGCGGCGCCCGGATCGCCCGCCCGCTGAGCCCGATCAGGGCAAGGCCCGGATTCGCCGGAAGGTGAGGTTGATGCGCGGCGCCAGCGCCCGGCTGCTGCGCGGCAGCGCGTGCCGGTAGTGCGATTGCGTACCGCCGCGCATCACCAGCAGGCTGCCGTGCGGCAAGTCCAGGGCCAGGCGCCTGGCGGGATCGGCCTCGTGCCGCAACAGGAAGCGCCGTGACTGGCCCAGGCTGAGCGAAGCGATCACCGGTTCGTCGCCGAGTTCCGGCTCGTCGTCGGCGTGCCAACCCATGGCGTCGCGGCCGTCGCGATACAGATTGGCGAGCACCGAGTTGAAGGGCCCGCCGAGCTCGGCGGTCAACCGCGCGCGTACCGGCCCCAGTGCGTCCGGCCAGGGACGCGGCGCGAAGTCCGCGCCGGAATAGCGATACCTCGCGCCGGGATCGCCGATCCAGCAGCTTCGTCGCGGCGAATCATGCCAACGCCCGAACAGCCGGATGCGATGCACCTCCCACGGCACCTGCGCCAGCAGGTCGGCGAACAGCGAGTCGGCCTCCCCGCGCGCCAGCCAGCCGGGGTCCCACAACAGTTCGGCATCCGCCAGCGGCACGGGCTCCAGCATCGGCGCAGTCTCGGCGATTTGCCGCACCCCCGGCAAACCGCGACAATTGGCCGTCGAGCAGGAGTCGGGCATGAGCGATCGCGATGTGATGGAGTACGACGTCGTCACGGTGGGCGCGGGCCCGGCGGGGCTGGCGTTCGCGATCCGGCTCAAGCAGCTCAAGCCCGAGCTGAGCGTGTGCGTGATCGAGAAGTCCTCCACCATCGGCGCGCACATCCTGTCCGGTGCGGTGATCGAGCCGCAGCCGCTGGACGAGTTGCTGCCCGGCTGGCGCGAGGCGCCGCCGCCGGTCTGCGTGCCGGCCGGCGAGGACGAGTTCTGGATACTGTCCAAGACCGGCGGCTTCAAGTCGCCGGTGGTGCCGCCGCAGATGCACAACCACGGCAACTTCATCGTCTCGCTCGGCGCGCTGTGCGCGTGGATGGCGCCGCAGGCCGAGGCGCTGGGCGTGGAGATCTACCCGGGCTTCGCCGCCGCCGAACCGCTGTACGACGAAGAGACCGGCGCGGTCGCCGGCGTGCGCATCGGCGACATGGGCGTCGCCCGCGACGGCAGCCACAAGCCCGGCTACACGCAAGGCATCGACATCCGCGCCAAGCTCACCGTGTTCGGCGAGGGTGCGCGTGGCCACCTGACCAAGCAGCTGGTCGGCAAGTACGCACTGTCGGCCAACCACGACCCGCAGAACTATTCGATCGGCATCAAGGAGCTGTGGCAGGTTCCCGCCGGCCGTGTGCAGCCGGGCAAGATCGTGCACACGCTCGGCTGGCCGGCGGACACGCACACCTACGGCGGCAGCTTCCTCTACCACCTCGACGGTGATCGCATCGCGCTCGGCTATGTGTCGGGCCTGGACTACCGCGACCCGATGTACCAGCCCTACGAAGCCTTCCAGCAGTGGAAGAACCATCCGCTGGTGAAGGCGCTGCTCGAAGGCGGCACGATCCTGTCGGCGGGCGCGCGCGCCATCGTCACCGGTGGCTGGCAGGCCCTGCCGACGGTCGAGATGCCGGGCGCGATGCTCATCGGCGACGGCGCCGGCCTGCTCAACGTGCCCAAGATCAAGGGCACCCACCAGGCGATGCGCTCGGGCATGCTGGCCGCGCAGCACATCGCCGAGGCGGGCCTGACATCGGAAGGCTGGGACGCGCGCCTGCGCGCCTCGCCGGTGATGGACGAACTGCGCAAGGTGCGCAACTTCAAGCCGGCGTTCAAGAAGGGCCAGTGGTTCGGCCTGCTCAACGCGGCCTGGGAAACCGTCACCGGCGGGCATTCGCCCTGGACCTGGAAGACGAAGGCCGACTTCGATTCGCTGCAGAAGCTCGCCGAGGCCGAAAAGCCGAAGCGCGATTACGTCGAGCGCACGCTGCCGCCGCGCGACCGCCTGGCCGGCGTGTACTTCGCGGCCACCGAGCACGACGAGGACCAGCCGATCCACCTGAAGGTGCTCGACACCTCGATCTGCATCGGCCGCTGCGCGGAAGAGTACGGCAATCCGTGCACGCGCTTCTGCCCGGCCGCGGTCTACGAGATGGTCGAGGACGCCGGCGGCCGGCGCCTGCAGATCAACGCCGCCAACTGCGTGCACTGCAAGACCTGCGACATCAAGGATCCTTACCAGATCATCGACTGGGTGACGCCGGAAGGCGGCGCGGGGCCGAACTACCAGAACCTGTGAAGGCGCCCCGCCTTCAGGCTGCCGGCGCCGCCCTGTAATCGATCCGCGGAAGCTCGATGCCGGGCTGCAGCGAGACGCCACGCATCGTCGGCTGGTCGGTGGGATCGACGGGCGCAGGCGGCGTGCCACGCCTACCTTCATCCTCGCCCGGCTTGGGCTTCCCGCCGCCTCTCCCGAAGCGGTAGGGCAGGCTCACCCGCGACGGCACCGCCGCCCCGTCCACCTTCTCGGGCTCGAAGCGCGAATGCCGCACCGAATGGCGGATCGCGTCGAGGTAACGGGCTTCCGCGAAGCTCGAGGCCTCGCGCAACTCCATCGACTCGACCTTGAAGCTGTCCATGTCGGGGGCGCCCTGGGCATCCACGTCCACGGACACGACGATCGTCGCACCGGACCTGCGGCCGAGTTTCCGTGGCGGCTCGAGCTTGCCGAGCGTGGCCACCCCCGGCCCGTTCGCGGCACGACGCAGCTTGAGTGCGAACTTGCCGTCGCTGTCCGGTTCCACCGCGATGACCAGGTTGAGGTAGGTTTCGCTCGGCACGGCAACGCCACCCTTGCGCGCCGGCGTGAATGCCAGCTTCCGGGCAAAGGACTCGGCGGCCTGCAAGATCGCCGGGGCCGCCTGCGAGCCCAGCGAAGAGCTCGTCTGCACCCGGCCGGCCGCATCCACCCCGACCTTGAGCGCGACCGCCTGCGGCGGCGGAGGCCCTTCCGCCTCGGGCGAAGCGGTGGCGGGGGCGGCGAAAGCGAGCGCGACCAGGGCCGCGCCGAATCTCAGGATGCCGGTCATGACGGTCCCTCCTCCGGGAGCGATGGGTGGATTCTAGACCTCCTCCTGCCGGTTCACCGTGCCGGAGGTCATGGGGCGTAAAATGCGCCCATTGCCCGGAGTCCGTCCATGCCCCTGAATCCCGATACCCGCGAGCGCATCGAGCGCACCCTGAGCTCCAACAAGGTCGTACTTTTCATGAAGGGCGAGCCCTCCTCGCCCCGCTGCGGCTTCTCGGCCAAGGCGGTGGGCATCCTGGACGCCCTCTCGCCCGGCTACGCCAGCGTGGACGTGCTCGCCGACCCGGAAATCCGCGAGGGCATCAAGGAATACGGCCAGTGGCCGACCATCCCGCAGCTCTACATCGGCGGCGAGCTGGTGGGTGGCAGCGACATCATCGAGCAACTGCTGAACTCGGGCGAGCTGCATGAACTGCTCGGCGTGCCGGCGCCCGACCGCACGCCGCCGGCGATCAGCATCAGCCCGAAGGCCGCCGAGGCGATCCAGCGTGCGCTCGACGGCGCCGAGCCCGGCATGGGCCTGCACATGGCGGTGGACCCGCGCTTCAACGCGCAGTTCCAGCTCAAGCCGGTGACCGGGCAGGAAATCGTCGCCGAGGCCGCCGGCATCCGCGTTCACTTCGACCTGGCCAGCGCCCCGCGCGCCAGCGGCATCGCCATCGACTGGGTCGAGGACGTGCGCGGGTCGGGCCTGTCGATCACCAACCCCAACGCCCCACCCCCGGTGAAGTCGCTTTCCGTGCAGGACCTCCACGACCGCATCGTCGCCGGAGCCATCGACGTGATCGACGTGCGCACGCCCGAGGAGCGGGCGATGGCGCCGTTCCCGCCGCCGCACGACACCCTCGACGATGACAGCATGGCCCGCCTGGCCGAGCTGCCCAAGGACATGCCGCTGGCCTTCCTGTGCCACAGCGGCAATCGCAGCCGCCAGGCCGCCGAGCACTTCCGCGGCCTCGGCTTCCACGACCTGTACAACGTCGAGGGCGGCATCGATGCGTGGTCGGTGCAGGTGGACCCATCGGTTCCCCGCTACTGAAGCCACGCACCGCGACCCGGGACGCCCCCGATGGCGGTATGTGACGTATGGCCCGGGCGCGGTTAGAGTAAAGGCCCTAGCTTCACGGAGCATCGACCGGTCCGGCAGGCACACTCGCCTGGCACCGGTTCCACCGGGGGAGGGTCGCCATGAATCGCGTTCTGCTCGCACTGCTCCTGGCCGCGCTCGCGGCCTGCAGCCAGCCATCCGTCGGCAACAGCCGCAACGAATTGGCGGCCACCGCCTGCGAGACCTACGCGAAGGGGCAGCTGGCGGAGAAGACCTACCAGCTCGACCACGCGGTGCTGGCGGCCAGCCTGGCCGAGGGCACCGATGGCGCGCAGGTGCTGCGCTCGCCGATCACCATCGACCCGGGGCTGTCCACGGAGAGCAAGCAGACGCTCGAGTGCACGGTGCGCTTCGTCGAAAGCCGCGAGGCCCCCGACGTCCTCAACCTCCAATTCATTTGGTGACTCTGGTGCGCCTTGGGCGCCGCCGGGGGTACTGGCTATCGCCGGTCGCCACGGCGTAACACGCTCCTGCCAACTCAGTGGCGAGCGGCTGGGCGTCCCTGCCCAGCCTCCTGCGATAGCCAGTACCCCCGACGTCACCCAAGGCGAGCAAGAGTCGTGCGGGCCCCGGAAAAAGCGGTTGCGAGCGGCCGTGCCCGGTGCCTGGCGGAGCCGAGGGAGGGGTCCTCACAGAAGGGCGGGCAGGATGCCCGCCCGGTCGCCACTGAGTTGGCAGGAGCGGCTTACGCCGTGGCGAGCAGGGAGGACCCCTCCCTCGGCTTCGCCAGGCACAAGGCCCGACAAGCGAGTCAGGAATCGAAGCGGAGGTGTTTGACGGATTTGCCGTGGCGGCGGATGAGCTTGAGCGCCTCGATGCCGATGGTGATGTGGTTCTCGACGAATTCCTCGGTGACGCGCTTGTCCGAGAGTTCGGTCTTCACCCCTTCCGGGATCATCGGCTGGTCCGAGACCAGCAGCAGCGCGCCGCTCGGGATGGAGTTGGCGAAGCCCGCGGCGAAGATCGTCGCGGTTTCCATGTCGATCGCCATGCAACGCAATTTGCGCAGGTAGTCCTTGAAGGCCTCGTCGTGTTCCCAGACGCGGCGGTTGGTGGTGTACACCGTGCCGGTCCAGTAGTCGTGGCCGAGGTCGCGGATCATGGTAGAGATCACGCGCTGCATCGCGAAGGCGGGCAGCGCCGGCACTTCGGCGGGCATGTAGTCGTTGCTGGTGCCCTCGCCGCGGATCGCCGCGATCGGCAGGATCAGGTCGCCGAGCTGGTTCTTGCGCTTGAGCCCGCCGCACTTGCCGAGGAACAGCACCGCCTTGGGCGGCAGCGCGCTGAGCAGATCCATCATCGTCGCGGCATTCGCGCTGCCCATGCCGAAGTTGATCATGGTGATGCCGTCGGCGGTGGCGCTGGGCATCGGCCGGTCGAGGCCGACGATGGGCGCGCCGGCCAGGCGCGAGAAGGTGTTGAGGTAGCCGCCAAAATTGGTGAGCAGGATGTGCTCGCCGAAATCGCTGAGCGACAGTCCGGTGTAGCGCGGCAGCCAGTTGCTGACGATCTCGTTCTTGTCCTTCATGCCGTCTCCCCTTTCGCAGCCATTTTGACATGTCCGGGCAAGGGCCGGCCGCCGGCAAGACGGTCCGGGGGACGCCGTGAATACGTCCCTGTAGGCTTATCGGCGACATCCATGTCGCCGATACCCCGGCCCGCCTCGCCGGCGTCCGTCCCCGCGAAACCGTCGCGGCGGAGGAGGAAGACGCCAGCTCTCTTGGTTTTCCTGGATGGCGGCAGCGCGACTTTGCGGGCCGCGGGTGCCGGTGGCCTTGCGCGCGGGCTTCGGCGGCATGGATGCCGCCGATGAGCCTACAGGGACGTACTTGCGGCGTCCCGCGTGCAAGGCCACCGGCACCCGCGGCCCTGCCGAAAGTAATGGTTGGCAGCAACGGCCTTCGCCGGCTAGGGTGGCGGGATTACCACGGGGAACCACCTGCATGTCCAAGACCCTGCTCGCCCTTGCGCTGGCCGCCCTGAGTGCGTCCGCGGGGGCCGCCACGCCGCTGCCGCCGCGCGACCCCTACCCCAGCACCTACCAGCGCATTGCCGCGCCGCCGGTGCTGTTGCGCCACGCCACCGTGCTGACGGGCACCGGCGAACGCCTCGACGACGCCGACGTGCTGCTGGCCGACGGCCGCGTCGCCGCGGTCGGCCGCGGCCTGCAGGCGCCCGAGGGCGCCACCGTGGTGGAGGCCGCCGGCAAGTGGATCACCCCGGGCATCATCGACGTGCACTCGCACCTGGGCGTGTACGCCAGCCCGGGCGCCGAGGCGCACAGCGACGGCAATGAAATGGTCGACCCGACCACGCCCAACGTCTGGGCCGAGCACGCGCTCTGGCCGCAGGACCCGGGCTTCGCCACCGCGTTGGCCGGCGGCGTCACGGCGATGCAGGTGCTGCCGGGTTCCGGCAACCTGATCGGCGGCCGCGGCGTCACCATCAAGAACGTCCCCGCCGTGACCTACCAGGCGATGAAATTCCCGGGCGCGCCCTGGGGCCTGAAGATGGCCTGCGGCGAGAATCCCAAGCGCTACTACGGCAACAAGGGCGGCCCGATGACCCGCATGGGCAACGTCGCCGGCTATCGCACTGCCTTCATCGAGGCGCAGGCCTACATGCGCGGCTGGGACAAGTACCGCGCCTCGCTGCCGAACCCTGACGCGCCGAAGAAGAAATCGCGCTGGGGCCGCGACAAGGACGAGGGCGGCGGCCAGGCCGGCGACCCGCCGCAGCAGGATCTCGCCAAGGAAACCCTGATGGGCGCGATGAAGGGCGAGGTGCTGGTGCACGTGCACTGCTACCGCGCCGACGAGATGGCGATCATGCTCGACCTGGCCCGCGAGTTCGGCTTCAAGGTCGCGGCCTTCCACCACGGCGTGGAAGCCTACAAGGTCGCCGACCGCCTCGCCGCGGAGAACGTCTGTGGCGCGCTGTGGGCCGACTGGTGGGGCTTCAAGATGGAAGCCTTCGACGGCATCCAGGAAAACCTCGCCATCGTCGATCGCCCCGCCAACGGCTGCGCGATCGTCCACTCGGATTCGTCTGAAGGCATCCAGCGGCTCAACCAGGAAGCCGCCAAGGCGATGGCCAACGGCCGCGCCGCCGGCCTCGACATCCCGCCGGAACGCGCGATCCGCTGGCTGACGGCGAACGCCGCGCGCGCGCTCGGCATCGACCGGCAGACCGGCACGCTGGAGCCCGGCAAGATGGCCGACGTGGCGCTGTGGAGCGGCAACCCCTTCAGCGTGTACGCGAAGGCCGAGAAGGTCTACGTCGACGGTGCCCTGCTCTACGACCGCGCCGATCGCAGCCTGCAACCACGTTCCGATTTCCTGCTCGGCCAGGGGGTGGCCCCGTGAAGCGCCCGATGAAGCTGCTCGCACTGTGCCTGTGCCTGGCCGCCGGCCCGCTCGCCGCCCAGGACCTGCTGATCCGCAACGCGACCGTGCACACGGCCGGCGCGCGCGGCACCCTCAAGAACGCCGACGTGCTGGTGCAGGGTGGCGTGATCCGCGGGGTGGGCCCGGGCCTTGCAGCGCCCGCCGGCGTGACCGTGGTGGATGCCGCCGGCCAGCCGCTGACGCCGGGGCTGTTTGGCGGTTTCTCCGACATCGGCCTGGAGGAGGTCTCGGCCGAGAAGAGCACAGTGGACAGCGCAGTTTCGATGACGGGCACCGGCACCCAGCAGACGCGCCCCGAGTTCGACGTGATGCTGGCCTACAACCCGGAGTCGGTGTTGCTGCCCGTCGCCCGCGCGGGCGGCCTGACCTGGACCGCGCTGGTAGCCAGCAGCGGTGGCGGCAGCCTGATCGCGGGCCAGGGCGGCGTGGTTCGCCTGGACGGCGATCCGTCGGCAGCGCCCGTCGGCGAACGCCTGCTCTACATCAACCTCGGCGCCGGTGCCGACGGCATGAGCGGCGGCTCGCGCGCGGCGCAGTACATGCTGCTGGAACAGGCCATTCGCGAGGCGCGCGGGCAGGCGCCGTACAACACGCCCTACCAGTTGCTCACCCCGACCGGGCGCGAGGTGCTGGCGCGCTTCCTGGCCAAGGGACGGATCGTCTTCAGCGTCGATCGCGCGGCTGACATCCGCCAGCTGCTGGCCTTCTGCCGGAAGCACTCGTTGCGGCCGATCATCGCCGGCGGCGCCGAGGCCTGGAAGGTCGCCAGCGAACTGAAGGCGGCGAACGCCACGGTATTCGTGGATGCCTTGCAGAACCTGCCTTCGAGCTTCGACCAGCTCGGCTCGCGGCTCGACAACGCCGCGCTGCTGCAGCGCGCCGGCGTGAAGGTGGCGATGCTGTCGCCGGACAGCACCCACAACGCGCGCAAGATCCGCCAGGCCGCAGGCAACGCGGTCGCCAACGGCCTTCCGTGGGAGGACGGCCTCGCCGCGATCACCCGGGTGCCGGCGCAGGCGCTCGGCGTGGGCGACCGCATCGGTCGCATCGAGCCCGGCCTGGAGGCCGACCTGACCTTGTGGGACGGCGATCCGCTGGAGCTGTCCACGCTGCCGCGGCAGGTGTGGATGCACGGGCGGCCGATGCCCCTGCGTTCGCGCCAGACCGAGTTGCGCGACCGCTACCTCGCGCCGCCCGCGGCATTGCCGCGCGCGTACTCGCGCTGAACGCAGGCGCACGACGGGCGCGGTCGCGGCTGACCGCGGCGGACGCCGGCGGCTAGACTGGCGACACGCAGTCGACCGGAGGACGCCGCCGCATGAAGACCCGCTACTACCTGCGCCTGCCCGATCCGCGCCTCGCGCGCGGGTCGGATCCCGACCTGGCGTTCCACAGCCAGGGCGCCGAAGGCCTCGCGGCCGAACTGCAGCAGGCCCTGCGCACGCCAGCGCTGTTCGAGCGCTGGCGCGACCGCCAGGAGGATCCGGATGCCGTCGATCCCGGCCTGGGCGTCACCGATCCGGACGCGTTGGTGCGCGGCGAGCAGCACGACCTGCACATCGACCTGGTCGCCACGACCTCGTTGCCGGGCGGCGTGTTCAAGCAGCGGCTGCGCCTGCTCGCCGGCAGCGGCTGGCAGCTGCGAGACGTGACCGCCGGCTAGCTTTGCCTCAGCCGGTGCGCACGCACTGCTGTGCGCCGGTGTCACAGGTGAAGCCGCCCGCGCACATGTTGGACGTCTGGCAGCTCGTGCGGCACTGGCCAGACACGGGCTCGCAGGTGTATCCCGCGGCGCCGCAGTCGTTTTCCGCGCCGGCGGTGTTGCGGCTCAGGGTCGGGTTGTCGGCCGGGCAGTAGGCATGCACTTCGCTACCGCCGAGGCGGGTGAAATCGTCGACGCGCTTCTTCAGCGCTTCGTTCTCCTCGCGCAGGCGCTTGTTCTCGCGTTCCAGCCGGGCCACCTCCAGCGCGGGATCCTTGACCTGCGCGATCTGGACGTTCGGCTGGACCATCTGCATCTTGATCGGCTGGATCGCGGTCTGCGCCTGGGCCGCGGCGGCGGCGACGAACAGGCAGGCGGTGAGGCAGGCAAGCATCGACTTCATGTGCGTCTCCCGGATGGAAGCCCGATCATAGAACGGCGTGGGGAGGGGCTGGCAACTCCGCCATCCTGAACGACGTCGCCCCGAACTACCCGGTGTTCTGGATGCCGGCAGCGATGCCGTTGACGGTGGCGACGAGGGCCTGGAACAGCGGCTCGTCCTCGCGGCCGCCGGCCCGCCAACGCTCCAGCAGGTCCACCTGCAGCAAGCTGATCGGGTCCACGTACGGATTGCGCAGGCGGATCGACAGCCGCAACCGGCGGTCCCCCGCGAGCAGCTCGTCGTGTCCCTTGATCGCGAGTACCGCCGCGCGCGTGCGCTCGAACTCGGCGGCGATGCCCGCGTGCATCGGTTCGTGCAAGGCGCCGGCCAGCGCGGAGTAGCGCGCGAAGATCCCCGGGTCCGACTTGGCCAGCACCATCTCCACGTCGTCCACCAGGGTGCCGAAGAAGGGCCAGTCGCGCGCCATTTCCGCCAGCCGTTCGACGCCGTGCCGGTGCAGCGCCGCTTCGAGTGCACCACCGACGCCGTACCAGGCGGTGAGGCCGCAGCGGTTCTGCGACCAGGCGAACACCCACGGGATCGCCCGCAGCTGGCCGATGCCCGGCGCCTTGCCATCCGCGGGCGCGCGTCGGCTTGGCCGCGAACCGAGCCAGAGGCGCTCGATGACGTCGATCGGGGTGGCCGCGCGGAAGTAATCGGGGAAGCGCGGATCCTCGTGCACCAGCGCGCGGTAACGCGCGCGCGCATCCGTGGCCAGTTCCGTCGCCAGGCTGCGCCAGCCGGCCTCGCGCGGTTCCGGCCGCCGCGGGCGCAGGGTGGCGCGCAACACCGCTCCGGTGGTCTGCTCGAGGTTGCGCAAGGCCAGCGCGCGGATGCCGTACTTGCGGTGGATTACCTCGCCCTGCTCGGTCAGGCGCAGGTAGCCGTCCACCGAACCACGCGGCGAGGCGATCACCGCGCGCTCGGTCTTGCCGCCGCCGCGCGAGGCGGATCCCCCGCGGCCGTGGAAGAAGGCGATCGCGACCCCGCGTTCGCGGCCCAGCGCCGCCAGCGCCACCTGCGCCTGCTGCAGCGCCCAGCGCGAGGCCAGCAGGCCGCCGTCCTTGGCGCTGTCGGAGTAGCCCAGCATCACCATCTGGCGCTGGCCGCGCGAGGCGAGGTGCTCGCGGTAACGCGCGTCGTCGAAGAGCGAGCGCAAGGTGTCGGCAGCCGACTCCAGGTCGGCCACGGTCTCGAACAGCGGCGCCACGTCGAGCGGCACCCGGCCGTCGCCGTCGACGCAGCCGCCGAGCCGAGCCAGTTCCAGCACGTCCAGGGCATCACCGGCGCTGCGGCACATGCTGATGATGTAGGGGCCGAACGCGGCAGCGCCCAGGCTGGGGCGCAGGGCGGCGACGGTGCGGAACACGTCGAGCACGGGCTGGCCGGCTGCGGACTCCGGGTCGGCACGCAAGGCTTCGAGGGCCCGCGCGTGGGTCGCCGCGTCCTGGCGCAGGTCGAGCGTGGCCAGGTGGAAGCCGAACGCCTGCACGCGGCGCCGCAGCCGCCGCAGCGCGAAGGCGCCGGCGTGCTCGCCCTGGTGCGCGGCGAGGCTGGCGGCGATGCAGTCGAGGTCGGCGCGGAAGGCGTCGGCATCGGCATAGGCGGCGGGACGGGACTGCGCGGTCTCCTGCACGCGCGCCGACATCAGCGCCAGCAGTTGCCGGTAGGGCATGTCGGCGTGGCGGGCGCGCAGGCGCGCCGCGGCCTGGGGCAGCAGGCTGCGATATGCCTCGATGCGCTGCGAAACATCGGGATCGATGGCAACCCGCGAAGGCGACTGGCTCAGCACCGCCGACAGACGCGCGAGATCCTTGCGATAGGCGGCAAGCACGAGCGCGCGCTGGGCCGCGAGCGTCGCGGCGATGGTCTGCGCGCCGACGTTCGGATTGCCGTCCATGTCGCCACCGACCCATGTGCCGAAACGCAACACCGATGGCAACGCCAGGCCCGGGCCATGGCTGCCGCGCAGCGCGTCCTCGAAGACCTCGTAGAACACCGGCAGCACGCGATAGAGCACGTCGACGAGATAGAAGCCGACGTTCTCCAGTTCGTCGGCCACGCTCGGCCGCGCCGGCGGCGCCTCCGCGGTCTGCCAGCCCGAGGTGAGTGCCATGCGCATCCGCTCGCGGTCGGCGCGGCGCTCGGAGGGCGTACGGCCGCGGTCGATATCGGCGACCAGGCAGGCCACGAGGTCCTGCTCCTTGTGCAGCAGCGCCCGGCGCACCGCCTCGGTGGGGTGCGCGGTGAACACCGGCTCGATGCACAAGCTCGGCAGCAGCGCCGCGACCTCGTCGGGACCGACGCCCTCCGCGCGCAGGGCCTGCAGCACGGCGCGCAGGCTGCCCGGCTGCGGCAGCGAGCCATCGCGCTCGTAGTCGCGCCGGCGGCGGATGCGATGCACGCGCTCGGCGATGTTGATGGCCTGGAAATAGGTGGCGAAGGCGCGCACCAGGTTGCCCGCGCGCGCGAGGCCGACGGAGCCGATCTCGCCGGCCAGTTCCTCCACGCCGGCGCCCGACTCGCGCCTGCGGATCGCGGCGCGACGAATCCGTTCCACGTCCTCGAGGAAATCCGGTCCCACCTGCTCGGCGAGGATCTCGCCCACCAGCGCCCCGAGCATGCGTACGTCGTCGCGCAGCAGGCGGTCGCTGTCGTTGAAATCCGACTCGCGGCCGGGATCCCGCGGCGCGGGTTCGGCCGAGGGGGTCGTTGGATTCGGGCTCATGCGGCGAAGGGTACACGCAGGGCCGGGCACGAATTCATCGGGCACTCGCGCAACCGCGGGCACTACCGCATCGGCGGGGCTACTATCGTGGTGCCCGGACCGGGCGCCAAAAGGGGCGGCGCGTGGCATCCAACACCCGGAAGTCCGTCGCGCCCGTCGTGGTCGCCGCGCTGCTCGCAGCCGCCGCGTTCGCGATGTGGTCGGGTAGCCCGGACCGGGAAGCAAGGGACAGGCAGGACGTGAGGGCCGAGCGGGCCGAGCGGGCGCGCGGCGGCGCCCTCGCCTCTCCCGCCTACGTGCGCGCCACCGCCGGCAGCGTGCCGCCGAAGTTCGATTTCGTCGAGCACTGGTCCGCGCCCCTCGTGGCGCGCGGCCTGGCGCGCGGCGACTTCAATGGCGACGGCCGTGACGACCTCGCCGCCCTGGGCAGCAATCCTGGCGAAACCGAGTACCCGGCGCGACTCCACCTTTTCCTGCAAACGCCCGCAGGGGCGCTCGCTCCCGCGGCACCCCTGGACTTGCCCAGCGTCGTGCCCGGCACGTCGGTAATCGGCATGAGCGCGGCGGACTTCAACAAGGATGGAAGGGACGACCTGGTCATCACCGCCATGGCGGACGGCATCGGCCTGCTGACGCTGGTGTCCCTGCCCGGGGGCGGTTACCAGTGGCGCTCGGATCGTTGGAACGACGGCATCTTCAGCAATGCCGTGCCGCAGGTATCCGACATGGACGGTGACGGCCACCTCGATGTCGTTCTTTCCCTGCTCGACTACGATCGCGACGTGCAGGATGCCTATGGCAGCCAACTCGCCACCTGGTTCGGTGACGGCCAGGGCGGCTTCTCGCGCCACGCGGCAATCGAGTCCGACGAGTACAACCCCGACCTCTGGCTGGCCCAGCTCGATGGCGTGGGACCGTTGGACCTGCTGTCGGTCGCCTATGGCAGCAGTCCCGCGCCGCGGGTTTTCCGGGCCGACGGGGCGGGCGGTTGGTTGGCGCCCACCTCGCTGTCGGCCGACACCAGCGGCGGCTTCTTCATGGCGGGTTCGGCCTTCGACGTCAATGCCGACGGGCGCGACGACGTCGTGCTCAGCCAGGCGGGGCCGGTGCCGCGCCTGGGCATCCACCTGCAATTGCCGGACGGCAGTCTTTCCACGCAGCGGACCCTCGTGGCCGGTGGCGCTGCCGGCCATCTGGACCGACCGGTGGACCTGGATGGCAACGGGTTCATGGACCTGGTCCAGTCCGGATCCGAACCTGGAAGCCCGCGCCTGGCGTACCTGATGCAGGATGGCTTCGGCCTCGACTACGCGGTCATCCAGGTCGCCGCCGCACCGGGATTTCCCGCCGGACCCATGGCCATCGCCATCGGCGATTTCAACGGCGACGGCGTCCGCGACGTCGCCCTCTCCGGCACCGAGGACGGCATCCGGCTGTGGCGAGGGCAGCTCACGCCGTACCAGGGCGCTGGATCCCTGCCCGGCGCCCCGATCGTCGTGACGGCCCTGGCCCATCCCGACCCGCGGGAGGGCCGGGCAACGGTAACCGTCGCTGCGCCCGTCATCACAGGGGGCTCGGCCGTGTCCGGCTACACCGTCTACGCCGAGCCCGGCGGCGGCATCGATGCGGATGCCGGCAGCGCCAGCCTCGTGCACGCGATGATCGGACTCAAACCCGGCGTCGAGTACCGTTTTCGCGCCCGCGCCACCAACGAGGCAGGCAAGGGGCCTCCCTCGGACTACGCAGCGCCGGTCACGATACCCGCCTTTGCCCCCACCCTGCAGTTGCTCGCCGGCTCCGTCTCCGAACCGGACACGGGCGACACCACCATGGTCGTGGGAGCATCGCTGGACTACCCGGCGCCCGCGGGAGGCGTGAGTTTCACCTTGTCCACCCAGGACGGCAGCGCCCACGCCGGCAGCGATTACGAGGCGCTTGCGCCGACGGACCTGCACATCCCGGCCGGCGAGTGGTCGGCGCCGGCGCAGGAGGTCATCGTCCACGGCGACTTCGACGTGGAGGGCGCCGAAACGTTCCAGTTGGTAGCCTCGAATGTCCAGGGCGTCGCGCCCGTGGCGCCCGAGACCGCGCGCATCTACGAGGACGACACCGAGGAACTCAGGCTCGTGTCCGGCGTCGCGCAGGTGCTCGAGGCAGACAGCGGCAAGTCCCGCTTCCAGGTGCCGCTCGTGCTGTCGAAACCCTCGCCGACCGACCTGGTCGTCCATCTCGACACGCTGGAACCCTGGTGGACGGAATCGGCCACCCTTGCTGCAGACTACGAGCTGCCATTCACGCAGATCGTCATTCCCGCCGGCCAGACCCTGGCATCGGCGCCGATCGACATCGTCGGCGACACCGTGCTCGAGCACGCCGAGGTCGTCGTGGTCCTGGCCAGCCTGGTGCCTTTTGCCGACGCCAGTGGCTTCGCGACGAGCGCGTTCGTCGTGATCGATGACAACGACCCGACGCCGACGCTTTCGCTTTCGGGCGCACCAGTGCAGGAGGGCGACGACGACGTCACGCTGGCGCATTTCACGGCGACGCTGTCGGCAACGCAACCCGACGACGCCTGGTTCTCCTTCGAGACCGCGGGCGGCACCGCCACCCCCGGCTCGGACTTCGAGGAGGTGCGCCGAAGCGGCCTGGTGATCCGGGCCGGTCAGACCGAACTGCAGATTCCCGTGGTCGTCTTCGGCGACCGGCTGGCAGAGGGCACGGAGGAGCTCGCGGGCAGGCTGGTGGGTCCGTACGGGGTGCAGCTGGGCACCGCAACGGCCTCGGCCAGCATCCTCGACAACGACGCCAGCACCGGCATCTCGGTGACCGGCGTGACGCAGCCCGAGGGCAATGGCGCCAACATGGCGCGCTTCGTGATCGAGCTCGCGGCGCCCCAGCCCGGTCCGGTCGCGTTCGACGTTCGGACCAGCGACGGCACCGCCTTCGCTGGCAGCGACTACGTGGCCGTGGCCATGACGGACCTCGAGCTGCCCCCCGGACAGACGCGACTGGTCGTGGACGTACCCGTGCTCGGCGACACCCTGCCCGAGCCAAGCGAAGCCTTTGGCCTGGAGATCACCCGCGTGGAAGGCGCCACCCCCGTGCGGGCACGCGCCCTGGCGCGCCTGGTCAACGACGACATGCCGACGATTTCCATCTCCGATGCCACGGTGGTCGAGGGCACCGGCGCCAATGGCAAGCGCACCATGAACTTCACCGTGAGTCTGTCGTCGCCCGCCGCCCAGCCCGTGACGTTCTGGCTGACGGTGCAGCCCGACGGATCTGCCACGCCCTGGGCGGACATGGCCATCTACTACCAGGCCCCTGCCTTCGATCCCGGTCGTACGCGGCAGTCCGTGGAGCTGGATGTGTACGCGGACGACATCGCCGAGCCCGAGGAAAGCTTCGAAGTAGTCATCAGTGCCGCGCACGGCGCGATCATCGGGGACGCCATCGGCATCGGCACGATCATCGACGACGATCAGTAGGCGAACTCGCGGAACACCGGGTCCACCGAGCCGCCCCAGGCGCCATGGAACAGTGCGAGCTTGCGCTCGGCCGGGGTTTCGTTGGCCATGGCGAACTCCAGCAGCGGTTCGAGGAACACCGCTTCGGTGGCGCCGCCGGCGTTCAGGCGATTGCGGCGGGCGAGGCCGTTGCCGGCGATCTTCAGCGCATCCAGCGCGAGTTCGCGCACGGTCGCGCCGCGGAACGGCAGCTTCAACGCATGCTTGGGCACGCCGTCGCGCAACGCGTTGCGCTCGGCCATCGTGAAGTCCTTCACCAGGTCCCAGGCCGCGTCAAGCGACTCGTCGTCGTACAGCAGCCCGACCCAGAACGCGGGCAGCGCGCACAAACGGTTCCACGGTCCGCCGTCGGCGCCGCGCATCTCCAGGTACTTCTTCAGCCGCACTTCCGGGAAGGCCGTGGTCATGTGGTCGGCCCAGTCCTTCATCGTCGGCAGCACGCCGGGCAGGTTCGGCAGCTTGCCCTTGAGGAAGTCGCGGAAGCTGCGGCCCGCGCAGTCGATGTACTCGCCGTCGCGGTAGGTGAAGTACATCGGCACGTCGAGCAGGTAGTCCACGTAGCGCTCGAAGCCGAAACCGTCCTCGAACACGAAGTCGAGCATGCCGGTGCGGTCGGGATCGGTATCGGTCCAGATGTGCGAGCGGTACGACAGGTAGCCGTTGGGCTTGCCTTCGCTGAAGGGCGAGTCGGCGAACAAGGCCGTCGCGATCGGCTGCAGCGCCAACGAGACGCGGAACTTCTTCACCATGTCCGCTTCGCTGGAGAAATCCAGGTTCACCTGCACCGTGCAGGTGCGCGTCATCATGTCCAGGCCGAGCTTGCCGACCTTCGGCATGTAGTCGCGCATGATCTGGTAGCGGCCCTTGGGCATCCAGGGCATGTCCTCGCGCCGCCACTTGGGCTGGAAGCCCATGCCGAGGAAGCCCAGGCCCAGCTCCTCCGCGACGGTCTTGACCTCGCGCAGGTGCGCATGGGTCTCGCAGCAGGTCTGGTGGATGTTCTCCAGCATCGCACCGGAGAGTTCGAACTGGCCGGCCGGCTCCAGCGTGATCGAGCCGCCGTCGCGCGCGAGGGCGATGACCTTGCCGTGTTCCTCGATCGGCTGCCAGCCGAAGCGCGTCAATCCGCGCAGCATCGCCTCGATGCCGTTCTCGCCTTCGTAGGTCGGCGGGCGCAGGTCGTCGAGGCGGAAGCCGAACTTCTCGTGTTCGGTGCCGATCGTCCATTGCTCGCGCGGCCGCGACCCGGCGGCATGGAAGGCCACCAGCTCGCGCAGGTCGGTGATGGTTGAATCCTTGACCTGGCTGGGGCTGGACACCGGCATGTTCCTTCGGACTGTCGGCCCGATCTGGGGGCGGCGCACCCGGATGCAAGGCAAGCGCGCAGTCTAGCGCGCGGGCCGTCGCGCCGCGGCGGCCAGGCGCTACACTGCGGCGGGGAGCGACCATGACCGAATTGTCCCGCCAGCAGGCACAGCGGCGCGTCGAGCAGATCCGCGCATTCCAGCGCGAGATCGAGGCCTTGCGCGTGGACGGCACGCTGGTGCTGGAGCCCGCCCAGGCCGCCGCCATGGACGCCCGCCACCAGGCGCTGCTGGCGGAATTGTCCCGCAGCTTCGACATCGACCGTGACGATGCCGCGCGGCAGTTGTCCACCGGCATGAAGATCGCCTCCTTCCTCGGCGCGCTGGCGCTGGCGGCCAGCGTGTTCTTCCTGTTCCGGCAGTTCTGGGGCCGCTTCGACACGCCGGCGCAGGTCGCGGTGCTGCTGGCCGCGGCCTTCGGCAGCTTCCTCGGTGCGATGGCCCTGCACCGTCGCGACCCCTCCGGTTACTTCACCAAGCTGGCGGCGATGGTGGCCTTCGCCTGCTTCGTGCTCGACACGGTGATGCTGGGCGAGATCTTCAACATCACCCCGAGCGAGAACGCGCTGCTGGCCTGGGCCGCGCTCTCGCTGTTGCTGGCCTATGCCTGCGACCTGCGGCTGCTGCTGGCCGTGGGCATCGCCTGCCTGGCCTGCTTCATCGCCGCGCGCACCGGCACCTATGCCGGCATGTACTGGCTCGACACGGGCACCTGGCCGGAGCACTTCCTGCCGCCTGCGTTGCTGCTGTTCTGGGTTCCGGCCTGGATCGACCACCGGCGCTTCGACGGATTCGCCGGCGCGTGGCGCGTCGGCGCGATGCTGTTCTTCTTCCTGCCGGTGCTGGTGCTGTCGAACTGGGGTTCGGCCAGTTACCTGCCGATGACCGCGGACGCGGTGGAAGTGATCTACCAGCTGCTCGGCTTCGGCGCGGCGGCGGGGCTGGCCTGGCTCGGCGTGCGTCGCGGCTGGAACGAGGTGACCAACACGGCGGTGGTGTTCTTCGTGATCCTGCTCTACACCAAGTTCTACGACTGGTGGTGGGATCTGATGCCGAAGTACCTGTTCTTCCTGGTGATCGCACTGGTGTCGGTGCTGGTGTTGAGCGTGCTGCGGCGGCTGCGTGCCGGGCATCGCGTGGAGCCCGCATGAGGCGCCCGAGCCATCGCCAGGTGCTGTGGATCGGCCTCGCGCTGATCGCGGTGGTGAACGCGATCGCGCTTGGCGGCGCCGCCTGGAACCGCGGCCTCGTCGAAAGCCGGCTCACGCTGGGCGAGCGCGAACTGCGCCCGCCCTACGTGTGGGAAGACCGCTCCGAGGACAGCGGCGTCGCGCTGGCGCTGCAGTGGCGCGTATCGGGCCGCGACTGGAACGACACCGCGCTGTACGCCGGCATGCCCGGCCCGTCCGAGCCGGAATGGCTGACGCCGGCCAAGCTGCGCGAACTCGGTTTCGATCCCGCCCCACCACCCTCCGACACCGGTCGCGCCTCCTATCGGTCGCGCTCGCGACGCGTGCTGCTGGTGCTGGAGTTGGCGGGCCCGGCGCATGCCCGCACGATCGCCTGGCGCGAGGCTCGCGTGCGGCGCGCCGAGTCCCGCGCCAGGGCCCTGCCCGACGATGCCGATCTTGCTCAGGCGGCCGAGAATGCGCGCCGGTCCCTGCAGGAGGAGCGGCAGACGGCCAGCCGCCTGTTCGTGGTGGACGCGGGCGTGGACGCTGGGCGCCTGCGCGCGCGCCATCCGGACCGCAACCGCTACGCCATCGTGCGCGGCACCGTCACCCTTGGATGGAGCCGCGGCCAGGATCGTGCCTGGCGTTCGGATGCGACCGTGGGCGAGATCGCCATCCCGCGCCTGCATCTCTCGCGATCGCAAGTGACTGCACTCGGCCCCGCTGGGCGGCCCCGCCAACACGACGAGGTCGCGGGTCCGCCCTTCACTGCCGTGGTCGCCTTCGGTCGCCGCTTCGAACCGTGGGTGGAATCGCTGCGGCGCTGAGCCGGGATGCGCCTCAGCCGTCGCGCAGCCAGCCGGTCACCACCGCGCGCGCCTCGTCGATGCCCAGTTTGTCGCTGCTGGAGAACAACTGCACCGAGGCGCTGTCGCCGAGCTGCTTGCGCACCGCCTGCAGCGCGGCGGCCTGCGCGCCGCGGCCGAGCTTGTCGGACTTGGTGAGCAGGCAGTGCGCCGGCAGCGCGCGCGTCTGGGCGTACTCGAGCATCTTCAGGTCGAACTCGCGCAGCGGGTGGCGGATGTCCATCACCACCACCAACCCCTTGAGCGCCTGGCGGTCGCGGAAGTAGCCGTTGATGAAGGCCTGCCAGTGCGCCTTGAGTTCCATCGGCACCTGCGCGTAGCCGTAGCCGGGCAGGTCCACCAGGTAGCGCTCCGGCGCGACCTCGAAGAACACCAGCTGCTGGGTGCGGCCCGGGGTCTTGGAGGTCTTGGCCAGGCGGTGCTGGTTGCACATCGCGTTGAGCGCGCTGGACTTGCCCGCGTTGGAGCGGCCGGCGAAGGCGACTTCGCGGCCGGTGTCCGGCGGCAACTGGCGCGGAAGGTGGGCCGCCAGCTTGTAGGCGGCGCTGGCGAGGTAGTTCGACATGCCGGCATGTTACGCGAGGTCTGGCGGGCCCGGGCTTGGAGGGCCGGGCTTTCATTGACCCATCCGGCCGGCGGCAGGGATAATGGTCCGCTATGCGGCTCCACGGCCGCGGTCGAATCTTTCCCGGTATTTCCCGTTCCCGGAGCTGGTCCATGAAGTTTCCGCACGTCCTCGGCCTGGCCGCCCTCGTCCTGATGACCTCCGCCGTGGCGAGCCAGGCCACCCCCGGCGCCGCGGTCGCGCCTGCCGCCACCGTCGCGCCCGCGAGCCCGGCTTCGATCGCGCCGGCCGCACCCGCCAGCGTCGGAGCCGCAGCGCCCGCCGAGGTGCCGGCGGCCGTCGCCGCCACCGCAAACGCCCGTCCGCCCGTCCCGGGCGACGCCAAGGCCGGCCAGTCCAAGGCCGGGGCCTGCGCCGCCTGCCACGGCGTGGACGGCAACTCCGCCGACCCGCAGTACCCGCGCCTGGCCGGCCAGCACGAGCGCTACATCTGGCGCCAGCTGCACCTCTACAAGTCCGGCCAGCGCCAGAATCCGATCATGCAGGGCATGGCCGCACCCCTGACCGAGCAGGACATGCGCGACATCGGTGCCTATTTCGCAACCCAGAAGGCGCAGGCCGGCGTCGCCGACGACACCGCGATCGCCACCGGCCCGAACGCGGACATGAAGTTCTACCAGGTTGGCGAGAAGCTCTTCCGCGCCGGCCGCCCGGCCGACGACGTGCCCGCCTGCCTGGCCTGCCACGGCCCCGCCGGCCGCGGCAATCCCGGACCGTCCTACCCGGCGCTCGGCGGCCAGCATGCCGCCTACACCGTCGCCCAGCTGCAGTTCTTCCGCCAGGGCGGCAGCTATGGCACCGGCGCCGAAGCCAACACCGTGATGGCCGACATCGCCCGCAACCTCAGCGACGAGGACATCCAGTCGCTCGGTACCTACATCCAGGGCCTGCACGCCACGCCACCGGCCGGCACCGCCCGCGCCCACTGAGGAACCGCCGCCCACCGGTGGCGGTCACAGCGCCGATTCAGCGGGCCGGAGGCAAGGTGTCTCCGGCCCGTCGTCGCAGCTTTTACCGACCCGCCCCTGCCCTCCCGGAGACTCGCCGATGTTCCGTCGCTTCCTGGCTCCCGCGCTGACCGCCGTCCTGCTCGGCGCCTGTTCTCCCTCCGGCCAGGAGGCCGCGACCGCGCCCCCCGTCGCGCCGGATGCGCCC
>CAMPGW010000032.1 GCA_946885735.1 uncultured Gammaproteobacteria bacterium
TGCTCGGTTCCGGCGAGCTGGGCAAGGAAGTCGCGATCGAGCTGCAGCGCTTCGGCGTCGAGGTGATCGCGGCCGATCGCTACGACGACGCCCCGGCCATGCAGGTCGCACACCGCTGCCACACGCTCAACATGCTCGATCCCGCGGCGCTGCGCGACCTCATCGCGCACGAGAAGCCCGACCTGGTGGTGCCCGAGATCGAGGCGATCCACACCCAGACCCTGGTCGACCTCGAGCGCGACCGTGGGCAGCGGGTCGTGCCGACCGCGCGCGCCGCGCGCCTGACCATGGACCGCGAGGGCATCCGGCGCCTGGCGGCCGAAAGCCTCGGGCTGCCGACCTCGCCCTACCGCTTCGTGGACACGCTGGCCGACTACCGCGAGGCGGTCGCCGCCGTTGGCCTGCCTTGCGTGGTCAAGCCGGTGATGTCGTCCTCGGGGCACGGGCAGAGCACCGTGCGCAACGCCGACGAGGTCGACGCGGCCTGGGAGTACGCGCAATCCGGAGGGCGCGCGGGCCAGGGCCGGGTCATCGTCGAGGGATTCGTGGCCTTCGACTACGAGATCACGATGCTGACGGTGCGCCATCGCGGCGGCACCGACTTCTGCGAGCCGGTCGGCCACCTGCAGCGCGACGGCGACTACCGCGAGAGCTGGATGCCGCAACCGATGTCGCCCGCGGCGCTGCGCCGCTCGCAGGAGATCGCCCGGCGCATCACCGACGAGCTTGGAGGCTGGGGGCTGTTCGGCGTCGAGCTGTTCGTGCGCGGCGACGAGGTCTGGTTCTCGGAGGTGTCGCCGCGGCCGCACGACACCGGCCTGGTGACCCTGGTCTCGCAGGAGCTGAGCGAGTTCGCGCTGCATGCGCGCGCCATCCTCGGCCTGCCCATCCCCGCGATCCGTTCGCACGGCCCCTCGGCATCCTGCGCGGTGCTGGCGCATGGCCGCGGCGTGCCGCGCTTCGAGGGCGTGGACCGCGCGCTGGCGCGACCCGACACCGCGTTACGCCTGTTCGGCAAGCCCTGGGTCGACGGGCACCGCCGCGTCGCCGTGACCCTGGCCCGCGGCGCCGACATCGAACAGGCTCGCGCCTTCGCCCGCGAGGCGGCGGCGCAACTGCACATCAGTTTCCACGAGGAGGATTGAAATGGCCGAACAGCGCAGCTACGCGGTCTATTTCCATCCCAACGCCATCGAGGTGCTGGGCGCGGCCTTCAAGCCCTTCCTGATCGAGGGTGCCGGCGGCGCTCACGTGCTCTGCAAGGAAATCGACACCTCGGGCAGCTTCTGCGAGATGACGGTCGTGCGTACCAATGAGAAGGGACAGCCGGTGGATTGCGAGGTGATGGTTCCCGCCGCGATGGTCCGCCTGGTGGTCGCGACCAGCGGCGGCGAGGTCGACTTCGGCTTCGGTTGACGTGCGCCTCAACAAGTTCATCAGCGAGAGCGGCGCCTGCTCGCGTCGCCAGGCCGATGCCGCGATCGAACAGGGCCGGGTGCGCGTCAACGGCGAGGTCGCGACGCTCGGCACCCAGGTCGCCGAGGGCGACCGCGTCGAACTCGACGGCCAGCCGGTGGCCGCGCGCAACGAGTTCGTCTACCTGGCGCTGAACAAGCCGGTCGGCATCACCTGCACGACCGAGCGCCACGTCGAGGGCAACATCATCGACTTCGTGAACCACCCGCAGCGTGTTTTTCCGATCGGGCGCCTGGACAAGGACAGCGAGGGCTTGATCCTGCTGACCAACAACGGCGACATCGTCAACGAATTGCTGCGGGTCGAGAACCGGCACGAGAAGGAATACGTGGTGACCGTGGACCGCCCGGTGACCGACGACTTCCTGTTCAACATGGCGCATGGCGTGGACATCCTCGACACCCGCACCTTGCCCTGCGCGGTGCGGCGGCTCGGACGCAATGCGTTCGGCATCGTGCTGACGCAGGGCCTGAACCGGCAGATCCGGCGGATGTGCGCGGCCTTCGACTACAAGGTCCGGCGGCTGCAACGGGTGCGCATCAACAACCTGCGCCTGGACGGCCTGGGCAAGGGCCAATGGCGCGAGTTGCGCATGGACGAACTGCGCGGCCTGTTGCCGCAGCGCACGCGCTGGTGATCAGTCGCGCAGCAGGTCCATCCAGACTAGGTGGTGGTCGGTAGCGCCTATCCATTCCGCGCCGGCCTGCCCGGGCGCCGGCCAGAACACGCCGCTGTCGCGGACGCGCAGGCCGGTCGAAGGCAGCAGGTAATCCAGCCGCAGGTTGCCGACCTTTGGACCGAAGTCGGCGGTGTCCTCCGCCGGGTCGCCGCGGTGGCGCAGGTTGGCGCCGCCGGTTTCGCGCGCCGCCGCCACCGCGCCCTCGCTGCGTGGCGCCGGCGTGCGCAGGACCCGTGGATGCTCGAGCAGCACGTGGATGGCGTTGGCGGTGCTGTCGCCGTCCAGCGGGTCGGCATTGTGGTCGCCGGCGATCACGAACAGCGCGTCGCCCGGCAGTCCGCCGCAGCGCCCCTGGTCGTCGCAGAGCCAGGGTGCGGGCCGCTCCGAAACGTACTCGGCCCAGAAACGGATCTCGTCGCGATTGCGCAGGCCGTTGCGATCCTCGGCGCCGTCGAAGACCGGCGGGGTCGGGTGGTGCACGAGGAAATGCAGCACCCCCAGCGGCGTCTGCACCGGGACGTCCCAGTGCGACTTGGACGACAGGCGAAACTTCGACCAGACCTCGGGTGGATACCAGGGCTTGCCGGTCCCGGGATCCACCGGCGAACGCGCGCCCGGCAGGTCCTTCCACGGGAAGGTCTGGAAGCTGCGCACCGCATCCCGGTCGATCGGGTAACGCGACAGCACCAGCATCCCGTACTGGCCCGGGTGCAGGCCGAAGCCCAGGGCGTCGTTGGGGCCGCCGATGCTGCCATCGCGATCCAGGTCCATGCCGCTGGGCACGCCGGTGTTGACGGGCGCGAAATAGCGATGGGGATAGCGGATCGGCGCCTGGCCGGATTGGCCGACGCCAAGATAGCGTTGCTCGAACAGGTCGGCCGCGCGTCCGCCAGCGTCGTAGTCGAATTCGTTGAGCAGGAGCAGGTCGGGACGGCGGTGCTGGATCACGGCGGCGATCTTGCGTGCCGCCTCGTCGCCGGCCTCGAGTCGGGCGATGAGCCCACCGGCCTTCGCGTCGTAGAGCGAACCATTGAAGGTCGCCACCCTCAGCGCGACCGGTTCGGCGGAGCGCGCCCGCAACGCGGGCCGGCAGGCGGCGACCAGCAACGCGGCGGCCACGGCCAGCAGGCAGAAGGTGAACAGGACCGCAGGGCGCATGTGGGTCACTCCCGGAATTCCCGCCAGGTCTCGCCGTCGAGGTACTCGAGCGGACGGAAGCGGCGCTTGTAGTCCATCTTCGGATGGCCCTCGAGCCAGAAGCCGAGGTACAGGTAACGCAGTCCCAGCCGCCGCGCGTACTCGACCTGCGCCAGGATGGCGTGGGTGCCGAGGCTGCGCGAGGCGTGCTCGGGAGCGTAGAAGGTGTACACCGCCGACAGGCTGTCACCGAGCACGTCGGTCACCGCGACGGCAAGCAGATCGTCGCCCGCGCGCAACTCGATGAAGCAGGTCGGGCTCCAGTCGCAGCGCAGGAAGGCGTCGAAGTCGGCCGGCGACGGATCGTCCATGCCGCCGCCCGCATGGCGCGCGCCGACATAGCGACGGTACAGGTCGAAGCTCGCTTCGTCGCGTCGCGCCGGGCGCACGCTGGTGGCAAGGTCGGCGTTGCGGGCGAGCGTGCGTTTCTGCGCCCGGCTCGGTCGGAATCCATCCACCGGCACGCGCACCGGCGTGCATGCGTTGCAGGAGGCGCAGCGCGGGCGATACACGTGGGCGCCGGACCGGCGGAAGCCGAGCGCGAGCGCCGATCCGTACAGGCCCGGCAGTGCCGGGTCGGCGGGGTCGAGCACCAGGTCGCGGGCGCTGCGCTCGGGCCAGTAGCCGCAGGCATGCTCGACCGTCTGGAATACCCGGATGCCGATCTGCCGTCCCACGGCGCGCGCCCGTCAGCCGCCCGGTCGCGTGCCGAGGCGGCGACCCAGGCGCGTCGGCGTGCCGGTCGGCAGCTCCGGCAGGTCCGCGCCGTCGCGGGGCCACAGCGCGATCACCGTGGAGCCGTAGTTGAAGCGCGCCATCTCCGCGAAGCGTCCGAGCCGGATGCCGCGGCCACGGAAGTCCAGTCGCCAGGGCTCGTGGGCATAGGCGGGAATGTTGACGCCGTTCCACACGGTCTCCACGCCCGACACCAGCAGCGCGCCGACCATGACCAGGCACATCGGGCCGCGCTCGGTTTCGAAATGGCAGACCAGGCGCTCGTTGCGCGCGAACAACCGCGGGATCGCCATCACCGCCCACGGCGCGACGCTGAACAGGCGCCCCGGCACGTGCAGGGTTTCCACCAGCGTGCCGGCCCAGGGCATGTGCACGCGGTGGTAGTCGCGCGGCGACAGGTAGATGTTGGCGAACCAGCCGTCGGCATAGGGTGCGGCCATGTCCGCATCGCCCAGCAGTTCGGCGGCGGTGAAGGACTGCCCCTTGGCCTGGAAGATGCGGCCTTCGCCGATGCGGCCGATCTGGCTGATATTGCCGTCGGCCGGCATCAGCAGGGCGGCGGGATCGGGATCGGGCTGGCGCGCGCCCGGTCGCAGCGCGCGCGTGAAGAAGGCATTGAAGCTCGGGTAGTTCCGCGGGTTTGGGTCGGCGGCTTCGGCCACGTCGATGTCGAAGGTGCGGATCGCCAGCCGGATCAGCCAGTCCTTCAGCGGCTGCCAGCGCGAATAGGCGACCTGCCGTGCCAGCGCCGACAGCAGCCGGTGCGGCAGCACGTACTGCATGAAGACCGCGAAGCTCATGGTGTTTCCCTGGCAAGCCGCTCGAGGTCGTCGGCGATGTCGCGCCAGGCCAGCGGCGGCCGGATCAGGCCGGCCTGCCGGCCCTGCGGATCCAGCACCACCAGCGTGGCCGAGTGATCCATCGTGTAGTCGCCGCCCTCGAGCGGGACCTTCATGTAGACCATGCCCATGGCCTGCGCGAAATGCGCCAGCGGTTCGGCCGCGGCGGTGGCCGCCCAGGTGTCGGGCGAGAAATAGCGTGCGTACTCGCCCACGCGTGCGGGGGTGTCGCGCTCCGGGTCCACCGACACGAACAGCAGGCGCGGGCGCCGCGGTTCGGGCAGGCGCTGCCACTGCTTCTGCGCGTTCGCCAGCTCGGCCAGGGTGGTGGGACACACGTCGGGGCAGTGCGTGAAACCCAGGAAGACCACGGTCCAGTGGCCGCGCAGGTCGGCGGGTCCGATCGACGTGCCGTCGGCGCGGGTCACGCGCCAATCCTCGAGCACGCGCGGCGGCGAGATCGGGCGCACCGCCCGCAGGTCCGCCGGCATGGCTGTGCCGGCGGCGGCTCGGGGTGGCGCGAAGTGTCGCTGCGACAGGTACAGGCCCAGGCCGGCGGCCAGCGCCGCGCACAACACCAGCAGCGTCGAACGTGTGGCGAAACCGCGGCGGCGCAGGGGGCTTGGCATGCCGCGAATTATAGCCGTGCGACCGCTATACTGAGCGTCTTTCGCACGCGCGGACCGGCATGAGCGCCGAACTGGCCACCATCATCGACTTCATCCGCTACGGCGCCAGCCGCTTCGGCGCCGCCGGCCTGACCTTCGGCCACGGCCACGACAACGCGCTCGACGAAGCCACGCAACTGGTGCTCCACGTGCTGCACCTGCCGCACGACACCGGCCCGGCCTACGGCCAGGCGCGCCTGGTCGAGGACGAGAAGCAGGCCATCCTCGCGCTGTTCCAGCGTCGCATCCAGGAACGCATCCCGGCTTGCTACCTCACCGGCGAAGCCTGGTTCGCGGGCCTGAGCTTCAAGTCCGATCCGCGTGCGCTGGTGCCGCGCTCGCCCATCGCCGAGTTGATCGAGACCAGTTTCCAGCCCTGGTTGGGCGACCGCGAGGTGCACCGCGTGCTCGACCTGTGCACGGGCTCGGGCTGCATCGGCATCGCCACCGCGCACTACCACCCGGACTGGCAGGTCGATTGCGTGGACCTGTCCGACGACGCGCTGGCCTTGGCCGCGGAGAACGTTGCCAGGCTGGAGGTGCACAACGTGCGCCTGCTGAAGTCGGACCTGTTCGCCGCGCTCGGCGGCGAGGTCTATGACCTGATCGTCAGCAACCCGCCGTACGTGACGCATGCCGAGACCGATGCGCTGCCCGCCGAATACGCACACGAGCCCGAACTCGGGCTGCGCGCCGGCGACGACGGCCTCGACCTGGTGCTGGAGATCCTGCGCGACGCGCCGGCGCACCTGTCGGCCGATGGCCTGCTGGTCTGCGAGGTCGGCGAGGCCGAGCACGCGCTGGTGCGACTTCTGCCGGAGCTGCCGTTCGCCTGGGTCGAGTTCAAGGTCGGGCAGATGGGGATCTTCGTCATTTCCCGCGACGAACTGCTGGCCTGCCACGAGAAGATCGAGGCGCTGGCCCGTGCGCGGCGCTGAGCTGGCGCGTACGGCATGAGCGCCAACACCTTCGGCCGGTTGCTGCGCGTCACCACCTTCGGCGAGAGCCACGGTCCCGCCATCGGTTGCGTGGTCGACGGCTGCCCGCCGGGGCTCGAGCTGGCGGCGGGGGAGTTTGCCAATGACCTCGGCCGGCGCGCCACCGGCACCTCGCGGCACACCTCGCAGCGCCACGAGGCCGACGAGGTCGAGATCCTCTCCGGCGTCTACGAGGGCCGCAGCACCGGCCACCCGATCGCGCTGCTGGTGCGCAACACCGACGCCCGCAGCAAGGACTACGAGCGCATCGCCGAGCAGTTCCGTCCCGGCCATGCCGACTACACCTACTGGCAGAAGTACGGCCTGCGCGACCCGCGCGGCGGCGGCCGCAGTTCCGCGCGCGAAACCACGATGCGCGTTGCCGCCGGCGTGATCGCCCGCAAGTGGCTCGCGCTCACCCACGGAGTGCGTATCCGCGGGCACGTTTGCCAGATCGCCGACATCCTCCCGCGCGGGTTCGACTGGGACGCGGTCGAGGGCAATGCCTTCTTCTGGCCCGACGCCGCGCAGGTCGCCGAGATCGAAGCCTTCATGGATGCGCTGCGCAAGTCCGGCGATTCCGCAGGTGCCTGCGTGCGCGTGGTCGCCGAGGGCGTGCCACCGGGCTGGGGCGAGCCGGTGTACGGCAAGCTCGATGCCGAGCTCGCCGCCGCGATGATGTCCATCAACGCGGTGAAGGGCGTGGAGATCGGCGCCGGCTTCGCCAGCGTGGCGCAGAAGGGAAGCGAGCATCGCGACCTGATGTCGCGCGAGGGCTTCGCGAGCAACCATGCAGGCGGCGTGCTGGGCGGCATCTCGTCCGGGCAGGACGTCACCTGCCGCGTCGCCTTCAAGCCGACCTCGAGCCTTCGCTTGCCCGGTGGAACCGTGGACGTCGAGGGCAACGAGGTGGAAGTGGTCACCACCGGTCGCCACGACCCCTGTGTAGGCCTGCGCGCCACGCCGATCTGCGAAGCCATGATGGCGCTGGTGCTGATGGACCAGGCGCTGCGCCATCGCGCGCAATGTGGCGACGTCGGCGAGGTGTTCCCCCGCATCCCCGCCTCACGACCCTATCCCGAGGAACCATGAGCACGCGACCCGTTACCGTGGCGATCGTGGGCGCCACCGGCGCCGTCGGGCAGGTCATGCTCTCCATCCTGCACGAGCGCGGTTTTCCGGTGGGCAAACTGCTTGCGCTGGCGAGCGCGCGCTCGGCCGGCGGCAGCGTGCGCTTCGGCGGGCAGGACGTGCCCGTGCAGGACCTGGCAACTTTCGATCCGGCCGGCGTGGACATCGCGCTGTTCTCGGCGGGTGGCGGCACCTCGAAGGAGTACGCGCCGAAGTTCGCCGCCGCCGGCGCGATCGTCATCGACAACAGCTCGGCCTTTCGCTACGACGACGACGTGCCCCTGGTGGTGGCCGAGGTCAACCCCGAGGCGATCGCCGACGCGGCGCGCGGCATCATCGCCAATCCCAACTGCTCGACCATGCAGATGCTGGTCGCGCTTGCGCCGATCCACCGCGAGGTCGGGATCGAGCGCATCAATGTGGCGACCTACCAGTCGGTGTCCGGCGGCGGCCGCAGCGCGATCGAGGAACTCGAGCGCCAGAGCAGCGACCTGGTCGCCGGCAAGCCGGCCGACCCGCAGCGCTTCCCGGTGCAGATCGCCTTCAACCTGATCCCGCACATCGACGACTTCCAGGACAACGGCTACACCAAGGAAGAGATGAAGCTGGTGTGGGAGACCCGCAAGATCCTCGGCGATCCCTCCATCCAGGTGAACCCGACCGCGGTGCGCGTGCCGGTGTATTTCGGCCACTCCGAAGCCGTGCACATCGAAACCCGCAGCAAGATGGACCTCGCGCAGGCGCGGGCCTTGCTGGAGGCCGCGCCCGGCGTGACCGTCGTCGACGAACGCGCCGCCGCGGGCTATCCCACGCCGGTCACCCATGCCGCCGGCACCGATGCGGTTTTCGTGGGACGATTGCGCGAGGACATCTCGCATCCGCGCGGCCTCGACATGTGGATCGTGTCCGACAACATCCGCAAGGGCGCGGCGCTGAACGCGGTGCAGATCGCCGAGCTCTGGTTGAAAAATCGCCCGTAACGGGTTATTCAGCGCAGGACCATCCGGTTTCGTGCGGCCCCCGCCGCGCGCCGGGCACGGGGAGAGCTTCTTGAACAGTCGGCCTTTCACACTCACCCTTGCCGTGGCCCTTGCCCTGGCGAGCCCCGACCTGTCGGCCATGGGCCTGGGCCCGCTGCAGGTGAAGTCCGGGCTCAACCAGCCCCTGGTCGCCGAGATCCCCATCATCTCGGCCACGCCGGCCGAGCTCGAGGCGCTGGACGTGCGCCTCGCCTCGCCCGAGGCCTTTGCGCGCATCGGCCTGGAGCGACCCGGCGAGCTGACCGCGAACCTGCAGTTCAGCGTGGGCGAGAACGCCCGCGGCCAGCCTGTGATCCTCGTCACGACCCCGAGCCGGTTCTCCGAGCCCCTGCTCAACTTCCTGATCGAAGCGGACTGGGGCAAGGGCGCCGTCACCCGGGAATACACCGCGCTGATCGACCCGCCCTACATCGCTCCCGCCGTGGTGCGCCCGATGCAGGCTCCCGCCACGGCGGTGGCGTCGGCGCCGGTCACCAGCGCACCCGTCGCCGAACCGGAGCTGCCTGCCGCGGAGCCGCCTGCGCCAGCCGCGGAGCCCGAGGTGGCTGCCTCGGCGGCCGCGCCTGCGCCGGTGGTGGAAACGCAGGCCCTCCCGGCAGCCGTGGAGGCCCCGGCGCCGGTGATTGCGCCGCCGGCCCCACGCGCGGAGCCGGCGCCGCCGGCGAAGGTCGTGGCCGCGGCGCCCGAGCCGGCGCCTGCCGAGCCCGAGCCGATCGCCGCCCGCGAGCCCGAACCGGCGCCCGCGCCGGCGGCGGAGCCGGCCCGCCCGCGAGCGGCTCCCGAAGTCGATCCCGGCCAGGTGGGTCCCGTCGCGCCAGGGCAGACGCTCTGGTCCATCGCCAGCCAGTCCCGACCCACTCCGGCGATTTCCGTCAACCAGATGATGGTGGCCTTGCTGCGCGCCAACCCCGACGCCTTCATTGGCGACAACGTCAATCTTTTGCGGCAGGGCTCGGTGCTTCGCGTGCCTGGTGAGGACGAAGTCTCGCGCCTGTCGGCCGCGCAGGCCGCCGAGCTGGTGAATCGGCAGGCCGAGGCCTGGCGCACCCCGCGCGCCCCGGTCCCGCAGCCGGCCGAAGTCTCCGCGCCGGCGGCGAACATTGCCGCCGCACCGCAGCCGTCGGCACCCGCCGCGGACCGACGGGTCGCGCGCCTGGAAATCGTCCCGCCGGCGGGCGAGGCCGCCCGCGGCGCCCAGTCCGGCGCGGCCGCCGGCGCCGGCGGCACCGAACTGCGCGCCGAGCTCGTGCAGGCGCGCGAGAACCTGGCGGCCAAGGACGCCGAGGCGGCCGAACTGCGCTCGCGGGTTGCCGAACTCGAGAAGCAGCAGTCCGACCGGCAGCGCCTGATCGAGCTGCAGAACAGCCAGATGAAAGCCCTCCAGGACCGCCTGCGTGCGCTCGAAGCCAGCGACGGCGCCGCCGCCGCTGCGCCGGCCGTCGCGGCGGGGCCGGATCCCGTGGCGACGCAAGCTCCGGCTGCCAAGCCCTGGTACCTGAACCCGTTCGCCATGGGCGGCGCCGGCCTCTTGCTCCTCGGCGGCCTCGTCCTGGCCATGCGCCGCACCCGGCCGGAGGCCGAGGCGGACGTTCCATCACGTCGCCTGTCCGACGACGAGGCCTTGCGCCAGAGCATGGCCAAGACCCGCGCGGCGTCCGCACCGATCGCCGCCGCGCCTGTCGCCGTGACGGCGCCGCCGGCCGCCGCGGCCGATTCCGACCTGAAGTCCCGCAGGGACGCCGTCCAAGCCCGGCCGCAGGACCTGGAGGCCCACCTGAGCCTGCTGCGCCTGTTCCACGCCCGCGGCAATGCCGTGGACTACGAACAGGCCGCGCAAGCCATGCGCGCCCAGGTCGGCAGCCCGATGGAACCGCGCTGGCGCGAGGCGGTGGTGATGGGCGCCTCGCTCATGCCGGGCCACCCCCTGTTCAGCCAGGCCGGTTGGAACACCCCTCGCTACGAAACCGAGCCCAAGCCCGCCGCGGCGGCCGCGCCGGCCCCGGCGGCGGCAGTGCCGGCGGCGGAAGAGGTGAAAGTCTTCGAGTTCCCGGAAGAGCCCGACCCGCAAGCTGGCGACGAAACCGCCGCCTCCCGCGAGATCAACCTCGGCGCCGAGGCCGCGGTGATCGACGAGACCTTCGGCGATTCGATGCGCGACATCCATCGCGACGAAGCCAAGATGCTGGCCGAGGACGCACCCAGCGCCACGCGCATCGAACTGGCCAAGGCCTACCTGGACATCGGCGACCTCGACGGGGCCCGCAGCATGCTCGAAGAGGTGCTGATCGAGGGTGGGCCGACCGCGAAGACCGAGGCCGCGCGAATCCTGAAGGAAATGGGCTGACCGCGCTCCGCTAGAATGGCGGGATGCGCCACGCCCTGGGGATCGAGTACGACGGCAGCGGTTTCCTCGGCTGGCAACGCCACCGCGGCGGCGCCACGGTGCAGGCAGCGGTGGAGGAGGCACTGTCGTTCGTGGCGGACGCGCCGGTCGAGGTCACCTGCGCCGGCCGTACGGACGCCGGCGTCCACGCCGCCTGCCAGGTCGTGCACTTCGACAGCGACGCCGGCCGGCCCGCGCGCGCCTGGGTGATGGGCGGCAACACGCGGCTGCCAGCCTCGGTGAGATTCCTCTGGTGCCAGGCGGTGGAGGACGGGTTTCACGCCCGCTATGCCGCCCGCGCGCGAAGCTACCGCTACACCCTCGCCAACCGGAGCATTCCGCCCGCCATGCAGCGCCAGTTCCTGAGCTGGGAACGCCAGCCACTGGACGCCGCGGCGATGCATCGCGCCGCGCAGCGGCTGGTGGGCGAGCATGACTTCAGCGCCTTCCGCACCTCGCAATGCCAGGCGCGGCACCCGCGCCGCGAGGTGCTTCGCATCGGGGTGGGTCGCGAGGACGAGCGCGTGATCGTCGACGTCACCGCCAACGCCTTCCTCCACCACATGGTGCGCAATATCGTCGGCAGCTTGTTGCCGGTCGGTCGTGGCGAGCGGCCGGAGGCCTGGGTCGGCGAACTGCTCGAAGGGCGGGACCGCACTGTTGCCGGGCCGACCGCGCCGGCGGAGGGACTGGTCTTCCTCGGCCCGCGCTATCCCCTCGACTGGGGACTTCCCGCGCAGGTGTGCCTGTGACCATCCGCACGCGGGTGAAATTCTGCGGCCTCACGCGGCCGGGCGACGTGCGCCTGGCCTGCGAACTGGGCGTGGACGCGGTCGGCTTCGTGCTGGTGCCGGGGAGTCCGCGCGCGGTGCCGACGGGCGCCTTGCCCGGCCTGCGAGCGGCGGTGTCGCCGATGGTGCAGGTGGTGGCGCTGTTCATGGATCCGCATGGCAGCGAGGTGCTCGACGCCATGCGCCGGCTGCGGCCCACGCTGCTGCAGTTCCACGGCGGCGAGAGCGACGCCTTCTGCCGCAGCTTCGGGCTGCCCTTCCTCAAGACCCTGCCGATGGGCGAGGGCGCGGAGGACGCCGCCACGCTGGCGCGGCGCTTCCCGTCGGCGCTGGCCTTCGTGCTCGATGGCCACGGGCCCGGGCAAGCGGGCGGCCGCGGCCGCGCCTTCGACTGGAGCCGGGTGCCGCGGCTCGAGCGACCGGCGCTGCTCGCTGGCGGGCTCACGCCCGGCAACGTCGCCGAAGCCATCCAGCGCGTGCGTCCGTACGCGGTGGACGTGAGCAGCGGCATCGAATCTTCTCCCGGCCACAAGGACGGCGAGCGCATGCAGCAATTCCTGGACGAGGTCCGCCGTGCCGACACCGATTGACGTTTCGACTCCCGCCATCGCCGACTATCACGCCTTCCCGGATCCGGCCGGGCATTTCGGCCGCTACGGCGGCACCTTCGTCGCCGAGACGCTGATCGCGCCGCTGGCCGAACTCGCAGCCGCCTACGACCGCTACCGCGTGGATCCGCAGTTCATCGCCGAACTCGATCACGACTACCGCCACTACGTCGGACGGCCGAGCCCGGTGTACGAGGCCACGCGCCTGAGCCGGGAAGTCGGCGGCGCCCGCATCCTGCTCAAGCGCGAGGACCTCAACCACACCGGCGCGCACAAGATCAACAACACCATCGGCCAGGCGATGCTGGCCCGGCGCATGGGCAAGACCCGCATCATCGCCGAGACCGGCGCCGGCCAGCACGGCGTGGCGTCGGCGACGGTGGCCGCGCGTCTCGGACTGGAATGCATGGTCTACATGGGCGCGGTGGACATCGAGCGGCAGGCGATCAACGTCTACCGGATGAAGCTGCTCGGGGCCAGCGTCGTGCCCGTGCACAGCGGATCGCAGACCCTCAAGGACGCGCTGAACGAGGCCATGCGCGACTGGGTCTCGAACGTGCGCGACACCTTCTACATCATCGGCACCGCCGCCGGCCCGAGCCCGTATCCGCGGATGGTGCGCGACTTCAACGCGGTGGTCGGGCGCGAGTCGCGCGCGCAGGTGCTCGAGGAATACGGTCGCCTACCCGACGCCATCGTCGCCTGCGTCGGCGGCGGCTCCAACGCCATCGGCATGTTCCATCCCTTCCTCAACGACGGCGGGGTCGCGCTCTGGGGTGCGGAAGCGGCGGGCGAGGGCATCGCCACCGGCCGCCATGCCGCTTCGCTCAGCGCGGGCCGACCGGGGGTGCTGCACGGCAACCGCACCTACCTGATCTGCGACGACGACGGCCAGGTCACCGAAACGCATTCCATCTCCGCCGGCCTGGACTATCCCGGCGTCGGCCCCGAGCACGCCTTCCTCAAGGACACCGGCCGTGCCCGTTACGAGGGGGTCACCGACGCCGAATGCATGGAAGCGTTCCATCTGCTGGCGCGCACCGAAGGCATCCTGGCGGCGCTGGAGTCCAGCCACGCCATCGCGCTCGCGATGAAGCTGGCGCGCGGAATGCCCCGCGATGCGCTGGTGCTGGCGAACCTCTCGGGCCGGGGCGACAAGGACATCTACACGATCGCCCAGCGCGAAGGCATCAGCCTCTGAGGCCCGGCTCCGCTAGAATGCGGGTTTCCGCCTCGTGATCCTGAATTGCATGATCCAGTCCCGCCCGCTTGCGCCGGCCACGCGAAACGAAACCTGCCCGCCGGCGGGCACCGGACGGGCTGCGGTCGAGCCGGGCGCGGAGCGCTCGAAGCAATGAGCCGCATCGACGCACGTCTTTCCCGCCTCGCCGAGGGCGGGCGCAAGGCGCTGGTGCCCTTCTTCACCGCGGGCGATCCTTCGCCGGGCGCCACGGTGGCGGTGATGCACGCGCTGGTGGAGGCGGGCGCCGACCTGATCGAGCTCGGCGTTCCCTTTTCCGATCCGATGGCCGACGGTCCGGTGATCCAGCGCAGCTCCGAACGCGCGCTCGGCAAGGGCGTGGGAACCGGAGCGGTGTTCGACTTCGTGCGCGAGTTCCGCCGCCGCGACGCCGATACGCCGGTGGTGCTGATGGGCTACCTCAACCCGGTGGAGATGCGCGGCGCGGGCGCCTACGCCGCCGCCGCGCGCGAGGCTGGCGTCGATGGCCTGTTGCTGGTGGACCTGCCGCCGGAGGAAGCCGCCCCGACCCGGGAAGCGTTCAACGCCGCGGGCCTGCAGCTGATTTCGCTGGCTGCGCCGACCACCTCGCCGGAGCGGCTCGCGCGACTCGCCAGCGAGGCCCAGGGCTATCTGTACTACGTGAGTTTCGCCGGCGTCACCGGCGCCAGCATCACCGATGCGGGCGAGGTCGGTCGGCGCTGCGCCGAGTTGCGCGCGCTGGCCGAGGTGCCCGTGCTGGTCGGTTTCGGCATCAAGGATGCAGCCTCGGCCGCAGCCATGGCGGCGCTGGCCGATGGCGTGGTCGTGGGAAGCGCTCTGGTGGAAGCGCTCGCCGGCGCCGCCGACGACGATGAAGCGGCCCGGCGGGCGCGCGACTTCCTGGCGCCCTTGCGCGCCGCCCTCGACGGCCTAAACTGGCCGCCACACACCGCACGAGTGGCTTCATGAGCTGGCTGACGAAGTTGATGCCCGCCCGCATCCGGACCCAGGGCAGCGGCGGCAAGCGCGGTGTCCCGGAAGGCCTGTGGGAAAAGTGCGACCGCTGCGGCACCGCGCTCTACGGCCCGGAGCTGGAAAAGAACCTGCGCGTCTGCCCCAAGTGCAACCACCACATGGCCATCGAGGCGCGCGAGCGCCTGGCCAGCTTCCTGGACGACGACAGCGGCGAGGAGATCGGCGCGACGCTGGGCCCGGTGGACGCGTTGCACTTCAAGGACCAGAAGAAGTACGCCGACCGCATCAAGGCCTCGCAGAAGGCGACCGGCGAAAGCGATGCGCTGGTGGCGGTACAGGGCCGTCTCCACGGCCACGACGTCTGCGCCTGCGCCTTCGAGTTCCGCTTCATGGGCGGCTCGATGGGCTCGGTGGTGGGCGAACGCTTCGCCCTGGCCGCCGAACGCGCGCTGGAGCTTCGCTGCCCGCTGGTCTGTTTTTCCGCCACCGGCGGTGCGCGCATGCAGGAAGGCCTGTTCTCGCTGATGCAGATGGCCAAGACTTCGGCCGCGCTGGGCCGCCTGCGCGCCGCGGGCCTGCCCTTCGTGTCGGTGCTCACGCACCCGACGACCGGCGGCGTGTCGGCCTCGCTCGGCATGCTCGGCGACCTCAACGTGGCCGAGCCGCAGGCATTGATCGGCTTCGCCGGCCCGCGGGTGATCGAGCAGACCGTGCGCGAGACCTTGCCGGAGGGCTTCCAGCGCTCCGAGTTCCTGGTCGAGCACGGCGCGGTGGATTTGATCGTGGACCGCCGGCAGATGCGCGACAAGGTCGGCGCGTTGTTGGCATTGATGATGCGACAGCCGGCCCCCGCGCCGGCCGAGGGTTGAGCATGGGACGCAGGTATTTCGGCACGGACGGCATCCGCGGCAGGGTCGGCGAAGGCCCGATCTCGGCGGACTTCATGTTGCGCCTGGGTCGCGCCGCCGGGCGCGTGCTGGCCAACGGCAAGGCCAGCGCGACGGTGGTCATCGGCAAGGACACGCGCATCTCCGGCTACATGTTCGAGTCCGCGCTGGAGGCCGGCCTGGTGGCCGCCGGCGCCGACGTGCGCATGCTCGGCCCGATGCCCACGCCCGCGGTCGCCTACCTGACGCGCTCGATGCGCGCGGACGCCGGCATCGTCATCTCCGCCTCGCACAACCCGCACGAGGACAACGGCATCAAGTTCTTCTCGGCCCGCGGCGAGAAGCTCGCCGACGAAGTGGAGGAGGCGATCGAGGCCGAACTCGACCAGCCCTTCACCACGGTCGCATCGGCGCTGCTGGGCAAGGTCCAGCGCATCGACGACGCGCTCACGCGCTACACCGAATTCTGCAAGACCAGCGTGCCCGACAACTTCACCCTGCGCGGCATGTGCCTGGCGGTGGATTGCGCGCACGGCGCCACCTACCAGGTCGCGCCGAAGGTGTTCTCCGAACTCGGCGCCGAAGTCAGCGCGATCGGCGCCACCCCCGACGGCCTGAACATCAACCGCGGCTTCGGTTCCATGCACCCGGCTGCCATCATTGGCCACGTGCTGGCCTCGGGTGCCGACGTCGGCATCACCTTCGATGGCGATGGCGACCGCGTGATGATGGTGGACGGCGCCGGCCGCCTGCTCGACGGCGACGCCATGCTGTACGTGCTCGCCCGCGACTGGCAGGAGAGCGGCCGCCTGCGTGGCCCGGTGGTCGGCACCCAGATGACCAACTTCGCGCTGGAGCAGGCGCTGGCCGAGCGCGGCATCGAATTCATCCGCGCCAAGGTCGGCGATCGCTTCGTCCACCAGGCGCTGGTGGAGCGCGATGGCCTGCTGGGCGGCGAAGCCTCCGGCCACCTGCTGTGCCTGGACCGCGCCACCACCGGCGACGCCATCGTCGCCGCGCTGCAGGTGCTCGAGGTGTTGGTGCGCCGGCGCTGGTCGCTGGCCGCGGCCACCGCCGACTACCGGCCGCTGCCGCAACAGACCGTCAACGTCCGCATCACTCCCGGCTCGCGTCCGCTCGACGCACCGGTCGTTCGCGCCGCCCGCCGCGAGGCCGAGGCCAAACTGGTCGGAAAGGGGCGGCTGGTGCTGCGCCCGTCGGGCACCGAGCCGGTCGTGCGCGTCACCGTCGAGTCCGAGGACGAAGCCCTGGTCGAACACGTGATCGACACGTTGTCCGCCGCCGTGCGCACGGCCACCTGATTCCCACAAGGTTTTCCCGATGAGCCAGATCCCAACGCTCGACATCCGTCGCTTCGACACCGACCGCGACGCCTTCGTGGCCGAACTCGGCGCGGCCTACCGCGAGTGGGGCTTCTGCGGCATCGGCTACCACGGCGTGCCGGCGCAGCTGATCAACGATGCGTATCGCAGCTTCCAGGCGTTCTTCGCGCTGCCCGAGGAGGTCAAGCGCAAGTACCACGTGCCCGGCGGCGGCGGTGCGCGCGGCTACACGCCCTTCGGCATCGAGACCGCCAAGGATTCGCAGTACCCGGACCTGAAGGAGTTCTACCACATCGGTCGCGAGATCCCGGACGACTCGCCGTATCGCGCGGCGATGGCGCCGAACGTGTGGCCCGCCGAAGTCCCGCAGTTCCGTGACGACGCCTACGCGCTGTTCACCGCGCTCGACCAGCTTGGCCTGCGCGTGCTGTCGGCGCTGGCCCTGCACATCGGCCTGCCGGAGGACTTCTTCGTCGAGCCGACCCGTTTCGGCAACTCGATCCTGCGGCCGATCCACTATCCGCCGATCGTGTCGCCGGACATCCCCAACGTCCGCGCCGGCGCACACGAGGACATCAACCTGATCACCTTGCTGGTGGGCGCCAGCGCCGCCGGCCTCGAGGTGCTCTCGCGCAAGGGCGAGTGGGTGCCCTTCACCGCCGACGGCGACACCATCGTGGTCAACATCGGCGACATGCTGCAGCGGCTGAGCAACCACGTGTATCCGTCCACCACGCACCGGGTGGTCAATCCGCCCGGCGAAGCGGCGCGGCAGCCGCGCTATTCCACGCCGTATTTCCTGCACGCCAACCCGGACTACCTGATCCGGACGCTGCCGCAATGCGTGTCCGCGGAGAACCCGGACCGCTACCCGGAACCGATCACCGCCAACGACTACCTGATGCAGCGCCTGCGCGAGATCAAGCTGGTCTGACCCGCCATCGCGAGGCCTAGCCGGCGTCGCGGAATTCCTTCGACTTGCTCGCCACCAGCGCCCGCGCGAGCGGGTCGGGCAGGTAGCGGCTCATCCACGCCACCAGGCGGTTCGCGAAGCCGGTGACCACCCGCGTGCGGCCGGCCTCGACGGCGTCCACGCCCAGTCGGGCGACCGTGGCGGCGTCGAGCCAGAGCAGCTTGGGCAGGTTCGACACCTTTTCGCGCATCCCGTTGACGTCGTGGAACTCGGTGTAAGTGAAGCCCGGGCACAGGGCCGTGACGTGCACGCCGCGTGGCGCCGACTCCATCGCCAGGCACTCGCTGAAGCGGATCAGCCAGGCCTTGGTGGCGCCGTAAAGGGTGTGGCCGGCGGAGGCGGGCACCAGGCCGGCCAGCGAGGCGACGTTGAGGATGCGGCCGCGCCCGGCGGCTTCCATCGCCGGCAGGTACAGGTGCGTGAGCTGCGCGACCGACACCATCAGCACCTGCAGGAACTCGGCATGCGTGCGCCAGTTCTTCGACAGGAAGCGGCCCGGCACGCCGTAGCCGGCGTTGTTGACCAGCGTGTCCACGAACAGGCCGCGCGCCTGGGTCTGTTCGAACAGACGCTGCGGCGCGGTGGGATCGGCGAGGTCGGCGGCAATGACCTCGCAAGGCACGTACTCGCCCAACTCACGCGCGAGCGCATTCAGCCGGTCCACCCGCCGGGCGCTCAGCACCAGCGGCTTGCCGCGCCGGGCGTACTCGCGCGCGATGGCGGCGCCGATGCCGCTCGAAGCGCCGGTGACCAGCGCATATCCCTGCCTTTGCTGCATGTTCCGCTCCCCGTGGTTCGTGCCGATTGTGCCGGTTCCCGGCGGCGGGCGCTGCCTGTGGTGCGCGGTCGCGATAGACTGCAGGCCTGCCAAGGAGACAAGCGATGCGCGAACGGATCGTGGCCGGAAACTGGAAGCTGCACGGCGACCGTGCCTTTGCCCGCGCGCTGCTGGACGAGGTCGCCGCCTCCAGGCCCGAGGGCGTGCGCCTGGTGATCTTCCCGCCCATGCCCTACCTGGGCGAACTCGCCGACCGCTACGGGTCGCGCGGCCTGGAGTTCGGCGCCCAGGACGTGGACCCGAACGAGCAGGGCGCCTACACGGGCGAGGTATCCGCGCGGATGATCGCCGACGTCGGTTGCCGCTACGCGATGGTCGGCCACTCCGAGCGCCGGCATTTCCACGAGGAAAGTTCGGAACTGGTGTCGCAGAAGTTCTTCGCGGCCCGCCGGGCGGGCCTGGTGCCGTTGCTGTGCGTGGGCGAAACCCTCCACCAGCGGGAGGCCGGGCAGACCCAGTGGGCGATCGAGCGCCAGCTCGCGCCGCTGCTCGCCCAGGGCGTGGAAGGCCTGCGCGGCGCGGTGGTCGCCTACGAGCCGGTCTGGGCCATCGGCACCGGCCGCACCGCCACTCCGGACCAGGTGCAGGAGGTCCATGCCTTCATCCGTGGCGAACTGCGGGCCCTGGATGCTAATATCGCCGGCTCGCTGCCCATCCTGTATGGCGGCAGCGTCAAGCCCGCCAACGCGGCCGAGCTGTTCTCGCAGCCGGACGTCGATGGCGGCCTGATCGGGGGCGCCTCGCTCGTCGCCCGCGACTTCATTGCCATCGCCTCGGCGGCGGTACGCCGGTAAAGACACAACCCCGATGACCGACATCCTGCTCAACGTGTTCTACGTCCTCGTCGCGATCGCCATGATCGTGCTCATCCTGCTGCAGCGCGGTGCCGGCGCCCAGGCGGGTTCGGGCTTCGGCGCGGGTGCCTCCGGCACCGTGTTCGGCGCCCGCGGCTCGGGCAACTTCCTGTCCAGTTCGACCAAGTACCTGGCGGTCGTGTTCTTCGCGCTCAGCCTGTTCATGGCCTACCAAGCCACGCATCGCAACCAGGCGCAGGCCCCGGTCGAGGATCTCGGCGTGATGGCGGACCTTCCTGCGCAGCCGGCGACTCCGGCTCCCGCGGGTGCCGCGCCGCAGTTGGCGCCGGCGCCTGCCGCACCGGTGCAGCCAGGTCCGGACGCCGCGCCGACGCAGGCCCCGGCCGCTTCGCCCGCGCAGGCCGAACCCGCCGCCACCCCTGCCGCGCCGCAAGAGGGCAGCAAGGGCGGTTGATCCGCTGGTATAATTTTCAGGCTAGGGCCGGCGACGGTCCATGCAATGCCCAGATGGCGGAATTGGTAGACGCACTACCTTGAGGTGGTAGCGACTTAGGTCGTGGGGGTTCGAGTCCCCCTTTGGGCACCAATCACGGAAACCCGGCCCAGTCCGCAGCGCGCGGGCGAGGGCCGGAATGCGCTTCGCGGCGCTGGCAACGGAGTCGTCATGCTGGGCGAATATCTGCCGATCCTGCTCTTCCTCGCGGTGGCCGCGGTGGTGGGAGTGGCGCTGATGGTGCTGGGCAACCTGCTCGGGCCCACGCGCCCCACCGGCGAGAAACTCTCGCCGTACGAATGCGGCTTCGAGGCTTTCGAGGACGCGCACATGCAGTTCGACGTGCGCTATTACCTCATCGCCATCCTGTTCATCGCCTTCGACCTGGAAATCGCCTTCGTCTTCCCCTGGGCGGTGATCTTCCGCGACCTCGGCATGGTCGGCCTCATCGAGATGGGCATCTTCCTCGGCCTGCTGGTGCTGGGCTTCGTCTACGTCTGGAAGAAGGGCGCGCTCGAATGGGAGTGATCCAGCAGATCTCGGACGCGCTGCACAATCCCGTCCCCGAGAGCACCGTCGACGACATCCTGCGGCCCGGCGGCGACAACCCGCTGGTCGAGCGCGGCTTCGCCGTCACCTCGGCCGATGCGCTGATCAACTGGGCGCGCACCGGCTCGATGTGGCCGATGACCTTCGGCCTGGCCTGCTGCGCGGTCGAGATGATGCACGCCGGCGCCTCGCGCCTGGACCTGGACCGCTACGGCGTGGTGTTCCGTCCGTCGCCGCGCCAGTCCGACGTGATGATCGTCGCCGGCACCCTGGTCAACAAGATGGCCCCGGCGCTGCGCAAGGTCTACGACCAGATGCCCGAGCCCAAGTGGGTGATCTCGATGGGCAGCTGCGCCAACGGCGGCGGCTACTACCACTACAGCTATTCGGTCGTGCGCGGCTGTGACCGCGTCGTGCCGGTCGACATCTACGTGCCCGGCTGCCCGCCCACGGCCGAAGCCCTGGTCTACGGCATCCTGCAGCTGATGAAGAAGATCCGCCGCACCAACACGATCGCGCGCTGAGCCATGCCAGAACCCGTCCTGAGTTTCCCGGATCGCATCAAGGCCCGCTTCGGCGAGCGCGTCGTCGTGCTGCCGGTCGCGCACGGCGAGGTCACCGTCGAGGTCACGCCGACCCACTGGCTCGAGGTCGTGCAGGTGCTGCGCGACGAAGCCGAGTTCGGCTTCGAGCAGTTGTCCGACGTCTGCGGCGTGGATTACCTCGGCTACGGCGACGACGAGTGGGATACCTCCGACGTCACCTCGGAAGGCTTCTCGCGCGGCGTCGAGGGCCTCGGCCCGGGTCGCTTCAAGTGGGAGAACCGGCCGATCGGCCGCGGCCCCGAGCGGCGCTTCGCCGTGGTGGTCCACCTGCTGTCGCTGCGCCACAACCGGCGCGTGCGCCTGCGCTGCTTCGCCACCGACAACGACTTGCCGGTGGTGCCGAGCCTGGTCGGCCTGTATCCGGTCGCCGACTGGTTCGAGCGCGAGGCCTTCGACCTGTACGGCATCGTGTTCGAGGGCCATCCGGACCTGCGCCGCATCCTCACCGACTACGGCTTCGTCGGCCATCCGTTCCGCAAGGACTTCCCGATGATCGGCAACGTCGAGGTGCTCTACGACGAGGACCGCAGGCGGGTGGTGTACCAGCCAGTGAGCATCGAGCCGCGCGTCAACGTGCCCAAGGTCGTGCGCGAGGATTCGCGCTGGCAGCAGGCTGCCGCCGAGCAACCGCAGCAGGCGAAGAAATGAACGAAGTGAATAACGGCGTAGCCGGCCCGAAGGGCGAGCGCGTGAGCGCGAGTAAATAATGGCCGGCCCAGAGATCCGCAATTACACCCTGAACTTCGGTCCGCAGCATCCGGCCGCGCACGGCGTGCTGCGCCTGGTGCTGGAGATGGACGGCGAAGTCGTGCAGCGCGCCGACCCGCACATCGGCCTGTTGCACCGCGCCACCGAAAAACTCGCCGAATCCAAGGCCTACAACCAGTCCATCGGTTACATGGACCGGCTCGACTACGTGTCCATGATGTGCAACGAGCACGCCTACGTGCGCGCCATCGAGGGCCTGATCGGCATCGAGGTGCCCGAGCGCGCGCAGTACATCCGCACGATGTTCGACGAAATCACCCGCATCCTGAACCACCTGATGTGGATCGGCTCCAACGGCCTGGACCTCGGCGCGATGGCGGTGTTCCTGTACGCCTTCCGCGAGCGCGAGGAGCTGATGGACGTCTACGAGGCGGTGTCGGGCGCGCGCATGCACGCGACCTACTACCGTCCCGGCGGTGTCTACCGCGATCTGCCCGCGCGCATGCCGCAGTACCGCGAGTCGCCGTGGCGCAAGGGCGAGGAGCTGAAGAAAGCCAACGAGTGGCGCGAAGGCTCGATGCTCGACTTCCTCGAGGCCTTCACCAGCGACTTCCCGCGCAAAGTCGACGAGTACGAAACCCTGCTCACCGACAACCGCATCTGGAAGCAGCGCACCGTCGGCATCGGCGTCGTGCCGCCGGAAATGGCCCTGGCCTGGGGCATGACCGGCCCGATGCTGCGCGGCTCGGGCGTGGCCTGGGACCTGCGCAAGAAGCAGCCCTACGCGTGCTACGACAAGGTGGACTTCGACGTGCCGGTGGGCGTGCAGGGCGACTGCTACGACCGCTACCTGGTGCGCGTCGAGGAGATGCGCCAGTCCAACCGCATCGTCAAGCAGTGCATCGACTGGCTGCGCCGCAATCCCGGCCCGGTGATGGTCACCAATTACAAGGTCGCGCCTCCCTCCCGCACGGAGATGAAGGACGACATGGAAGCGCTGATCCACCACTTCAAGTTGTTCACCGAGGGCTACTCGGTGCCGGCCGGCGAGATCTACTCGGCGGTGGAAGCGCCCAAGGGCGAATTCGGCGTGTACCTGGTGTCGGACGGGGCCAACAAGCCCTTCCGCCTGAAGGTGCGCGCGCCGGGCTTTGCCCATCTCTCGTCCATGGACGCGATCGTGCGCGGGCACATGCTGCCCGACGTGGTGGCCATGATCGGCACGTACGACATCGTCTTCGGCGAAATCGACAGGTAATCGCGAGTCCATGAAAGCCACCGGCAATTTCGAGGCCTGCCAGAACGTCGACCCGATGGTCGCGCTCAGCGAGGCCACGCGCGCCCACATCGACCACTGGGTCGCCAAGTTCCCGCCCGACCGCAAGCGTTCGGCGGTGATCCAGGCGCTGATGGCGGCGCAGGAGCAGAACGGCGGCTGGCTGACCGACGAGCTGATGGCCGCGGTGGCGAAGTACCTGGGCATCCCGCCGGTCTGGGCCTACGAGGTCGCGACCTTCTACTCGATGTTCGACCTGGCGCCGGTGGGCCGCCACAAGGTCGCCATCTGCACCAACATCAGCTGCTGGCTCAATGGCGCCGAAGACCTGGTGAAGCACGCGGAGCGCAAGCTCGGTTGCAGGCACGGCGGCACCTCGCCCGACGGCAAGGTCACCCTGAAGATCGAGGAAGAGTGCCTGGCGGCTTGCGCCGGCGCCCCGATGATGGTGATCGACGGCCATTACCACGAGCGCCTGACCCCGGCGAAGCTCGACGAACTGTTCGACGCACTGGACTGACCCGGACATGGCGCACGAAGAACACGCAGGCCCCGTCGGCCCGGCCCCGCAGGAGCACAACGTCGTCTACACGACGCTGCACTACGACAAGCCCTGGTCCTACGAGAACTACCTCAAGACCGGCGGCTACGCGGCCCTGCGCAAGGTGCTGGCGGAAAAGATGCCGCAGGATGAAGTGATCGGCATGGTGAAGGCCTCCGGCCTGCGCGGCCGTGGCGGCGCGGGCTTCCCGACCGGCCTGAAGTGGAGCTTCATGCCCAAGGGCGCGCCGGGGCAGAAGTACATCCTGTGCAACTCGGACGAGTCCGAGCCGGGCACCTGCAAGGACCGCGACATCCTGCGCTACAACCCGCATTCGGTGATCGAGGGCATGGCGATCGCCTGCTACGCCACCGGTTGCACGGTCGCCTACAACTACATGCGTGGCGAGTTCCACCACGAGCCCTACGAGCATTTCGAGGAGGCCCTGAAGGAGGCCTACGCGAACGGCTGGCTGGGCAAGGACGTGCTGGGCAGCGGCGTGGACATCGACATCTTCAGCGCGCTCGGCGCCGGCGCCTACATCTGCGGCGAAGAGACCGCGATGATGGAGTCGCTCGAGGGCAAGAAGGGTCAACCGCGCTACAAGCCGCCGTTCCCGGCCAACTACGGCCTGTTCGGGCGTCCGACCACCATCAACAACACCGAGACCTATGCCTCGGTGCCGGCGATCATCCGCAATGGCGCCGAGTGGTTCCTCAACCTCGGCAAGCCCAACAACGGCGGCCCGAAGATCTTCTCGGTCTCCGGCCACGTCGCCAACCCGGGCAACTTCGAGATCCGGCTGGGCACGCCGTTCTCCGAGCTGCTGCAGCTGGCGGGTGGCATGAAGGGTGGCCGCAAGCTCAAGGGCGTCATCCCCGGCGGTTCGTCCATGCCGGTGCTGCCGGCCGAGATCATGATGGGCTGCACGATGGACTACGACTCGATCCAGAAGGCCGGTTCGGGCCTCGGCTCGGGCGCGGTGATCGTGATGGACGAAACGACCTGCATGGTGCGCGCCTGCCAGCGCATCTCGCGCTTCTACTACGCCGAGAGCTGCGGCCAGTGCACCCCTTGCCGCGAAGGCACGGGCTGGATGTACCGCGTGCTCTCCAGGATCGTGGCGGGCAACGCGACCATGGAAGACCTGCACATGCTCAAGGCCGCCGCCGGGCAGATCGAGGGCCACACCATCTGCGCCTTCGGCGAGGCCGCCGCCTGGCCGGTGCAGGGCTTCCTGCGCCACTACTGGCACGAATTCGAATACGCCATCGTCAACAAGCGCTTCTACGTGGACGATGAAGCCGCCGGCACGCTGGTGGCGACGGAGAAGGCCGCATGAGCGCCGCACCGACCCAGGCCGCCACCGACGTGGTGAACATCGAGATCGACGGCGTGGCGATGACCGCGCCCAAGGGCTCGATGATCATCCATGCCTCCGACAAGGCCGGCATCCCGATCCCGCGCTTCTGCTACCACGAGAAGCTGCCGATCGCCGCCAATTGCCGCATGTGCCTGGTGGACGTCGAGAAGATGCCCAAGCCGGCGCCCGCCTGCGCCACGCCGGTGATGGACGGGATGAAGGTGTACACGCGCAGCAAGCGCGCGCTCGACGCCCAGCGCAATGTCATGGAGTTCCTCCTGGTCAATCACCCCCTCGATTGTCCAATTTGCGACCAGGGCGGCGAGTGCGAGCTGCAGGACGTCAGCGTCGGCTACGGCCGCAGCGTCTCGCGCTACGTGGACCGCAAGCGCGTCGTCGCCGACGAGGACCTCGGTCCGCTGGTGGCCACCGACATGACCCGCTGCATCCAGTGCACGCGCTGCATCCGCTTCACCGCGGACGTCGCCGGCACCTTCGAGCTCGGCGGCATGCAGCGCGGCGAAAACCTGCAGATCGGCACCTACGACGGCAAGCCGCTGATGACCGAGCTGTCCGGCAACGTCATCGACGTCTGCCCGGTCGGCGCGCTGACCAACAAGGTGTTCCGCTACCGTGCGCGTGCCTGGGAACTGGTCGCCCGTGACTCCTTCGGCTACCACGACGCACTCGGCTCCAACCTGCACCTGCACGTCCATCGCGGCGAAGTGGTGCGCACCGTGCCGCGCGACAACGAAGCCATCAACGAGTGCTGGCTGTCGGACCGCGACCGTTACTCGCACCAGGGCCTGTACGCCGAAGACCGCGTGACCCGCCCGCTGCTGCGCGACGCCAACGGCTGGCGCGAGGCCTCCTGGGACGAGGCGCTTGCCAACGCGGCCGAACTCACCCGCAACGCCGGCGCCCGCCTGGGCGTGCTGGCGCACCCGGCGACCTCGAGCGAGGAGGGCGCGCTGCTCGCCGCCATCGCCCGCGGCCTGGGCACCGGCAACATGGACCATCGCCTGCGCCAGCTCGACTTCGCCGACGGCGCCGTGGCCGCGCCCTTCGCCATGCCGTCGGCTGCGATCGAGCAGGCCGGCGCGGTGCTGCTGGTGGGCTGCAACATCCGCCACGAGCTGCCGATCGTGCACCAGCGCCTGCTCAAGGCGGGCAAGTCCGGCACGAAGATCTTCGCGATCAATCCGGTGGACTTCGAGTTCGCCTTCGGCCTGGCCGGCCGACGCATCGTGGCGCCTTCTCGCCTTGCCGGTGCGCTCGCCGAGGTGGCTCGTGCCGCCGGTGCGCGCCTGCCCGAAGGCTTGTCGGTGGACGCCGACGCGTCCGCCGGCGACATGGCCGAGGCCTTCAAGGCCGCGGGCGAATCGGCAGTGATCGTGCTCGGCGAACTGGCCGAGAACCATCCGCAGGCTTCGCACCTGCGCGCCGCCGCGCGCGCGCTCGCCGAGGCGACCGGCGCCCGCGTCAACCGCATTCCGCAGGGCGCGAACGCGGTCGGACTGGCCCGCGCCGGGCTGCTGCCAGCCGGCGAGGGCGGCAACGTCGCCGCCATGCTCGCCGAGCCGCTGGCAGGTTACGTGCTCTACGGCATTGAACCCGAACACGACTTCGCCCAGCCCGTGCAGGCACGGACGGCCATGGCCAACGCCGCAGTCGTCGCCTTCGCCGCCTACGCCTCGCCGGCGCTGCGCGAGCTGGCGGACGTGATCCTTCCGATCGGCCTGCTGCCGGAGATCGAAGGCACGCTGGTCAACCTCGATGGCTTCGCGCAGACCAGCACGCCGGGCGGCAAGCTGCCGGGCGATGCACGTCCGGGCTGGCGGGTGCTGCGCGCCCTGGCTTCCGAACTCGGCCTGCCGGGCATCGACTTCACCGACCTGGCCGGCCTGCGCGCCGCGCTCGAGCCGAAGACGCAGGCCGCGCCTGCCGGCGGCCTCGCGCCGGCGCGTCCCGCGGCTAGCGACGGACTCGAGCGCATCGCCAGCACGCCGATCTATCGCGCCGATGCCGTGCTGCGTCGCGCGATGGCCTTGAACGCACATCCGCTGACGATGGGCGCGCGCGTGGTGCTGCATCCGGACGATGCCTTCGCCCGCGGCCTTGCGGAGGGTGCGATGGCGAAGGTCGCCGATGGCGTGGGCACGGCCGCGCTGCCGGTCGCGATCTCCTCGCGCGTCGCCCGCGGCGCGGCCTGGATCGAGTCGGGTTACGAGGCGACCTCGCCGCTGTCGCCGACCGCCGCGCTGACCGTGACGGGAGCCTGAGCGTGTTCGATCCCATCCGCGACTTCTTCCTGTCCTTCGGCACGCTCGGCCTGCTGGCCTGGACCCTGGTCAAGATCCTCGCCATCACCTTGCCGGTGATCGTGTCGGTGGCCTTCTACGTGCTGGCCGAGCGCAAGGTCATCGGCTGGATGCACGTGCGCCACGGGCCGCAGTTCGTCGGCCGCATCTTCGGCATCGGCTGGATCCAGGCTTTCGCCGACGTGTTCAAGATGCTGTTCAAGGAACTGATCGTCCCGACCAACGCCAGCCCCTTCCTGTACCGGTTGGCGCCGATCCTGGCGCTGGCGCCGGCCCTGGCGGCCTGGGCGGTGATCCCCTTCGACGACGCCGTCGTGCTCGCCGACGTCAACGCCGGCCTGCTGGCCTTGCTGGCGCTGACGTCAATGGGCGTCTACGGCATCATCCTCGCCGGCTGGGCCTCGAACTCCAAGTACGCGATGCTCGGCGCGTTGCGCTCGGCCGCGCAGGTGATCAGCTACGAGATCGCGATGGGCTTCGCCCTGGTCGGCGTGCTGGTGGCCGCGGGCAGCATGAACCTCAGCGAGATCGTCAACGCACAGGCCGGCAACGACGGGCTGTTCGAGTGGTTCTGGTTCCCGCTGTTCCCGCTGTTCATCATCTACTTCATCTCCGGCGTGGCCGAGACCAACCGCGCTCCCTTCGACGTCGCCGAAGGCGAGTCGGAGATCGTCGCCGGCTTCCACGTCGAGTACTCCGGATCGGCCTTCGCGATCTTCTTCCTGGCCGAATACGCCAACATGATCCTGATCAGCTTCCTGGCCGCGATCCTGTTCCTCGGCGGCTGGCTGTCGCCCTTCCAGGGCTGGGGCGTGCCGCTGCTGTCGGCCAATGGCTGGTGGTGGCTGTTCCTGAAGGCCG
>CAMPGW010000033.1 GCA_946885735.1 uncultured Gammaproteobacteria bacterium
CCCCCGCCCCCACCCCGGGCCGCCCGAAGGACATGGAGAAGCGTGCCGCGGTGCTCGAGGCCGCCATGGCGCTTTTCCCGAGCCGCGGCTACGACGGCGTCAGCATGGACGCGATCGCCCAGGCCGCCGGCGTGTCCAAGCTCACCGTGTACAACCACTTCGCCGACAAGGAGAGCCTGTTCGCGGCGGCGGTCACCGAGTGCTGCGCGCAACTGCTGCCGCACCGCCTGTTCGTGCCCGATCCGGGCCTGCCGCCCTCCGAGGCCCTGTTCCAGATCGCCCGACCCTTCGTGGACCTGATGATGGACGAGCGCGCGATCAGCCTGCATCGGGTCATGATCAGCCAGGCCGGCCAGGACCCGCGCCTGACCGAGGTGTTCTTCGGGGCGGGGCCGCGGGCGATCCTGCGCGAGATGGAAAGCTTCCTCCACGAGGCCGCGCGCAGCGGCTACCTGGTCGTCGCCGACCCTGGGCGCGCATCGGAGCACTTCTTCTGCCTGCTCAAGGGGCTTGGCCACATGCGCGTGCTGGTGGGGATCGATTCGCCGCCGACGGCGCAGGCGCGCGACGCCCATGTCCGCGAGGTCGTGCAGGTTTTCCTCCGCGCGTTCGCACCTGCGGCGGCATGAGGCTGGCGGCATGACCTGCGTCCCGGTTACTTCTGGCACTACGGCCGCCACGGCGTGCCACGCGATCCTGTCCGCGTCCCGAACGCCCCGCCGCCCGGGCCCGGGCTTACAATTGCCGGCCCCGTTCCCCGACCGTCGCCACGCACCATGACCATGAACTTCGAGCAAGCCCGCTTCGCCATGATCGAGCAACAAGTCCGTCCCTGGGACGTGCTCGACCCGCGCGTGCTCGAGACGCTGATGGCCGTGCACCGCGAGGACTTCGTCGCCCCCGCCCATCGCCAGCTCGCCTTCGCCGACCTGCCGCTGCCGCTCGCGCACGGCGAGGTGATGATGAAGCCGGTGGTCGAAGGTCGCATGCTGCAGGCGCTCGGCGTGGATGCCGGCGACGAGGTGCTGGAGATCGGCACCGGCTCGGGTTTCATCACCGCCTGCCTGGCCCGGCTCGGCCGCTCGGTGACCAGCATCGATATCCATGCCGACTTTGTCGAGCTCGCCGGACAGCGCCTGGCCCAGGCGGGCATCGGCAACGTGCGCCTCGAGGCCGCGGATGCGCTGCAGTGGCAGCCCGGCCGCCAGTTCGATGCCATCGCGGTGACCGCCGCCGTGGCCAGCCTGCCGCCGGTGTTTGCCGACTGGCTCAAGCCGGGCGGAAGGCTGTTCGTCATCCGCGGCTATTCACCGGTGCAGGAGGCCGTGCGCATCGTGCGCAACGGCGACGACCTGCAGGTGGAAAGCCTGTTCGAGACCGATGTCCCCTACCTGCGTGGCGCCGCTCCGGTGCCGCAGTTCACCCTCTGACCCGGGAAACCCCATGTCCATCCGACTCCGCCCGCTCGCCCTCGCCCTGGTTCTCGCTGGCCTTTCCGGCCAGGCTGCCGCCACCGACCTGGTACAGGCCTACGACCTGGCCCGCCAGAGCGACCCGCAGTTCGCCGCCGCCGAGGCGCAGAAGAACGCGACCGCCGAAGGCACCGTGCAGTCGCGCGCCGCGCTGCTGCCGCAGGTGAGCGCGAACGCGACCTACGGCCGCAGCCAGACCAGCAGCAGCGGCAACCAGGTCTTCAACGGCGAGGCGCTTGGCGTCAGCTCGAGCTACTCGGAATCGAGCCGCCGCGGCTCCGGCCTGGACGTGCGCCAGAGCGTGTTCGACTTCAGCAACTACACCCGGCTGGGCGCCGCGAAAGCGCGCACCCGCCAGGCCGAGGCCGATTTCGACGCCGCCTCCGACTCGCTGATCGTCCGCGTCGCCGACGCCTACTTCAACGTGTTGACGGCGATCGAGACACTCGCCTCCTCGCGCGCCGAGGAGCGTTCGGTCAAGCGCCAGCTCGACCAGGCCGAGAAGCGCCTGGAGGTTGGCCTGGCGCCGATCACCGACGTGCATGAGGCCCGCGCGCGCTACGACAGCGCCCGCGCCAATGCCATCCTGCAGGCGACCGCGCTGGACGACGCCTACGAGGCCCTGGCCGAGATCACCGGCGAGCGCGTGTCCAACCTCAAGGGCCTGTCGGCCGACTTCCGTCCGGAAAACGCCGACACCCGCAGCGCCGAGGACTGGGTGGAACTGGCGCTTTCCAACAACCCGACCCTGCGCGCCCGCGCCGAGGCGCTGGCCGCGGCCGAGAAGGACGTCGGCACCGCACGCGCCGGCCACCTCCCCACCCTGTCGGCCACCGCCAGCTACGGCGATAACGCCAGCTGGGGCGACAGCACCCGTCGTTCTCCGCTCCCGCTCACCGACAGCAGCTTCGGCAACGCCAGCACCGGCCCGAGCTACGGCCTGACCTTGTCGGTGCCGATCTTCAGCGGCCTCGCCACGCAATCGCGCGTGCGCCAGGCGCTCTACACCCGCGATGCGGCCGCCGACCAGCTCGAGCAGCAGAAGCGCCTGATCACCCGCACCACCCGCGGCGCCTACCGCAACCTGGTGGCCGGCCAGGCGGAAGTCGAGGCGCGTCGCCTCGCCGTGGTTTCGGCGCAGTCGGCCTACGAGGCGGGCGAGGCCGGACTGGAAGTCGGTACCCGCACGATCGTGGACGTGCTGATCGCGCAGCAGCAGCTTTACGTGGCCCAGCGCGAGTACGCCCGCGCCCGCCACGCCTACCTGGTGAACCAGCTTCGCCTGCGCCAGGCCGCCGGCACCATCGAGGGCTCGGACCTGGCTGACGTCAACCGCTGGCTGGTCGCCGACGCCGACGCCTCGCTGGAAGTCGACGAGTCGGTCGAGCGCTGATCCCGGGCCTCAGCTCCGCCGCTGCGCGAGCAGCGGTTCCACCAGGTCCATCGTCCGCGCGAGCGCGCCGCGCTCGCCGGCAATCCTGAGCCGCCCGGCGGCGCCCCGCGCCGCCGCCCGTGCGGGATCGGAGAATCCCGTCGCCAGTGCCTGCGCCAGCGATTCCGCATCGCGCACGCGAAGCACCGCGCCTGCGGCGACCAGCAGGTCGGTGATCTCCTGGAAGTTGAAGGTGTGCGGGCCCACCAGGGCCGGCACGCCGAGCGCCGCCGGCTCGAGTACGTTGTGGCCGCCGATCTCCTGCAGGCTGCCGCCGACGAAGGCCTGGTCGGCCGCGGCGAAGAACGCCATCAACTCGCCGAGCGTGTCCACCACGAACACCTGCGTGTCCGCCGCGGGCAGGCGGTCCCGACGGCGCGTCGCCACCTTGAATCCAGCGCGTTCGGCATCGGCGGCGACCGGGCCGAAGCGCTCGGGATGTCGGGGCGCCCACAACAGCAGGGCCCGCGGATGCGCCTGCAGCACGGCCCGGTGCGCCGCCAGCATCGCGGCCTCCTCCTCCGGATGCGTGCTGGCCGCGATCCACACCGGCCGCTCGCCCCAACCGCGTCGCCATCCGGCCGCCTGCGTGGCGAGCCCGGCCGGCACCGGCAGGTCGTACTTGATGTTGCCGGTGAGATGGATGCGCTTCGCCGGTGCGCCCAGCCGCCGGTAGCGATCGGCATCGGCGTTCGACTGCGCGGCGACCACATCCACGTTCGAGAGTGCGGCGCGCACCAGCGCGGCGATCGGCCGGTAGCCGCGCAGGCTGCGTTCGGACAGGCGCGCGTTGGCGATCAGCACCGGCACCGCGCGCGCGCGCAGCTCCGCGAACAGGTTCGGCCAGATCTCGGTCTCCATCACCACCGCCAGACGCGGCTGGAAGTGGTCGAGGAAGTTGCGCACCGCCCCCGGCAGGTCATACGGCAGGTAGACGTGGTGGACGTCCTTGCCCCAGAGCGCGCGCACGCGGGCCGACCCGGTCGGGGTCGTGGTGGTAACGAGCACGGGCGTCTCCGGCGCGCGCGCGCGCAAGGCCGCCACCAGTGGCGCCGCCACGTTGACCTCGCCGACCGACACCGCATGCACCCACAGGCAGCGCTGCAGGCCGGGACCCCGATAGAGGGCGAAACGCTCGCTCCAGCGATCGAGGTATTCGCGCTGGCGCAGGCCTCGCCAGATCAGGTAGTACAGCGACAGGGGCAACGCGAGGCGGATGACCAGCGAGTACAGGCCGCGCAACGCGCGGTGGCCCCAGGATTCGTGCATGGGCCGGAGGATACCCCGGCCCGCTAGAATCGTCCCGTGACCGCCGCCGATCCACCGCCCCTGTCCCCGCGCGAATGGCCCGCCTGGCTCGGCATCGGCCTGGGCTGGCTGCTCGCGCACCTGCCCTGGACGCTCGCGCGTGCCGTCGCTCCGGCGGTGGGCGCGGCGCTGCGGGTGCTGCTGCGCTCGCGTCGCCGGGCCGTGGCCGTCAACCTCGCGCTGTGTTTTCCGGAGTTGACGCAAGCGGCGCGCGAGCGCCTGCTGCGCGACAACTTCCGGTCGCTGGGCCTGTCGGTGTTCGAGTTCCTGCGCGCCTGGTGGGGGCCGCTGGCGCCGCTGGATCGTGGTTTCGAACTGCACGGGCTGGAGCACCTGCAGTCGGCGCGCGCGGACGGACGCGGCGTGCTGCTGATTTCCCCGCACTTCATGACGCTGGAGATCTGCACCCGCCTGCTGTGCGGCGCGGTGCCGGTGGCCGGCATGTACCGGCCGCACGACTCGGCGGCGCTGGACTGGGCTGTGCGCCGCGGCCGGCTGCGCCATGCCACCGCCATGTTCGCGCGCGACGAGTTGCGTCCGGCCATCCGCCACCTCAAGGCGGGCGGCGTGCTGTGGTTCGCGCCCGACCAGGAAACGCGGCGCGGCGACAGCGTTTTCGTCCCCTTCTTCGGCCAGCCCGCCAAGAGCCTGACCTCCACCCACGCGATGGCGCGCCTTGCCGGCGCGCGTGTGCTGCCGCTGTTCCACGAACGCCTGGACGATGGCCGCTACCGGGTCGAGATCGGCCCCCCGCTGGAGGATTTCCCCAGCGCCGATGCGCGGGCGGACACCGCGCGCTCGATGGCCGTCATCGAGGCGGCGATCCGCCGGGCGCCCGCGCAGTACCTGTGGTTGCACAAACGCTTCAAGTCGCGACCCGAGGGCGGTCCGTCGCCTTACGCCTGAGTCGGCTCAGTACAGCGGCGCCGCGCCGGGCGGCCGCGTCTTGAAACGCCGGTGTGCCCACAGGTACTGCGCAGGCGCCTGCGCCACGGCAGCCTCCAGGGCCTGCATGTAGAGCCGCGTCGACTGCTCGGGCGGGCCGTCGCGCCAGCCCGGCCATTCCGGCTGCAAGCGCAGGCAATAGCGCCCTTCCGGCGTGCGGTGGAAGCTGAAGAACAGCATGCGCGCCGCCGCGCGGCGCACCAGCGCTGGCGTGCTGGCCAAGGTGGCGGCGGGCACGCCGAAGAACGGTGCGAAGGCATGACCGTAGCTGAAATCCTGGTCGGCCGAGTACACCACCGCCTCGCCGGCCTGCAGCGCGCGCAACAGGCCGCGCACGTCCTTCTTGGCCAGCGTGGGCGCGAACACGCGGCGCCGCGCGCGCTCGAACGCCGCCTCGACGCAGGGCTGGTTATGGCGGCGCACCACGCCGCGCACGCGCCGCCCCAGCGCGTCCGACAGCAGTCGCGCGGCAAGCTCGGATTGGGTGAAGTGACCGGTGAACAGCAGGACACCCTCGCCCGCATCGAGAGCCTCGCGCACGTGCTCGAGGCCCTCGATGTCGGCGCGCCCGCGCAGCAGGAAGGCCGGCGCATACCAGGCGCGCAACAACTCGAAGGCGCCCATGAAGGTTTCGCGCAGGTTGTCGCGCAGCAGGCGCTCGCGCGCCGGCGCATCCAGCCCCGGGAAGCAGGCACGCAGGTTGGCTTCGACCACCCTGCGCCGACGCGCCAGCAGCGGTCCCGCCAGCCATGCGAGTCCTCCCGCGAGCCGCAGGAGCAGGCCGGGCGGCAGCCACGCAAGCGCGCGTGCCAGCCCCACCAACGGCGCGAGTGCGAGGCATCGCATCATCGTTGCCGGCGCCGGGCCTCGTAGACCTTGGCATAGCGCAGGAAGGCGTAGAACGCCTGCGTGCGCGCCGCCAGGAAACCGGCGGCGCCGCTGAACACGTAGCGCTTGCCGAAATAGAAACGCAGGAACACCAGGGATGGATACAACAACAGCCGCGGCCACATCAACGCGGGCGGGCGCCGCGATTTGTGCGCGACCAGGCCGCTGGAGTACCGGTTGATCTTCTCCACGCGAACGGCCAGGTCGGCCTCGCCGTGGTGCAGGAACTCGGCATGCAGGTCGCGCACGCGCCCGCGCACCTCCGGCGCCGCATGCACGGGCACCGCATTCATCGCGCCGACGGCGCGGCGGAACAGGCGCAACTGCCAGGTCGGCCGGGTCCAGCGGTGCGGCCAGCGCCAGAACAACCATTCGCGGCGCGCCAACCGGTAGCCGTCGGCGCGCGGCGCCTGCAGCTCGCGCTCGATCAGCGCGCGTCCCGCGGCGGTCATTTCCTCGTCCGCATCGAGCAGCAGCACCCAGTCGTGGCTCGCCTTGTCCAGCGCCGACTGCTTCTGCGGCCCGTAGCCCTTGAAGGGCTCGACGAACACGCGCGCGCCGTGGCGCGCGGCGATCTCGCGGCTGGCGTCGCCGGAGCCGGAGTCGAGCACCACGATCTCGTCGCAGAAGGCCAGGCTCGCCAGGCAGGCCTCGAGCGTGCGGGCGTTGTCGAAGGTGGTGACGACGCCGCTAAGCGCTGGCCGGTTCATCGTCCTGCAGCGCGAACAGCGCCCCGGCGAACAGGGCCAGCAACAACAGGAAAGCGCCGCCCCAGAAGGTGGAATAGAAGGCCAGGCTGGTATTGAACGGGAAGGCGGTGACCGCCAGCGCCAGCCCCGGAACGACCGCACGCCTGCGCGCGGCCGGCAACGACCAGCGCCACGCACGCCAGGCCAGGGCGGCGCCCATGATCCACAACAGCAGGCCGATCGCACCGGTTTCCGACAGCACCTCGAGCACGATCTGGTGCGCGTGCAAGGCGCCCGACTGACCGTGCGCCAGCCAGAAGTCGTCCTCGCCCGCATACCGCGGGTAGGCCTCGCGGAATCCGCGCACGCCCACGCCATTGACCGGGTGGTCGGCCACCATGCCCACCGCCGCGTGCCAGATGCTCAGGCGGCCGGACAAGGCCTCGTCGAGGCCGGCGCGGTCGCCGCTGAGCACCGCCAGGCTGCGTTCGATGCGACTCTCGAACTGCGGCGATAGCGCGAAGGCCAGGGCGGCGATCACGGCGACGCCGGCGAGCATCGAAGCCAACAGGCGGCGACGACCGAAGCGACGCCAGCCGCTGCCGAGCAGCACCAGCGCGAACACCAGCCAGGAGGCGCGCGAGCCCGCCAACAGGATCACCGTGCCCAGCAACATCGCCATCGCAAGCCAACCCGGCGCGCGGAAGCGTCGCGCAGCCGCGTCGAGCGCGAAGGGCGACAGCGTGGCCAGCACGAGGCCGAGCTTGAGGTTGCCGGCGCCGAAGATGCCGCTCAAACGGTCCGACGAGTTCGGCCCGCCCAGGCTCCAGCCCGTCAGCGCCTGCACGGCGCCATCGAGCGCCCACAGCGCCACGATCAAGCCCAGGCCGGTGAACACGAGCCGCCGGCCGCGGGCGGTGGCCACGGCCATTCCCACCAACCAGAGGAACGGCAGGTAGCGCAGGTCCAGCAACACTTCGCGCCAGGCGCGCGCGCGGTCCACGGCGTCGATCGCCGAGAATGCCTCGGGCAGCCAGTAGCAGAAGAACAGCGCGGTGATCAGCGCCCAGGCTTCGCGACTGAGCAGCGTCGTGCCCTGGCGGAAACGGCGCAAGGCCAGGATCGCCAGGCCGGTGATCGCGCCCAGGCTCAGCACCGCCTCGGCCGGACCGACCGTGGGCCAGAGCGCGACGAAGGCCAGCACGACATAGGGCGTCCAGCGGAAGCCCGGCGAATCAAGCGACGATGGATTCATAGACCTTCAAGGTATTCGCCTGCATCTCGGCCAGGGTCGGCGCCACGATGGCCGGAACGGGTGCAGGGCTGGCCAGCACCGAGAGTGTAGTGTCCCGAAGGGCGGCGCGGTCGCCGTGCGGCACGCTCCCGGCCGGGAAGTAGCGTGCCAGCGACTCGCCGACACCGCCCAGGCGCCAACCGACCGCGGGGCGGCCGCAGGCCAGGGCTTCGACCACCGTGCGACCGTAGGCCTCGGGTCGATTCGACAACTGCAGCACCAGGTCGCAGTCGCGATAGGCCGACGCCATGTCGGATACCGGCGGGAGGATGCGCACGGCCTGCGCGACGCCAAGGTCTGCGGCCCGGCCTTCCAGTTCGGCGCTGTATGCCTCGCGACCCGGCTCGCGCGTGCCCAGCAGGTCCAGGCGGGCCGGACATCCGGCCGCGTGGAGGTCGGCCAGCAACTGGATCGCGTCGGCATGGCCCTTCAGCCGCGTGCCACGCGCCGGCAGCAGCAATTGCGCTACGCCGGCGACGCGCGCGCGCGGCGGCTGCCGCGGGAAGCGGTCGGGATCCAGGCCGCGTTCGATCACCAGCAGGCGTTCGGGCGGCGTACGCGGCCACTGCTCGAGCACATGCCGGCGAACGGTGTCGGACACGCAGATCACGCGCTCGCCGCGGGTCATCACCGCGGAGTAGCGGCCTGGCGAGTTCAGGCCATGCACGGTGGTCAGGAAATGCGGCGGCGGGTCGAGCCCTCGCAGCGCCCAGTGCCCGATCCAGGCCGGCAAGCGCGAGCGCGCGTGGACGATGTCCGGTTTCCATTGGCGCAGAAGCGCGCGCAATCGTGGCACCGTCGCCAGCACCGCCGGCGACTTTCGACCGATCGCCAGCGTGAGGTGCTCGCTGCCGGCCGCGAGCAGGTCCTCGAGCATCCTGCCGCCGGCCGACACCACGATCGAACGATGGCCGGCACGAACCAGGGCCGTCGCGATCTCCAGGGTTGCCCGCTCGACGCCACCGTTGCCCAGGGCGGGCAGCAGCTGCACCACGGTCAGTCGCCGCATGGCGGAAGGGACCGTGTCAGTCCTCGAGCGTGAAGATCGCGCCGCAATAGGGGCAACGCGCCGATCCCGTCGCCTCGATCGGCAGGTATACGCGCGGATGCGAGTTCCACAGCGCCATCGCCGGGGTCGGGCAGCTCAGCGGCAGTTCGGCGCGCCGGACCGCATAGCGTCGCTCGGTGTTGGCGGGCTGGGGTTCGGGGCTCGACATGGCGGCATCCTCGGAGGCAGGCCGGCATTTTACCCCGCCCGCCCCGCCCCGCGCCGATCCAACTCGCGCCGATCCAATTCGCACCGATCAGCCTGCGCCGATCATCCCGCGGCAGGCGTCGCCGGCGCCGGCACCCGGGCTTCCATGCTGATGTCCAGCCGCACCTCGTCGGGCACCGCGCCCAGCATGCCGTCCACGCCGAAGTCGGAGCGACGGATGGTGGCCGTGGCGTCGAAACCCGCGGCCGGCATCTTCGAACGCGCGCTTGGCGCGGTGCTGTTGATGGTGACCTCGAACACCACCGGGCGGGTGACGCCGTGGATGCTCAGGTCCCCCGCCACCGAGAGCCGGTTCTCCCCGCGCACGGTGACGGCGGTGCTCTTGAAGCTGGCGGTCGGGAATTGCGCGACGTCGAAGAAATCCGCGCTGGCCAGGTGCGCGTCGAGCTTGGGCACGCCGGTGCTCAGCGAGGACATCGGCAGCGTCACCTCGATGGACGAACGCGACGGGTCGGCCGGATCGAAGTCGAATCGCCCGCTGACCTCGTTGAGCCGGCCCTTGAGGTTCGAGTAGCCGCCGTGGCCGTAGGTGAAGAACACCTGGGTGTGGCGCGCGTCGATCTCGTAGGTCGCCGCCGCGGCGGGGGCCGCCAGGGCGAAAGCGAGCAGGCAGGACGACAGCAGGTGCTTCATGCGGGACTCCGGTGGGAACGGGAAGGTCCGGATCATCGCAGGTTTGCCGTCGCGGGCGCGTGGACTGCTAAGCTCGCCGCGTGCCCGCGAAACCCGACGCCGCCGCGCCGTCCCCCGAATGCTGGGCGCTGCACGACGGCGCCGCCGGCAATCGCCGGCAGGTGCTCGCGCTGGCCGACGCCCTTGGCCTGCGGCCCCTCGAGATCGTCCTGGAGCCCACGCGCCTCGCGCGTTGGCTGGCGCCGCGACGATTCCCCGGCGCGGCCGCGGCCCTCGGCGCCGACTTCGCCCGCGCGCTGGCCGGGGCCGCGCCGCGCCTGGCGCTGGGCTGTGGTCGGCAGGCGGCGCTGGCGACACGGCTGGCTCGCGAGCGCGGCATCCCGGTCGTGCAGATCCTCGATCCGCGCCTGTCGCTGCGCCACTGGGACCAGTTGGTGATACCGGAGCATGACGACCGCCGCGGCGCGAATGTCGTCACCCTCCACGGCAGCCTGCATCCGGTGGACGAGGGATGGCTGGAACGAGCCCGTCACCGGGACGAGGTCCTGGCGCGCATGCAGGCGCCGTTGACCGCGGTGCTGGTCGGTGCACCGACCGCCGCCGTGCCCTGGTCACGAGCGGACCTCGACCAGGCACTCGCGCGACTCGAGGCGCATTGCGACGCCGAAGGCGGCAGCCTCCTGTTGTGCGCATCCCGGCGCACCCCCGGGGCTTGGGCCGACGACCTGCGTGCCCGCTTCGCCGGCACACGCCACCGCGCCTGGCTCGACGCGCGGGATGGCGCCAACCCTTACGTCGCGGCCCTGGCCCGGGCCGACCGCATCGTCGTGAGCGCCGATTCGGCCAACATGCTCTCGGAGGCCTGCGCGACCTCGGCGCCCGTGTACGTTTTCGGTTTGCAGGACGCGCACGGCCGCATCGGCCGCTTCGTGCACGGGTTGCTGGAAAATCGGCGCGCATTGCCGCTGGACGCCTTGCCCGAACGCGGCGATTCCCGGCCGCTGCGCGAAACCGCGCGGGTCGCCGCGGAACTCAGGCGTCGGCTGCGCCTGGACTGAAGTCCAGGCCGGCGCGCCGGCAGGCCGTGCGCACGCTGGCGCGCGCCGCTGCCAGCGGCCCGTCTTCCGGAACCAGCCGCGGACGGCGATCGAGCGTGCAATCGAGCGCGCGCGCGACCAGGGTTGCATGCGCGCCGCCCAGTTCACCTGCCGCGGCTTCCGTCAGCAGACCCGCGGCAACGAGCGTCGACAGCAGGCCGGGCGTATCGCGTGGTTCGCACAGATCGGGACATCGCGAGGCGTGGCCGAGCACCTGCGCCTGCAGCAGGAACTCCAGGTCCACCAGTCCACCCTCGCCTTGCTTGAGGTCGAAGCGGTGGCCGTCGCTGCGGTCCAGCTCGGCGCGCATGCGGCGGCGCATCGCCACGACCTCGCCGGCCAGCGCAAGGGGTTCACGCTCGCGCACCAGCACCTCGCGGCGGATCGCCTCGAAACGCGCGCAAACGGCCGCGTCGCCGGCGGCGGCGCGCGCGCGCACCAGGGCCTGCTGTTCCCAGATCCACGCACGGCGCCGCTGGTAGTCCTCGAAGCTGCGCGTGCTCGAAACCAGCACGCCCTTGGCGCCGTCGGGGCGCAGTCGCACGTCGACCTCGTAGAGGCGACCCGCCGGGGTGACGGTGCCGAGCAAGGCGACCAGTTTCTGGGCGAGGCGCGCGAAGTACCGCGGCACGTCGAGCGGGCGCGGACCGTCCGAAGCCGATTCACCGTCGGCATCGTGCAGGAACACCAGGTCCAGGTCGGAGTCGAAGCCGAGCTCGCGGCCACCGACGCTGCCGTAGGCGATGACGGCGAAACCGGCGCCAGGCATGCGCCCGTGGACTGGTTCGATTTCCCGTCGTGCCAGTGCATGCGTTTCGCGCAGCAGCGCATCGGCCAGGACCGCGAGCTGTCGCGCCCCATCCAGTGCCGGCTGCCGTTGCGCCAGCGTGGCCAGCGCGATCCGGAAGGACAGGCTTTGCCGCAGTTCGTTGAGCCCGGTGAGCGCGGACTCGACGTCACTCGCGGCGAGCAGGCGCGCCTGCGCCCGCACCTGGTCCTCGAGCGCCGCGGCCTCCGGCACCGGCCCGGCGGCACGGCTGTCGAGCAGTTCGTCCAGCAACAGCGGGTGCGCCGCGAGGCGGTCCGACAGCAAGGCGCTGCGCGCGGTGACGTCGACCAGCCGGGCCAGCGCCGCAGGCTGCTCATCGAGCAGCGCGAGATAGCTCGGGCGGCGGGCGATGGACTGCAACAAGGTCAATCCGCGCGGCAAGGCCGCATCCGGCGCGCTGCTGGCGGCCGCCGCTTCCAACAGCGCCGGCAACACATGGTCGAGCCGCTGCCGCGCGCCCTCCGAGAGGGCGCGCACCGCCGGCGAGCGGGAGAAGTCGCGCAGGCGAACGTGGTGCGCGGCCGCCTCGGTGAAGCCGGCGTCGTCCAGCGCCTGTTGCTGCGCGTCATCGGGCAGCGCACGCCAGTAGAGCGCGAGGTCCGAGGCATTGGCGCGACGCTTGCGTGCCTGCAGCAGGTCGGCGAACGCGCGGGCGACGCGGTCGCGATGCGCCTGCAGCTCCAGCCCGAAGGCCTCCGCATCCGCATACCCCATCGCCCGCGCCACCCGCTCGCGGCCGAGCGGATCGGCGGGCAGCGCATGCACCTGCTGGTCGCCGAGCATCTGCACGCGGTTCTCCACGCGGCGCAGGAAGCGGTAGGCGTCGGCCAGTTCGGCGGCGGTCGCGGTGGGCAGGTGCCCGGCGTCCGCCAGCGCCTGCAGTGCCGCGAGCAAGCCGCGCTGGCGCAGCGGGGGCTCGCGCCCCGCGCGGATCAGTTGCAAGGCCTGCACCAGGAATTCGATCTCGCGGATGCCACCCGGACCGAGCTTGAGGTCGTCGGCCAGTTCGCGCCGTTGCACCTGCGCGTCCACCAGCGCCTTCATGCCGCGCAGGCCGTCAAGCGCGGTGTAGTCGAGATAACGCCGGAACACGAAGGGTTGCAAGGCCGCGAGCAGGCGCTCGCCGGCGTCCCGGTCGCCGGCCACCGGGCGCGCCTTCACCCAGGCGTAGCGCTCCCAGTCGCGTCCTTCGCGCTGGTAGTACTGCTCCATCGCCGCAAAGCTCAGCGCCAGTCGGCCCGACGCGCCGAACGGCCGCAGGCGCAGGTCCACGCGATGGCAGAAGCCTTCGGCGCCCACCTCGCCGAGCAGTTGCGCCAGGCGCTGCCCGACCCGCGTGCACCATGCCTCGGCATCGAGCGGGTGGGCGCCGTCGCTCAGCGCGGCGCCGGGCTCGGCATACGCGTAGATCAGGTCGACGTCGGAGGAAAAATTGAGCTCGCCACCGCCCAGCTTGCCGAGCCCGAACACCACCAGCGCCAGTGGCGCGCCGTCGGCGCCCGGCAGTCGGCCGTGGCGCGCGGCGACCTGCGCGGTGGCGACCGCCAACGCGGCCTCGAGCGCCTGTTCGGCGATGCGCGTGGCGCCAGCCAGGGTCGCTTCGACGTCGTCGAGCCCGTGCACGTCCCGCCATACCAAACGGGTGGACTCGGCCTTGCGCCAGCGGCGCAGGCGGTCGGGCCAATCGCCGGTCGCGGTGTCGGCGGGCGGTGGGGGAAGCGGATCCCCGTCCAGGCGCTCGAGCAAGTCCGGCTGCGACACCAGCGTATCGATGGCGAAGTCGCTGGCCAGCGCCACCGCGGCGACCCGCGCACGCAGGCTGGCATCGGCCGCCAGCGCAGGCGCCGTGCGCTCGACCCGCGCCAGGGCGCGCGCCACCAGGGAGGCAAGGGGATCGTGCAGCGGCGACACCGGCATGCCGCGATTCTGGCACAGGCGCGCACGACGGCCGCGCAAAGAAAAGCCCGCAGCGCGAGTCGCGACTGCGGGCCCTCCTGCCCTCCCCCATCACGGAATCGCACCGTGGGAAGCACCTGCATCCTGGCCCGGCGGCGGGGCGCGACGCACGTTGCAGCGCAGCAAAATCAGAGGATCAGCCAGGTCACCAGGGCGAGGAAGGTGCCCATGCTGAAGACATCGGTCACGGTGGACAGGAAGATGCTCGAGGCCGTGGCGGGATCGGCACCGAGCCGGCGCAGCAGCAGCGGGATGGTCGAGCCCGCCAGGCCGGCGACGGCGCAGCTGGCCGTCATCGCGCCCATCGTGATCAGCGCGAGGTGGATCGGATCGCCGTTCTCCGGGTGTCGCGCGGACACGATGTACATGCCGACGCCTGCCAGCGCACCGGTGACCGCGCCGTTCATCGCGCCGAGCAGCGTTTCCTTGGCGACCAGGCCGGCCACGCGCATGCCGCGCAACTCCCCCAGCGTGATGCCGCGCAGCACGATCGCCAGCGACTGGCAACCGAGGTTTCCGCTCTGGCCGGCGAGCACCGGCAGGAACATCGCCAGCACCACGATGCGGTCGATGGCGTCCTGGAACATGCCCACCACCGCGGCGCTGACGAACACCGTCAGCAGGTTGATCTGCAACCACGGGTGGCGGAACTTGAAACTGCGCAACAACGGCGTGGCCAGGCGCTCTTCCTTCTCCACGCCGACCATGGCGCCGGCCTGCGCGGAGATCTCGAAGGCCTGCTGCTCGAACAGGGTCTGCCCGCGCACCTGCCCGACCAGCGTGCCGTCGGCTTCGCACACCGGGTAGACGGGGTAGTGGCGGGTCACCACTTCACGCATCGCCTGCACCAGGGTCATTTCCGGCAACAGGAAGAAAGGCGCGCGCAGCATCACCTGGTCCAGGGTCTGGCTGCGATCGGCGTACAGGAGTTCGCGGAACGCGGCCACGCCGATCAGCCGATTGCCGGTGTCGACGACGAACAGGTAGGTCACCATCCGGTGTCGGATGGTTTCGCGCAGCACGTCGATGGCGGTGGCCACGCCGGTGCCGCTGCGGAATACCGCCGGCGAATCCTCCAGCAGCCTGCCCACGGTGCCCTCGGGGTAGCGCAGCGAATCCATCCACTCCACGCCCGCGGGCGAGGCCTCGAGGATGCGTTCGCGGCTTTCCTCCGACATCGCCGAGAGGATCCGGTTGGCGCGTGCGGGCGGCAGCGCCGACAGCACCCTCGCGGCCGTGGCCGGCTCGTGCTCGTCCAGTCGCTCGATCGCGGTCTGGGTATCCAGTCGGGCGACCTGCCCGACCAGCGGGTTGTTCGGATCGGGTGCCAAGGGTGTCTCGGGACTCGCGGGGAGGGCCTAGGGTAGCGCAAGCCCACGATGCTGGCCTGCCGGGCGGGTGTCCGGCGTTAGGCTGGAGCATGAACCCCGCCTCGCCGCGCGCCACCCGGGCCCATATCTTCGGAATCCTCCTGCTCGCGCTGCTCTGCGTGCTGGCGATCGCCCGCTCAGCGGCCGGCACCCGGCTCGACAGCCTCACCATCGACGAGCCCTGGCACGCGGTGGCCGGCGCGAGCTACGTGCGCGCCAACGACTTCCGCCTCAACCCGGAGCAACCTCCGCTGGTGAAGCTGTGGGCCGGCGCCTTCCTGCCGGACACCTTCCGCCTGCCCGCGCTGCCGACGCTGAAGGAGAAGATCCAGGAACGCGAGTTCGTGCAGGACGTGTTCTATCGCGACAACGACGACCGGCTTGCCCAGCAGGCCTTGCGGCGGGCGATGTGGGCGCTGCACGCGATCCTGATGTTCGTGCTCGGGCTGCTGTGCTGGCGCACCTTCGGTCTGGCCTGGGCGGCGGGCACGCTGGCCTTCCTGGCCATCGAGCCGACCATCGGTGCGCACTTGCCGGTGGTGATGACGGACCTCGCGCTCGGCCTGACCCTTCCGATCGCGGCGCTGTGCGCGGGCCTGCTGTTCGCGACCTGGCGCTGGCGCTGGGCCGTGGCCCTGGGCGTGGCCGTCGCGCTGGTCCTCGGCGCGAAGCATTCCGCCCTGCCCGGGCTGCTCGGCCTGGCGCTGGCCTGCCTCGTGTTCGCGTTGCTGCCGGCGCGGGAGGCCGCGCCCGCCCGGAGCGTGCGTCTGGCGCAACTCGGCGTGGCCGGGCTGCTCGGCATCGCCTTGTTGTGGGCGCAGTACGGCTTCCATTTCCACGCCGGCGCCGACGGGGGCGACCGTTTCAACCAGGCCATGCCGGACAAGATCGCCGGCCTGCAGATCGAGGGCCTGCGCAAGGCCCTTGGTTTCATGGATCGCGCGCGGGTGCTGCCGCGGTCCTACCTGTGGGGCCTGGCCGATACCGTGCGGGCGGGCGTGGAGGGCCGCGGCCAATCCGAGCACCTGGTCTGGGGCACCATCCATGCCGGCGCCCCGCCCTGGTTCACCTGGCCGAGCGTCGTGGTGTCCAAGCTGCCGCTGGCCTTGCTCGGCCTGGCGCTGCTCGGCGCGGTCGCGGCGTGGCGCATGGGACTGTCGTCCACGGCTCGCCTGTGCTTGCTGGCGCTCGCGGCGGTCAGCCTGACCCATCTGCTGGCCTTGATGTCGTCGCAGGGCACCTATGCGGGCGTGCGCCATGCCTTGCCGATCGTCGTTGCGCTGGCGATCGTGGCGGGCGCCGCGATCGCCCATGGCTGGCAACGCCAGTCGCGTCCCTGGCTTGCGGCGGCCGCGGCGAGCCTGCTGCTCGCGCTGGCGATGACGGCGCGCGAGCCACGCCTTTGGGAGTACCACAACGAACTCGCAGGCGGCACCGATCGCGCCTGGCGCCAGTTCGGCAACGAGGGCGTGGACCTGGGACAGCGCTTCCACGAAGCACTGGCTTTCTACCGATCCGACATCCGCGCGAGCGGCGAACCGCTGTTCTACGACTACGGCTTCAACCGCCAGCAGGCCGCGCGTGCGGGCTTGCCGCTGCGTTATCGGGTCGAATCGATGGATGACGAAAATGCCCGCGGCATCTACACCGGCTGGTTCATCATCGCCACGCCGATGAACATGGCCTGGCCCTCGGCGGGCTGGGATCCGAAGGTAGGATTGCGGGGACTGCACCGGGTACAGCGGCTCGGACAGATCGAGATCTGGCGCGGTCGGCAGGAGCTTCCTTTGTTGCGCGCCGGCAGCATGTCTGGCCGCATCATGGATTACCTCTACAAGCAGCGCGGCACCGACTGGGCCCTGGTCGAGCGTCGCGCGGCCGAAGTCATGCAGGTGATGCCCAGCAACATCGGCATCGGCGTGGAGCTGGGCAACGCCCGCCTGCGGCTGGGCGACGCCGACGGCGCCCGCCAGGCCTACCAGGGGCTGCTCGACCAGACCCAGCGGCCACTCGATGGCCTGGTGAGGAAGGCGCTCGAGGCCCAGGTGGCGCGGATCGACGCCGGGGTTCCGGCAGCGCAGGTGCCGGCCATGCGCAATCCCTGGATGGAGTGAGACGTCGTCGCAGTCTGCCTCTGGAAATGTGACGGAAATCGTTTATTCGTTTTCAGATCTGGGCAATAGCTCACCTTTTCACGACCCCCAAGAAAGCACCTGCCCGCTAAGGTCAGGCGTTCTTTCGCCATTCCAGGGGACAACTGCTTGAAACACCTGCTCGCATCCGCCGCGGCCGGCCTACTGCTGCTCGCCACCGCACCCGCCACCATGGCCCAGACCACCGACGGCTACCACAGCGTCCAGGTGTTCCCGCTGGTCGTGGACTCGGGCTCCTTCGCCCAGCGCTTCAACTTCACCACGCCGAACGCCTTTCCCGTCACCGTGAAGATCAAGTTCTTCCCCGGCGACGGCACCGTCCAGGCCGCCACCGGACCGGTTACCTGCAGCGACGTGGTCATCCCCGCCAACAACGCGACGGTCGTGGAAAGCCTGCGCCACCTCTGCCCGGGCCTGAAGGAAGGCTCTGCGTTCGGCTTCGTGCATGCGCAGGCCGCACCGTCCTCGGATGGCATGTATGCGGACATCCCGGTGTTCGCCGCGTTCTCGCGCGTCAGCAACCCGCACGGCAACGGCTTCACCGTCGAAGCCTTCGCGGCGCACAACTTCAACTCTGGCACCGCGGTGGTGAACGGCCTGCGCCGGCTCAGCGCCACGGCGTCCACGCCTGTCTTCCAGACCAACTGCTTCCTGGCCAACATCAACCAGTTGGATCCCGAAGCCACGCCGCTGGCAAAGACGGTCAACTACGAGCTGATCCATGGCGGCAATGTCTGGCCTGCCACCATCGACCTGATGCCGGGCCAGATCGTGCGGCTGCTCGAAGTGTTCTCGGACGTGGGCGCTCCGGACGGAGACTACAACGACGCAGCGCTGGTCGTTCGCCCCGCCGCGGGCAATGGCCGCCAGGGCATCATGTCGTTCTGCACGGTGCAGGACAACAACACCTACGGCGCGGACTTCCGCGTCGCGAAGACGGCCTACGGCAGCCTCGGCATCGGCTCGAACGACGGCATGCTGGCGCGCGAGTGGGCAGCCACGGCTGACGTGCAGGGCCGCGTCTTCAAGATCCTGCCCGGCAACAGCGCCAACACCCACGTGGTCTACTTCCGCCACCCGGACACCGTGCAGTGCCGCTTGCTCAATCCGGTCAGCCCCTTCGGGCCGCTCACCGCGGCCTCGGGCCTGGAAATGCGCGCGTCCGACTCCGACCAGCTCGAGGCCGAGGGCGGCGACAACCTCACCTCCACCGGCATGATCTACCTGGGCGACAAACCCGAGCACGGCGGCTACAACAACCGCTACCTGATCGAAGTCGAGAGCAACGAGACCAACACCGGGGTGGAACGCCCGTACATGCTCTATTGCTCCAGCGGCAGCGGCAACACCTTCGGCTACGACATCATCAAATACCAGGAACCGATCGACCGCTTCTGATCCCGGTCGATGCGACACCCGGAAAACCCCGCCGCGAGGCGGGGTTTTTCGTTGCGGCGACCGGGGCAAGCGGCGGTACACTGCGGAAGGTCCGACCCGAGCACCTGCCCATGCCACGATGGTTCGCCGCCCCCTTCGCCCTGTGCCTGAGCCTGGCAGCCGCGAGCACCTCCGCCGCGCAGCTCACGCCGCTCGAGCAAGCGGTGGTGGCGTCGGTGCGCAGCGAGAATCCGCGCGCGCTCGCGCTGCTGAAGGAAACGGTCGACATCAACAGCGGCACGATGAACTTCGCCGGCGTGCGCAGGGTCGGCGAGGTCATGGACCGCGAGTTCCGCGACATCGGCATGCGCACGGAGTGGATCGACGGCAGCGGCTTCCAGCGCGCCGGCCACCTGGTGGCCCACCATGACGGCGCCCCGGGCAGCCCGAAGGTGTTGCTGATCGGCCACCTCGACACCGTGTTCGCCAAGGACAGTCCGTTCCAGGCCCTGCAACTGACCGGGCCGAAGGCCGGCAGCGGTCCCGGCGTGAACGACATGAAGGGCGGCAACGTGATCCTGCTGCAGGCGCTGCGCGCGCTGAAGGCCAACGGCCAGCTCGATCGCCTGAGCGTGCGCGTGGTGCTCACCGGCGACGAGGAAGACAGCGGCAAGCCGACCGCGCTGTCGAAGCAGGCATTGCTGGAGGCGGGCGACTGGGCCGACGTGGCCATCGGCTTCGAGAACGCCGACGGCAGGCCCGAGAATGCCGCCGTGTCGCGGCGCGGCGCCTCCGGCTGGCAACTGCAGGTCACCGGGCAGCCCGCGCATTCCTCGCAGATCTTCCAGCCCGAGGTCGGCGCCGGTGCGATCTACGAAGCCGCGCGCATCCTGGAGGCGTTCCGCGATCGCCTGTCGGGCTTCGAGAACCTGAGCTTCAACCCGGGCGTGATCGTCGGCGGCACCGACGTCGCGCTCGACCACGAGGATTCCCGCGGCAGCGCCTTCGGCAAGGACAACGTCGTCGCGCAGAAGGTGCTGGTGGACGGCGACCTGCGCGCGGTGTCGCGCGAACAGCTGGAGGCGGCACGCGCGATCATGCGCGAAATCATTGCCACCCCGCTGCCGAGAACCGCCGCGACGATCGAGTTCGACGACGGCTATCCGCCGATGGGACCGACGCCCGGCAACCTCGCCTTGCTGGCCCTGTACGACGCCGCCAGCCGCGACCTCGGCCAGGGACCGGTGGGCGCCGTGCATCCGCGCAAGGCCGGCGCCGCCGACATCAGCTTCGTCGCCGATCGCGTGGACATGGCGATCGACGGGCTCGGGCTCAAGGGCCCGGGCAACCACACCGTGGATGAGGTCGCCGACCTGCCGACGCTGCAGACCCAGGCCGAGCGGGCCGCCTTGCTGTTGCTGCGCCTGCCGGGCCCACTGCCTTGAGTTTCCGGCTGGAAGCATCGCGGATCGGATCGGCGGACCTGCTGGTCGCGGCCGGCTCGCTCGATGCGACCAGCGCCGACGGCTTCCTCGCCGCGGTGCTGGAGCGGCTCGAGGAGGGCGATGCGCAGCGCCTGGTGCTGGATTTCAGCGGCGTCGAGTATCTGTCGAGCGCCGGCATGCGCGTGCTGGTTATCGCGGCGCGGCAGGCGCGCATCCGCGAGGTGCCGCTGGCACTCGCCGGCGCCCGCCCGATGATCGCCGAACTGCTGCAGATCGCGCGCTTCGACACCCTTGCCACGCTGCATCCCGACGTGCAGGACGCCCTGGATGCAGCCTTCGACCCGGTGGCGGCACCGACCCGTGAAAAGCGTCGTGCGGGCGCGCCTGCCGAAGGCATCGTGGTGAATTTCTGGGGCACGCGTGGATCGCTGCCGGCACCGCTCGGCATTCGCGAACTGCGAAGGAAGATCGCCAGCGCGCTGCTTGCCGGCCACGGTGCCGGCCTGGACACGCTGGAGAAGGCGCGCGCCTTCGCCGACGCGCTGCCCTTCGGCATCGGCGGCACCTTCGGCGGCAACACCGCCTGCATCGAGCTCGACGCCGGCCCGGGCCGCTTCCTGTTCCTGGACATGGGCTCCGGCGCGAGGGCCGCGGGTCACGACGCGCTGCGACGCCTGGGCGGCCGCAAGGGCGAGGTCCACGTGTTGATGTCGCACCTGCATTGGGACCACGTGATGGGTTTTCCCTTCTTCGGTCCCGCCTACGTGCCCGGCAACCGCATCGTCGTGCACGGCTGCCATGCGTCGCTCGAGGCGGCGTTCCGGCGCCAGCAGGAAGAGCCCGGGTTCCCGGTGGGCCTGGATGCGATGGCGGCCGATATCCGATTCGACCGGCTCGAGCCCGAGCAAACCGTCGAGATCGCCGGTTTCCAGGTGACGCCGCGGCTGCAGCAGCACGGCGGCGATTCCTACGCGTATCGCATCGAGCGCGGCGGGCGTTGCGTCGTGTACTCCACCGACGCCGAGCACAAGCCCGAGGATGCCGAGGATCGCGCCCGCTTCATCGAACTCTTCCGTGGCGCCGACCTGGTCATCTTCGATGCCATGTACTCGCTGGCCGAGAGCGTCTCGGTGCGCGAGGACTGGGGCCACTCCAGCAATGTCGTCGGCGTCGAGTTGTGCCAGCGCGCGGGCGCCCGTCGCCTGGCCCTGTTCCACCACGAGCCCGTGAACGACGACCTGGCCATCGAGCGGCTGTGCCAGGACGCGCGCCGGCTCGAGGCGATCACCGGCAAGCGCACGCCGCTGCAGGTCCTGGCCGCCTACGACGGACTGGAACTGGCGGTCTGAGCCCCGGCCGCGGGCGCGCCCGCCCGCGCCTGAACCGCATCGCCTTAGGCGACATCGCGCAAAAGCGTGACGCGGCGCAGCACGGATGATCACTTTTGGCGCAGCCTGACGTTCGAATGTGTGATAAGCATCACTTTGTGTCTCGGATTTGAGTAGCGGCAGTTGACCCCTTCCCCGCGGGAAGCGCAGGTTCGACCGGGCCACACCCGGACCGCCCCCCAGAGGGCGGTTTTCTTTAATCCTTTGAGGGAACGTCTTTCATGTCGCCGATGCCGAAGCTGTTGACCTTCGCTGTATCCATGGCCCTTGCCGGAGCGGCCTCCGCGGCCAACCCCGTGGCCGACCACGCCCGCCAGCTGGTTCGCCAGAACCCCGCCGCCGTGCATGCCGCGGCCGCCGACGAGTTCGTCGAGCGCGCCGTCATTCGCGACCCGTCCGGGGCCGAGCACGTGCGCTTCCAGCGCAACTACGCCGGCATGGAAGTGATCGGCGGCGACTTCGTCGTGCATTCGAGCCGCGGCTCGCTGCGCGGCGTCAGCAAGACCCTGACCACCTCCTTCCGTCCGGGCACCCGCCCGTCGCTCGGCAGCGATTCCGCGATCGCGATCGCCGGCGCCGACTTCGGCACGGAGTTCGAGGGCATGCCCACCTCGCGCCTGGTCGTGTTCGCGCTCAACACCCGGCCGACGCTGGCGCACGAAGTCGTGTTCGCCGGCCAGAAGGCCAACGGCGACCCGACCGAGATGCACTTCTTCGTCGACGCGCACAGCGGCCGGATCCTTGACAAGTGGGACATGGTCCACACCGCCAAGCCCGGCACGGGCGGCGGCGGTGGCGGTGGTTCCGCCGCGGTGGGCACCGGCCGCACCCTGATGTACGGCAACGTCACGCTCAATACCGCCGGATCGAGCGGCAGCTACAACATGACCGACACCACCCGCGGTGGCGGCGCGGTTTACGACGCCAAGAACGTGCAGTACTCGACGGCCGCGCGACGCGCGTCGCTGTTCACCGATGCCGACAACACCTGGGGCAACAACACGGTGAGCGATCGCGCCACGGTGGCCGCGGATGCCCACTACGGTGTGTCCATGACCTGGGACTTCTACAAGAACACCTTTGGTCGCAACGGCATCTGGGATGACGGCAAGGGCGTGAAGAGCTATGTGCACGTCGGCAACGGCTGGGTCAACGCGGCCTGGTACGCCGGCGCGATGTACTACGGCGACGCCGGTGGCAGCTACCTGCCGTTGGTGTCGCTCGACATCGCCGGCCATGAGATGAGCCACGGCGTGAACCAGGCCACCGCCGGCCTGGTGTACTCCAACGACTCGGGCGGCCTGAACGAGGCCAACTCCGACATCATGGGCACGATGGTCGAGTTCTATGCCAACAACTCCAACGACCCGGGCGACTACCGGATCGGCGAGGAGATCTACACCAACGGCAGCAGCGCCCTGCGCTACATGTACGACCCCAACCTCGACGGCAACCTGTCCTACGACTGCTATCCGGCCGGCGGCCTGGGCGGCGTGGACCCGCACTACTCGTCGGGCCCGGCCAACCACTTGTTCTACCTGCTCGCCGAGGGCACCGGCCCGCTCAGCAAGACCTGCAACCCGGGCGACACCAAGAACGCCACGGGCACCGGCTCGCTGGCCGGCATCGGCCTCGCCAAGGCCGGCGACCTGTGGTACCGCGCGCACACCGTCTACATGACCTCGGGCACCACCTACCCGCAGGCGCGTGCGGCGATGCTCAACGCGGCCACCGACCTGTACGGGGCGGCCTCCTCCGAGCGTGCCGCGGTGGCGGCGGCATGGACCGCCATCGGCGTCAACTGAGTCGCACCTACGTACCATCAGGACGGCCCGCTTCGGCGGGCCGTTTTTTTTGGCTAGACCTTCATGTCCTTCCACCCGCCACGGCTGAACAACCAAAGCGTGAACAGGCCGACCGCGGTCTCGGAGACGAACACCGCCCAGAACACGCCGGTGCTGCCGTGCCCGAGGTGCAGGGCCAGCAGCCAGGCCAGCGGGATCTGGATCAGCCAGAAGAACACCACGTTGATCCAGGTCGGCGTGACCGTGTCGCCGGCGCCGTTGAAGGCCTGCACGCTGACCATCCACCAGCCGTAGACGAACAGCGAGTAGGACAGGATCCGCAGCCATTGGGCGCCGACGTCCACCACCGTGGCGTCGGCCGAGAAGAAGCCGACCATCTCGCGCGGGACAAGGAAGAACAGCGCCGCGATCAGGATCAGGTAGGCCATGTTGTAGCGGCCGATCTGCCACACCGAGGCTTCGGCGCGATCGGGCTGCCGCGCGCCGAGGTTCTGCCCCACCAAGGTGGCCGCGGCGTTGGACATGCCCCAGGCCGGCATCATCGTGAACATCATGATGCGGATGGCGATCGTCGCGCCGGCCACCGCCTCGCTGCCGATGCTGGCCAGGATGCGCATCAGGAAGATCCACGAGGTCATCGCCACCAGCATCTGTCCCACCCCGCCCAGCGAGGTGCGCACGATCTGCCAGACCAGGCGGCCGTTCCAGGCCAGGTGCGCGGCCAGCACCCGGATGTGCTGGCCGCCGCGGAACAGGATCCACAGCTGCATCAGCACGCCGACGCCGCGGCCGATATTGGTGGCGATCGCCGCGCCCTCGATGCCCAGTGCGGGGATCGGCCCCCACCCGAAGATGAGCAGCGGGTCCAGCACGATGTTCAATCCGTTGGCCACCCACAGCACGCGCATGGCGACGGCGGCATCGCCGGCACCGCGGAAGATCGCGTTGATCACGAACAGCAGCAGGATCACCGCGTTGCCGCCGAGCATCCACTGCATGTAGCCGACGCCATGCTCCAGCGTCCACGCGTCCGCGCCCATCAGCGCCAGCAACTCGCGCGACCAGACGATGCCGGCGATGGCGAAGGGCACCGACGCCAGCAGCGCGACCCACAAGGCCTGCGCGGCGGTGACCGAAGCCTCCGCGGCCGCGCCCTCGCCGACCCGCCGCGCGACCAGCGCGGTGACGCCCATCGCCAGGCCCATCGCGACGGCATACAGCAGGAACAGGATGCTCTCGGTCAGCCCGACCGTGGCCACCGCGGAAGCTCCAAGCTTGCCGACGAAGAAGATGTCCACCACCGCGAAGGTCGATTCAAGGACCAGTTCCAGCACCATTGGCACCGAAAGCAGGAACACCGCTCGGCGCATCGGAATGCGGGTGTAGTCGGCATTGGTGCCACGTATGGCTTCGCGCAGGCTGGCGAACAGCGATTGCGAGACCAGGTCGGCGGCGGGGGTGTCCGGGGATGGGGTCGGTTGCATGGCGCTTCCTTGGGTCCGTGCGGATGTTACCTGCGACCATCGCGTGCCAGTGCGCATCCATCCAGGTCGTGCGCATTGCCGTTCAAGGGTGCCGAGCCTTGTTCCCAATTTCCGGTCGATGAATAGTCCGCCGGATCAACCCAGGAAGGAATTCGATGATCTTCAACACTTGGATCCGCCATGGTGGCGGACTGTTATCCGTTGCCGTGGCGTTGCTGGCCGCGCAACCGGCATTGGCCCAGATTCGCATGCAGGCGCCGCCCGGCGCAACGCAGCCTTCGCCGGCGCTGAACGACGAGTTCGACGGCGATGCCCTGTCCTCGGACTGGAAGTTCTTCCACGCCGAAAATGGCTGGCCCAACAAGATCAAGGCCATTGACGTCGGCAAGACGACGAAGGGCACGCTGCATCTGGAACCCCATGATTCAGCCTGGGTGCGCGACCTCAACGCCCCCTATCTCTACAAGACGCTGGTCGGCGATTTCGACGTGCGCGCCCGGGTGCGGGCGAAGAGCGCCACCGGCGACATCCCGGCGGGCACCTGGTCGCTGGGCGGACTGATGGCGCGCGTGCCCAACGGCATGACCGAGGCGAATTGGCAGCCCAACCGCGAGAATTGGCATTTCATCACTACCGGCGTCGGCTTCGAAGCGGGCAAGCCGATGACCGAGACCAAGGGCACCTATAACAGCTACTCGTCACTCAAACTGCGCCCCTACCAGAGCGGCTGGGTCGAACTGCGCCTCGTCCGTGTCGGCATGGCGCTTTTCGCCCTGGCCCGGCCCGACGACAAGAGCCCTTGGGTGGTACGCGACCGCTTCTATCGCATGGAAGGATCGCCCTTCATGCAGGTCGGCCTGATCGCCTACACGACCAGTGCCAACGCCAAGCCGGCCCCGGAAAACGCAGCGGTCATGAACCGTGAAGTGCAAAAGGACCTGCCGGTCGACATGGCGCTGGAAGTCGATTGGGTCCGCTTCGCCCCCGCCAGGCCCGCGCCGATCAACGACTGGTATGGTCAGGTGAACGGCAGCAACACGCTCACCGATCCCAATCTGACCGAAGCGGAAATTTTGGCCGCCTTGGGGGATTGATCGCCGCTCGTGCACAAAAAAAGCCCCGCCGAAGCGGGGCTTTTCAGTCTTGCGATGACGGGCTGGATCAGAAATCCATGCCGCCCATGCCGCCCATGCCGCCACCGCCATGGCCGCCGGCGCCCATCGGCTCTTCCTTCTTCGGCGCCTCGGCCACCATCGCCTCGGTGGTGATCATCAGGCCGGCGATCGAGGCCGCGTTCTGCAGCGCGGTACGGGTCACCTTGGTCGGATCCAGGATGCCCATCTCGAGCATGTCACCGTACTCGCCGCTGGCGGCGTTATAGCCGTAGCTGCCCGAGCCCTGCTTGACCTGGTTCAGCACCACCGACGGCTCTTCGCCGCAGTTGGTGACGATCTCGCGCAACGGGGCTTCCATCGCGCGCAGGGCGATGACGATGCCGTGGTTCTGGTCTTCGTTGGCGCCCTTCAGGCCGCCGATCGAGGACAGCGCGCGGATCAGGGCAACGCCGCCGCCCGGGACCACGCCTTCCTCAACGGCGGCACGCGTGGCGTGCAGTGCATCCTCGACACGAGCCTTCTTTTCTTTCATCTCGATCTCGGTCGAGGCACCGACCTTGATCACCGCGACGCCGCCGGCGAGCTTGGCGACGCGCTCCTGCAGCTTCTCGCGGTCGTAATCCGAAGTCGTCTCTTCAATCTGCGCCTTGATCTGCTTGATGCGGGCCTGGATGCCTTCGGCAGCGCCGGCACCATCGATGATGGTCGAGTTTTCCTTGGACACCTGCACCTTGCGGGCGCGGCCGAGGTCCTTGATGGTCGCCTTGTCGAGCTGCAGGCCGACCTCTTCCGAGATCACCGTGCCGCCGGTCAGGATCGCCATGTCCTCGAGCATCGCCTTGCGACGGT
>CAMPGW010000034.1 GCA_946885735.1 uncultured Gammaproteobacteria bacterium
CGGGCTCCTCCTTCGCTCAGGCGATCGCCGGCGCGGCGGCATGCGCCGGCGCGGTTGGGGGGCCCCGGTGATCTTCCCCGGTGGCGGCTGGGGCGGCGGCGACTTCGGCGGCGGCGGCGCCTCGGGGAGCTGGTGATGATCGCGCGCCTGTGGGCCAACCTGTTCCGTGCCTGGTTCCAGGTCTCGCGCTGGTTCCCGCTCGAGACGATGCACCGGCTGCGCGACGAGATCGCCGAGGGCGAACGCCGCCATGCGGGCGAGCTGTGCCTGGCGATCGAGGCGCGCTTCTCGCCCTGGTCCGTGCTGCGCGGCCTCGGCACGCGCGAGCGCGCGCACCAGGTCTTCTCGCTGCTGCGCGTCTGGGACACGCGCGACAACAGCGGCGTGCTGCTGTACCTGCACCTGGCCGAACACCGGGTCGAACTGGTCGCCGACCGGGGCATCGCCGAGCGCGTGGATGCCGCGCTGTGGCGTGCCCTGTGCGACGACCTCGCCGCGGGCTTGCGGGCCGGACCGCCCGACACCGCGGTGTCGCGCTGTTTGGCGCGCATCAATGCCCTGTTGGCCGAGCATTTCCCGGCCAGCGAGGACAACCCGCCCGAGCTGCCCGACGAACCCGTCATCCTGTGACGCGGCCGCTGGGCGATAATGCGGCGAACGCGCCCTCCGCGCGCCAGGCCCGACGCAGCCCATGACCGTCCTGCACGACATCGACCCGATCGCCATCCCGCTGCCGTTCTGGCCGCACGGCATCCATTGGTACGGACTGATGTACCTGCTGGGTTTCAGCGCCGCCTGGTGGCTCGGCCACCGTCGCATCCGCGCCGACCGGCTGCCCGGGGTGACGACCGACGCCTTCGGCGACCTGCTGTTCTACGGCATGCTCGGCGTCGTGCTCGGCGGGCGCATCGGCTACGTGCTGTTCTACGGCTTCGACCAGTTCATCGCCGACCCGCTGTTCCTGCTGCGGATCAACGAGGGCGGCATGAGCTTCCATGGCGGCCTGCTCGGCGTGCTGGCGGCCGCGCTGTGGTGGACCCGCAAGCAGGGCCTGCATTTCTTCGACACCGTGGACTTCGTCGCGCCACTGGTGCCGCCGGGGCTGGGCTTCGGCCGGCTCGGCAACTACATCGGCGGCGAGCTCTGGGGCAAGCCGACCGGCGGCGACTGGGGCGTCATCTTTCCGCGCAGCGACCTCGGCGATTACACCGGCGCCACCCTCGAGCGGCTGCGCGGCCTGCATGAAAGCGGTTTGCTCGACCGCTATGCGCGCCATCCCTCGCAGCTCTACCAGGCTTTCCTCGAGGGCCTGGTGATGTTCGCCGTGCTGTACTGGTACTCGCGCAAGCCGCGGCCGCGCTACGCGGTGTCGGGGCTGTTCGCGCTGCTCTACGGCGTGTTCCGGTTCCTGGTCGAGTTCTGGCGCGTGCCGGACGAAAACCTCGGCTACCTGGCCTTCGGCTGGCTGACCATGGGGCAACTGCTGTCGCTGCCGCTGATCGTGCTCGGCGTCGTGCTGCTGCTGTGGTCGCATCGTTCGCCGACGCTGGCGCCGGCGGCCTGACCCGGCATGCAGGCCTACCTCGACCTGTTGCGCGACGTCTTCGAGAACGGCAGCGACCGTTCCGACCGCACCGGCACCGGCACGCGTTCGGTGTTCGGTCGCCAGTTGCGCTTCGACCTTTCACGCGGCTTTCCGCTGGTTACCACCAAGAAGCTGCACCTGCGCTCGATCGTCCATGAACTGCTGTGGTTCCTCGCCGGCGACACCAACACCGCCTACCTGAAGGCCAACAAGGTCGGTATCTGGGACGAGTGGGCCGACGAGAACGGCGACCTCGGCCCGGTCTACGGTGCGCAATGGCGGCGGTGGCGCGGCGCCGACGGCGTGGAAGTGGACCAGATGCGCTGGGTGGTGGATGAAATCCGCCGCAACCCGGATTCGCGCCGGCTCATCGTCAATGCCTGGAACGTCGCCGAGTTGCCGAAGATGGCACTGATGCCCTGCCACGCGATGTTCCAGTTCTACGTGGCCGACGGGCGGCTGAGCTGCCAGCTCTACCAGCGCTCGGCCGACCTGTTCCTGGGCGTGCCCTTCAACATCGCCAGCTATGCGCTGCTCACCCACATGGTGGCCCAGGTCTGCGACCTGGCGCCGGGCGACTTCGTCCACACCTTCGGCGACGCGCACGTGTACTCCAACCACTTCGGGCAGGTACGCGAGCAGCTCGCGCGCGCGCCGCTGCCGCTGCCGCGCCTCGAACTCGACCCGGACGTGCGCGACCTGTTCGCCTTCCGCGCCGAGCACATCCACGTCCGCGACTACCAGTCGCATCCGGCCATCAAGGCGCCGGTGGCGATCTGAAACGGAGAACCCGCATGCACACCGCCCGCGTCACCTGTCTTGCGATCGCCGTGCTGCTGGGAACGCCCGGCTGTTCGTGGTTCCGCGCCAAGCCGGCGCCGGTGGCCGAGACTTCCGCGGAAACCGCCGCGGCGCCCGCGGAGGACGTCGCTCCCACGCCGACCGACGCGCCTGCGCCCGCCGCCGCGCCGGCAGCCGCGGAACCTGCGCAGGGCCCGGTCGCGGTGGCGATGGATTTCCTGGTGATGCACCAGCGCCTCGGCAACAGCGGCCTGCCGCAGCGGGCCGACACCGCGGCCTACGACGCCTTCCTCTGCCCGGAGCTCGCGCAGGCGATCCGGGCGGCGCAGGTGCGGCAGGAAGTGGCCCGGGCCGAGCGCCCGGACGAGAAGCCGCCGTTCGCCGAGGGCGACCTGTTCTCCAGCCTGTTCGAAGGGCCGGAACGATTCGAGGTGCGCGACACCCAGGCGGAGGGCGATATCGCGCGGGTAGGCGTGGCGATGCGCCATGGCGAGGGCGAGTCGGCGAGGCGCTGGACCGACACACTGGTCATGCGGCTGGACGACGGCATCTGGTGCCTGGCCGACGTCGAGTACGGCGGAGACTGGCCGATGGCGAACAAGGGTCGCCTGGGCGCGGCGCTGCAGGCGCCCTGACATGGCGATCGCGCTGGTCGCGGCGATGGACCGCCGCCGCGCGATCGGTCGCGGCAACGCGCTGCCCTGGCATCTTCCCGACGACCTGAAGCGCTTCAAGGCGCTCACGCTCGGCCACGCGATCCTGATGGGCGGCAATACCGCGCGCTCGATCGGGCGCGCCCTGCCGGGCCGCCGCAACCTGGTGCTGACGCGCGGCGCGGCGGCGCCGGTGGAAGGCATGCAGGCGGTGGCTTCGCTGGACGAGGCGATCGCGCTGGCGGGCGACGGCGACCTGATGGTGATCGGTGGCGGCGAGATCTACGCGTTGGCGCTGCCGCGTGCGGATCGCCTGCACCTGACCTTCGTGGACACGCTCGTCGAGGACGCGGACGCCCACTTCCCCGCGTGGGCGCCGGGCGACTGGGTGGAAGTGCATCGAAGCGCGCATCCGGCCGACGCGCGCCACGCCTTCGCCTTCGAGGACGTGGACTACCGCCGCCGCTGATTCAGCGCTTCTGCTCGCCCGGCGGGACCTCGCGGCCGGGGACCTGGTGCAGGCGCAGTTCGTGCCCCAGTTCCAGCGCCGTCAGCTTGCCGCCCCATACCGCGCCGGTATCGATGGCGTAGATGCCCAGGCCCATGAACAGGCCGAGCGTGGACCAGTGGCCGCAGACCACCGGCAACTCGCGCGCGGCGTGCCCGGGCACCTCGAACCAGGGATAGAGCCCGGCCTGCTGCGTGCCGGGCCGGCCCTTTTCCTCGAAGCCGATGCGGCCGCCCGGCGTGCAGTACCGCATGCGGGTGAAGACGTTGACCGTGGCGCGGAAACGATCCGGCCCGGTGAGCTTGGGATTCCACGCCGGCTTGTCGCCATACATGTTGCGCAACAGCTTGCGGAACCCGTCGCCGCGCAGCAGTTGCTCGGCTTCGCGCGCGCGTTCCTCGGCCTGCGCGATGGTCCACTGCGGCGCCAGCCCGGCATGCACCATGGCGAAGCCGAGCGTCCTGTCCACGTGCATGAACTGCTGTTGGCGTAGCCAGTCCAGCAAGGTGTCGCGATCCGGGGCGAACAGGATCGCGCGCAGGTCCGGATTCACCCGGGCCTGGTCGGCTTCGGCGCGCTGACCGATCGCCAGCAGCGACAGGTCATGGTTGCCGAGCACCACCGTGCTGGATGCCGCGAGCGAATGCACCAGCCGCAGCGTCTCCAGGGACTGGCCGCCGCGGTTGACCAGGTCGCCGCAGAACCAGAGCCGGTCGCGCGCCGGGTCGAAGCGCAGTTTGTCGAGCAGTCGCTGCAGGGTGTCGAGGCAACCCTGCAGGTCGCCGATGGCGTAGGTGGCCATCAGTGCAGGGTCCGCGGCACGGACAGCGTGAAGGGCGCGATCGGCGCGTCGAAACGCGTTCCGTCGTCGGCCAGCATGCCGTAGCTGCCGCGCATGGTGCCCAGGGGCGTCTCCAGCACCGCCCCGGAGGTGTACTCGAAGTCGTCGCCCGGCCGCAGCCAGGGTTGCTCGCCGACCACGCCTTCGCCCCGCACTTCCTGCACCTTGCCGTCATCGTCGGTGATCAGCCAGTGGCGGCTGAGCAGGCGCGCGGCGACGCGACCGGCGTTGTGGATGCGGATCGTGTAGGCGAACACGAAGCGACGCTCGTCGGGCGTGCTCTGGTCGGGAAGGAATCGGGTCCGGACGTGGACCTCGATGGCGTGCGCATTCATGGCCGGCATCTTACTCAAAAGCCGCCGGTGGCCGCGCGGCGGACAAGGCATTGGACAGATTGATGAACCCGTCCACCGGTACCTGCTCGGCGCGCGCCTCCGGTTTCACGCCCGCGGCGGAGATCGCGTCGGCGTCGCAGACCGCCTGCAGCGCATTGCGCAGGGTCTTGCGACGTTGCCCGAAGGCTTCCCGCACGACGCGCGCGAACATGACCGTGTCGACGATACCGACCTCGCCGGCGGCCCGCGGCAGCAGCCTGACCACCGCCGAATCCACCTTCGGCGGCGGGCGGAACGCGGCGGGCGGCACGTCGAACAGGGGCTCGACGCGGCAGACCGCCTGCAACATCACGCTCAGCCGGCCATAGACCTTGCTGCCCGGGCCCGCGCCCATCCGGTCCACGACTTCCTTCTGCAGCATGAAGTGCATGTCGCGGATCGCCGCCGCGTGTTCCAGCGCATGGAACAGGATCGGCGAGGAGATGTTGTAGGGCAGGTTGCCAACCAGGCGGATCTGCCGCGAGCCGTGGCCGTCGTCGGCCGCCAGCCGGCTGAAGTCCACCTGCAGCACGTCCTTGTGGATGATGGTCAGGCGGCCGACACCTTCGGAGGCCTCCATCAGCGGCGTGATCAGGTCGCGGTCGAATTCGATGACGGTCAGCTCGCCTTGCCGACGCAGCAGGGGAAAGGTGATCGCGCCCTGGCCCGGGCCGATCTCGACCAGGCGATCGCCCGGCTGCGGGTCCACCGCCAGCACGATGTGATCGATCACCCCGCGATCGACCAGGAAGTGCTGGCCGAGCTGTTTCTTCGGTGGATCCTTGAAGCGGGTCATGCCGCCCGCCGGCGCGCGAAGTCGGCGCACAAGCGCACCGCGGCCTCGAGGCTGGAGGGGTCCGCGCGCCCGGTCCCGGCGAGGTCCAGCGCCGTGCCGTGGTCCACCGCGACGCGCGGGTAGGGCAGGCCGAGCGTGAGGTTCACCGCCTGCTCGAACCCCGCATGCTTGAGCACCGGCAGGCCCTGGTCGTGGTACATCGCCAGCACCGCGTCCACGCCGGCGAGCTTGCGCGGCAGGAAGGCGGTGTCCGCGGGCAACGGGCCGTCCAGCATCATGCCTTCCGCGCGCAGGCGCTCGAGCACGGGCGTGATCACGCGGATTTCCTCGTCGCCGAGTACGCCGCTTTCGCCCGCATGTGGGTTCAGGCCGAGCACGGCGATGCGCGGATCGGCGATGCCGAAATCGCGGCGCAGCCCAGCCTCCAGCAGGCGCAGGGCGCGCTCCACGCTGTCGGGGGTGATCGCGTCCGGCACGGCGCGCAGCGGCAGGTGCGTGGTCACCAGGGCCACCCGGAGGTCCGGGCTGGCGAGCACCATCAAAACGTCGCAGCCCGCCTGCGCGGCCAGCAACTCGGTGGTGCCGGTGTAGGCAATGCCACCGGCGTTGATGCTCGCCTTGTGCACGGGACCGGTGACGAGGCCATCGAACTCGCCTTCCATGCAGGCACGGCCGCCGCGCAGCAGGCCATCGATGACCGCGCGCGCGTGCCGCGGATCGGGCAAACCGAAGCGGGCCGGCGTCGGCAGCGCTTGCGGCAGGACCGCCAGGCTGCCCGGCACGCGGGGCGCGGAGGCTTCGAGCAGGCGCAGGGGCAGGCCGATCGCGTCGGCCGCCGCACGCAGCGTGTCGGGATCGGCGATGACGACGAGTTCGCAATCGAACTCGCGCTGGGCGAGTCGGACGCAGAGCTCAGGGCCGACCCCGGCGGGCTCGCCCGCGACCAGGGCCAGCCGGGGCTTCATCGGCTCAGGCGCCGGCGCCGAGCCGGTTGTCCACGTAGGCTTCGGCGCGCAGCTGGCGCAGGAAGCGCTCGTAGGCCTCGTCGCCCTTGCGCGTGCCGATGATCTCGCGCGCCTGGTTGCGGCGGTTCTCCTCGGTCACGTCCTGCTCGCGGCTGCCTTCGCGCTTGATCAGGTGGAAACCGACCTCGCTCTGGAACACCGGCGAGAGTTCGCCGTCGGCCAGGTTGCGGATCTGGTTGGCCACCGCCGATCCCCAGGCTTCAGCGGCGAACCAGCCCATGTCGCCGCCCTGGGCGCGCGTCTGGGTGTCGTCGGAGGCCTCGATCGCGACCTTGGCGAAGTCCTCGCCGGCGACGATGCGGTCGCGCAACGCTTGCGCCTTCTGGCGTGCCACTTCGGCCGGCACCGTCGGGGTGATGGCCACCATGATGTCGCGCGCGCGGTACTGGGTGATCTTCTGCGGCTGCGGAGAGCGCACCTCGACCACCTGCACGATCTGGAAACCGCCGGGGCCACGCACCGGTTCGGTGATCTGCCCGGCGCCCATCGACTTGAGCATTTCCTGGTAGACCGGCGGAATCGCCTCCGCGGTCCTCCAGCCGATCTCGCCGCCTTCCAGCGCATTGGGCGCCTGCGAGAAGCGCACTGCCGCGGAACGGAAATCCAGTTCGCCGCGTTCCACCATGGACTTGATCTCGTCGATGCGTTGGCGCGCGGCGGCGATCTCGTCCGGGGTGGCGCCGTCGGCGACATTGATCTGGATGTTGGCCAGGCGCATCTCGGCGCCGCCGATGTCGCGGGTCGCCAGCAGCTGGTCGATCTCCGCTTCGCTGACCTGCACCGAACTCTGGATGTAGCCCTGGCGCAGGCGCTGCAGCGTGACCTCGTCGCGCAGGTTGGCGACGAAGTCGGCGTAGGCGATGCCGTCGGCCTCCAGGCGCTGGCGCAACTGCGGCACCGTGAGCTGGTTCTGGGCGGCGATGCCCGCTACGGCCTGTTGCACCTCCTGGTCGGACAGGCGGATTCCGGACTCGGCGGCGCGGTCGATCTGGAGGCGCTGCAGGATCAGGCGCTCGAGCACCTGGCGTTCGAGGATATCCCGCGGCGGCAGCTGGGACGGGTCGCGTCCCTCGAACTGGCGGCTGACGTTGACGATCGCCTGCTCGAGCTCGCTGCGCAGGATCACGTTCTCGTCGACGACGGCGGCGATCGTGTCGATCGTGGTGGTCGGGAGGGCCTGGGCGCCGACGGGGCTGGCTGCGGTGGCGGCAAGCAGCGTGGCCAGGAAGGCGGAAAGGAGGGGTCTCATCGGGTCAGGCTCCGGGGCGCACGGTGGCGCGCGAGGGTCGTTCAGCGGGCATAGCCAAGGATAGCATCGTCCAGTAGCCGGGCCGTGTCGCGGCCGAAGCTGCCCAGGCCGTTCAACTCGATCTCCACGTAGAGGCCGAAGTTGTTCTGGCTCTCGAAGCTGCGCACGTACTGGCGGCCGAGCACCCGCACGGCGACGCAGCAGCTGCTCCACTGGAAGCCGGCCAGCGCCTCGATGGTGTGCGGTTCCTCGCGCAGCAGCGGCGAGGGGTTGTCGCGCGAGCGCAGCGAATAGTTCCAGCGGCCATACAGGCTCCAGTTGCGGTTCACCGGTATGACAAAGCTCAGGTCGGTTTGTTCCAGCCCCGGCTGGCCGACGGCGTCGCGCCGGTAACGGTAGGCCGCGTTCACGATCGTGCCGTGGTGCAGCCGCAACTGCGTGCGCACCGAGCTCAGTTCGGTGCGTACCCCGTCCGGATCCCACTGCTGGGTCACGCCCAGCGACCACCAGTCGCTGACCGACAGGTCCACGTTGGCGACCCAGGCGCTCCCGTCCTCGGAGGTGAACGGGGAGGAGGGCGTCAGCCGCACCCGCGGCGGATCGAAGTAGGTGATGCGACCGATCCCGACCGCCAGTCGCTCGCGGCCGTCGGCCGCGCTGAGCACACGCGTGGTGAGGGCGAGCGCGGCCTGGTTGGCATCGGACTGGCGGTCCGCGCCGCCAAAACGGTTGTCGCGGAACAAGGACGTCCAGCCGAAGGTCAGCTCGCGCGTGTCGAACAGCGGGAGGTGTTCCTGGTCGCGATAGGGCACGCGCAGGTAATACAGGCGCGGCTCGAGCGTCTGCACGTAATCGCCGCCGTGCCATTGGAAGCTTCGCTCGAAGTAGGCGCCGGCATCCACGCTGGCGATCGGCAGGCTGCGGCTGGGGCTCGAATCGACGGCGTCGAGCCCGTCATAGCCGGTGTAGCGCCACGACAGCTGCGGCGTGACGAACCAGGCGCTTCCGCCGAAGGGGAAGCGGACCCAGGGCTGGACGTCGAGCCGGTTGCCGCCATCGAGGGTGTCGTGGGTGAAGCGAACCGCTTCGAGGCCAAGGCCCGCTTCGAACCAGCGCGCCAACGGGCGCCAGGCCGAGGCCTGCAAGCGCGGCAGCCGGCGATAGGGCTCGTCGCCGTCGTCGAGCAGCGGCGAGGCGATCTGCCAGCTCTCCGCGCTCAGGCTGGCGGACCAGAACTTGCCGCGGCCGTAGAGCCCGGCCCGGCTGGCGACCAGCGAGATGGAAGTCGCGTCGATCGAGTCGCCGAAGTCGCTCAGGTACCACTTGTCGCTGACGTTGTTGAGGTCGGCATCCAGGCTCCAGTGGCGACTGAGCAAGGTGTTGTGGCGCCAGCTCAGGAAGCTGCGGTTGTCGCCGCTGACCGGTTCACCGTCGATCTGGTCGTTCGGAAGCCAGGTGCCTTCCAGGCGTCCGCGCGACCGTTCGGTCAGGTAACGGAACTCCCCGCCCAGCATCAGTCCGCGCTTGGACAGCCAGCGCGGCGTCAGCGTGGCGTCGTAATTGGGCGCCAGGTTGAGGTACACCGGCAGACGCACGTCCAGGCCGTTGCGATCGTCGCGGCCGAGGGTCGGCGCCAGCATGCCGGTCCGGCGCTTGTCGTCGGTTGGAAAGCTGATCACGGGCAGCCACAGCACCGGGATGCCGCCGAGCTTGAGCGTCACGTTGCGCGCCACGCCCGTGTTGGTCTCGTCGTTGATGGCGATGCGGCCGGCGCTGAATTCCCATTGCCGTTCGCCTGGCGGGCAGGTGGAATAGGTCGCCGTGGTCAGCGTGCCGACCGGGCCCTTCATCACCGCGGTGCCGGCGCTGCCGTTGCCCAACTCCTCGTTGAACTGGTAGTCCACCCCCTGCATCGTCAGTTCGTCGGTCTTCTGGTCGCCCTCGACCTTGTCGGCAGTGAAGCGCAGGGTGCGGTCCTGGTAACGCGCCTCGCCCTCGGTGCTGAAGCGCTCCTCCGAGTGCAGGTAGGTCAATCGATCGGTCGCCATCCACTGGTCGGCGTGGGTGAGCACGACGTTGCCGGAGAACACGGTGGATTCGGCCTTGAGCACGTCGAGGTCGTCAGCCGCGATGTCGGTCGGCGCCTGCAGGCGGTCACCGCCCTGCATCCCGGCCGGATCCACGAACCACGGCAGGGTGGCCGGGGCGTGGCACAGCGCCCAGGTCGGCTTGGGCGTTTCCTGGGCGTGGACGGCGCCGGCGATGGCGAGGCAGAGCGGCAACAGTCGCAGGCGGGTCGGGCGCACCGGGCGGTTCCTGGGGCAATGCAATGGCGGCCATTCTAGCCCGCCGCGAGCCGGGCGCGGCCAGCCGTGCCGGGTCTCAGGCGCCCAGGCCGCGCAGGTGCGCCACGCTGCATTCGCGCAGTGCGGTCAGGCTGTAGCCGCCCTCCAGCAGGGACACCAGGCGACCGCCCGCGTGCCTGTCGGCGCAGCGCGCCAGGCCCGATGCAAGCCAGCGGTAGTCCTCGGCGTCGAGCCCGAGATCGGCTAGCGGATCCAGGCGGTGGCCATCGAACCCGGCCGACACCAGCACCAGCTGCGGCGCGAACGTATCCAGCGCCGGCAACAACCGGTCCTGCCAGGCAGCCCGGAACGCCGCGCCGCCCGCGCCAGGCGGAAGCGGCGCGTTGCGGACGTTCCCCACGCCGGTCTCGTCTGCCTCGCCGGTGCCGGGGTAGAGCGGCGACTGGTGCGAACTCAGGTAAAGCACGCGCGGGTCGTGCGCGAAGATGTCCTGGGTGCCGTTGCCGTGGTGGACGTCGAAGTCGGCGATGGCCACCCGCTCCAGTCCGTGGTGTTCGATGGCATGGCAGGCCGCGACCGCGACCGAATTGAACAGGCAAAAACCCATCGCCGTGTCACGGGTGGCATGGTGCCCCGGGGGGCGAACGGCGCAGAAGGCCTGCAACGTGGCGCCCGCGACCACGGCATCCACTGCCGCAACCGCCGCGCCGCAGGCGCGCAGCGCCGCCTGCAGCGAGCCCGACGACATCACCGTGTCCGCATCCAGTCGCAAGGCCTGCCCATCGGCGTCGAAAAGGCGTTCCACCAAGGCGCGCGAATGCGCGCGCGACACATGCAGGCGCTCGGCCAATGGCGCTTCCCTCCAGTCCAGCCCGGGAAACGCATCGCGCAGCGCCCCGGTCACCGCCGCCAGTCGCGAGGGGCATTCGGGGTGGCCGGTGCCGGGGTCGTGCCCGAGGCAGTCGGGATGGGTGTAGACCCGCATCTCAGGCCTTGCGGCGCTCGTGGTTCCAGATGGTCTCGCCGTGGCCGCTCGCGCGGGCGAGGACGCGCGCGAGCACGAACAGCAGGTCCGACAGGCGGTTGAGGAACCGCACCGCCTCGGGCCGGACCGAATCGTGGTGCGAGAGCGTGACGACCTCGCGCTCGGCGCGCCGGCAGATCGTGCGCGCCAGGTGGCAGTGCGCCGCCGCCAGCCCGCCGCCGGGCAGGATGAAGTCCTTCAGCGGCGGCAGGTGCGCGTTGAATCCGTCGAGGCTGGTTTCCAGGCGCTCGATGTCCGCATCGAAGACCGCGGCGTGCCCGGGAATGCACAACTCGCCGCCCAGATCGAACAACTGGTGCTGCACGGCCACCAGGATCGTGCGGACCTCGTCCGGAATCTCGCAGGCGAGCACCAGGCCGATGGCCGAGTTGGCCTCGTCCACCGTGCCGTAGGCGGTGACGCGCGCGGAGTCCTTGGAGACCCGGCTGCCGTCGCCCAGTCCGGTGCTGCCGTCGTCACCGGTGCGGGTGTAGATGCGCGAGAGGCGATTGCCCATGTCGCGCGTGGCTCAGGCCGTCTGCAGGCGCAGTGCCGGGTGGCGCTGGCGCAGCACCGCGAAGCTGCCGAACAGCAGGCCCAAGTAGAAGAAGGTGCCGAGCACGGTGTTCTGGAAGAACGGGATGCCCGCCACGTAGGCCGCCAGCAGGCCGGCCGCATCCTGCGGGTACATCGGCGAGCCGAGCCACGCGCCGAAATTGGTGACCAGGAAGAACAGCACCGAGCCCGCCAGCGAGAACGCGCCGACGCGCAGCGCGGAAACGCGGCCGCGCAGGCCGAAGCCAAGCACCGCCGACACGAGCACGCAGGCATAAACGGTGAGGAAGCTGGCGCCCATGAAATACTCGGCGTAGATGCCGCCGTTGATCAGGCCCAGCGCGAGATCCGACAGCAGCATCGCCAGCACCGGCACCAGCAGCGCCAGCGAACGTCGGCCGAAGTAGGCGCCACCGAACAAAGCGATGGCCTCGACCGGCGACACGTTCGGCGGATGCGGCAGCAGTCGCGACAGCGCGGCCAGCACGATCAGGCCGATCAGCAGGAGCGGGCCCGGGGCAAGCGAAGGGGAAGGCGTCGAGGGCATGGTCGATCCAGAAGCGATGGGAATTCGGCACCGACGCCATAGGCGACGGCTGGCCGGAGGGCTAGGATACCGCAACGCCCCCGAGCGCGGTCCCAACCTGCGGTGAATCCCGACTTCGACATTGTCATTCTGGGCGGCGGCCTCGTCGGCAGCAGCCTGGCCTGCGCGCTGGACGGCCGCGGCTGGCGCGTGGCCATGGTCGAAGGCGCTCCGATGCGCCAGGCCCCGCCGGGCTTCGATGACCGCCGCCTGGCGTTGGCGGCGGCAAGCCTCAACGCCTTGCAGTCCCTGGACGTGCTGCCCAGGCTGCCGACGGCGCCGAGTCCGATTCGCCGCATCCACGTGAGCCGGCAGGGCGATTTCGGCGCAGTGCGACTGGACGCCGCCAACAGCGGTCGCGATGCCTTCGGCGCGGTGGTGGCGGCGCACGCGCTCGGCGTCGCGCTGGAATCGCGACTGGCGACGGTGCGCGACCTGCACATGTTTCGCCCCGCCGTGCTCGAGGCCATGGAGCCGGTGGATGGCGCCTGGCGCTTGCGCCTGGCGGGCTGTGCGCAGACGCCCGTGGCGCGACTGGCCGTCGGCGCCGACGGCACTCAGTCGGCGGTGCGCGCCGCGCTTGGCATCGGCACCGAGGTGCACGATTACCTGCAGACCCTGTTCGTGTGCAGCGTTGCCTGCGACCGCGAGGCCGACGGCGTGGCGTACGAACGCTTCACCGACGAGGGGCCAGTCGCCATGCTGCCGATGGCACGCGACTACGGAGCGATCTGCGCCGTCGCCCGCGACGACGCCGGGCGCGTGCGCGCACTCGAGGACGCCGGCTATCGCGACTACCTGCAGGCTCGTTTTGGCTGGCGCGCCGGGCGCATCCTGCGGGTGGGCGCACGCAGCGCCTATCCCCTGGTGCGCGTGGTGGCGTCGGCCCTGCACGGCACGCGCGCGGTACTGATGGGCAATGCCGCGCAGACCATACATCCGATCGGCGCCCAGGGCTTCAACCTGGGCTTGCGCGATGCGCTGACCTTTGCCGAACTCCTGCCGGCGCAAGGCGATCCGGGCGCGGCCGCCGTGCTGTCGGCATACGCCGCCGCCCGCGTGGACGATCGCGCGCGCACGCTGGCTTTCAGCGACGGGCTCGCGCGAGCCACCGCCAATCCTTCCGCGGCCATGCACGTCCTGCGATCGATGGGATTGGTGGCGATGGGCCATTTGCCGGGCCTGTCGGCGCCACTGGCCTCGGGCGCGATGGGCTTCCGCGGTCGCGTGCCGCGGCTGGCGCGTGGGACGCCGCCGTGAGTCGTCGCTCGGGCCCCGACGTCGTGGTCGTCGGCGCCGGCGTGGTCGGCGCCGCAGCCGCGCTCGGCCTGGCTCGCCAGGGACTGCGCGTCGCCGTCATCGAGGCGCATGCGCCGCCCGCCTGGGATGCCGCCCGCGCCGACCTGAAGGTGTATGCCCTGGCGCCGGACGCACGTGCGCTGCTCGAACGCCTCGGGGCCTGGGCCGGCGTCGCCACGGCGCGTGCGCATGCCTACCGACGCATGCGCGTGTGGGATGCGGCCGGTGGCGGCGAGCTTTGCTTCGACGCCGATGCCTTCGGCCGGCCCGAGCTGGGCCACATCGTCGAGCATGGCTTGCTGGTCGACCGCCTGTGGGCGGCGCTCGGGCGCGAACCCGGCGTGGAGCGCCACTGTCCTTCGCGGGTGCAGGCCATCGAACAGGAGGCCGATGGCGTGCGCGTCGAGCACGAGCACGGCACCGTGCGCGCGTCGCTGCTGGTCGGCGCGGATGGCGCTGCCTCGCGGGTCCGCCAGATCGCCGGCATCCCCGTGCATGCGCACGACTACGGCCAGCGCGGCCTGGTCGCCTACGTGCGCACCGCGCAGGCGCACGAAGACACGGCCTGGCAGCGATTCCTGCCCACCGGTCCGCTGGCCTTCCTGCCCTGCGCCGATGGCCGTTGCTCGATCGTGTGGACGCTGCCCACCGCCGAGGCGCAGCGCCTGCTGGACATCGACGCCGGGCTGGCTTCCGCCGAGCTGACCCGCGCGTTCGGCGCGCGCCTGGGTGAGGTGCGGATCGATTCGGAACGCGCGGCCTTCGCGCTGCATCGGCGCCTGGCCGATCCCATGCTGCAGGGACGCATCGCCCTGGTCGGTGACGCTGCGCATGCCGTGCATCCGCTGGCGGGACAGGGTGTGAACCTGGGGCTGCGCGACGTCGCCGACCTGCTGGACCGCACGGCCGCCTCGACGGCTGCCGGGCGCGCTTTCGACGACGCCCAGGGACTGCAGCGCTGGGCGCGTCGGCGCTACAGCGAGAACACGGTGGCGGCCCATGCCTTCGAAGGCATCAACCGCATCTTCAGCAATGACGCCGGCCTGCCGACGCTGTTGCGGGGACCGATGCTGGGATTGGCCGGACGTGTGCCACCGCTTGCGCGCGCATTATGGCGTCGCGCGGCCGGGGTCTGATGATCAGATCAGGCGGGCGGCGCGAGGAACTCGGCAGGATCGAGCGTGCCGTCGCGGTTGCGGTCCTGGCGGCGGAACTGACCCTGCAGGCGCGCCTCGAGGTCCGCTCGCGTCAGCCGGGGTGAATTCGGCGCCAGCTGCTCTTCCGGCGCGAGCACGCCATTGCCGTCCGCATCCATGCGCCGGAACGCCCAGGTCATGCGGTCGAGATATTCCGGCAGGCTGATGCGCCCGTCGCGGTCGGTGTCCACGACCTCGAAGTAGCGGTTGGCGGCGCTTCCCGCCGACAACGCAGCCGGTGCGATGCAAACCAGGACGAAGGCGAGACCGGCGCGGATCACAGCGCACGATCCCGCGCCGCCGGATCGGTCGCGAACACGGTGATCTCCTCGCGGTCGTGGTAGAGCTGGCGTGCCCGCACCACCAGCGGTCGCCCCGCCTGCTCCTGGAAGGCGGCGAGGCAGCGCTGCGTCTCTTCCCAGCGCTTCTTCATCGGCAGCTTGAGGTTGAACACCGAGTGCTGGCACCAGCCGCGCGCGAACCACTCGGCCATGCGCGCGGCGACGCGCGCGGGCGATTCGACCATGTCGCAGACCATCCAGTCCTGGCGCTTCGGCGGCTGCCAGCCGAAGCCGTCGGCGCGCACGTGCTCGATGATGCCGGTGGCGAGCGCGGATTCTGCCAGCGGTCCGTTGTCCACGGCGCTGACGCGGATATGCAGGCGCGCCAGCACCCAGCTCCAGCCGCCGGGCGCCGCGCCGAGATCGGTCGCCTGCATGCCCGGGCGCAGCAGGCGCTCGCGTTCGGCGGCGCTGAGCAGGGTCAGGAAGGCTTCCTCGAGCTTGAGCGCGGAGCGACTCGGCGCCTGCGAAAGCTGGCGCAGTCGCGGCACGCCCATCGGCCACGGCGAGCTGTCGGCCGGGTCGGCGGCGGCGAGCAGCAGGTGGTCGCCGGCCAGCAGGCAAACGTGCAGGCGCGGCAGCTTCGGATCTTCGCGTTCGGTCAGCAGCCCGCGTTGGCGCAGTGCGGGGCGCAGGGCATTGCCGAGGCTGCGCGCCAGCCCGGCCAGCGGACGTGCCTCGTCCGAATCCGGATGCTCGACCACCAGGTCGCCGTGGCGGCCGCGGCCGCCAAGTGCCTCCATGACCGGGCCGATCCGGTCGCGCGGATCGAGGCCGTCGAGTTCCGCCAGTTGCCGCAATTTCTGCCGCGCGAAGATCAGCCCGGCGAAGGGCAGGGCGCGGGCGAGGGCGGCGCCGTCGACGCCGAGGAACTGCGCGTAACCCGAGTGGCGTTGCGTGCGCGCATAGCCCGGCAAGCCGGCGAGGGCCGCGCGCTCGCCGAGTTCGGCGGCGAGCTCGGGTTCGAAGCCGGCGCGGCAGTAGCACAGCAGGCCGTCGGCGGAATCGGCGTCAGTAGACAAGGCCGGACTCGCCATAGGCTCGCAGCACCGCGCAGGCATCCTCGCGCCGCAGGTCGCGGCGCACGGCGATGCCGCGGCGCTCGAGCTCGCCGACCCAATCGGTCGGCAGGGGGCCTTCGTCGAAGCCGGCGAGCGCCTCGACGTCCTCACTGCGCGCGCCGACCAGCAGCACGTCGATGCCGGCCCATACCAGCGCGCCGTAGCACATCGCGCAGGGTTGGGCGGAGGTGGCGAGCGTGTACGGCCCGCCGTCGAGGTTGAGGCGGTACCGGCCGACTTGCTGCTGGCTACCGCCGAGGGCCAGGACCTCGGCGTGCGCGACCGAGCACCGGCAGGCCTCGACGCGGTTGACGCCGACGCCGGCCACGCGATGGTCGGGACCGAACACGGCTGCGCCGAAGGGACCACCCGTGCGTGCTTCGACGTTACGACGCGACAGTTCGATGGCCAAGGCCATCTTGTCCCCGTCACTCGGGAAGCACGCGGAACGGTCGACGACGGCGTCGATCCAGTCCGGCAAGTCGAGTTCGATCGCGGCTCGCATGCTAGTGCAGGCCTGCCGGCGCCAACGGGCCATTGTCCCCGGGCGATGCCTCGCAGGTCCCCGACACGCACTGGCAGTGTTGGATCTCGCGGAATCCGCAGATGCCGACCCGGCCCTCGCTGGCACAGCGCGCCTGCACCGCGGCCGGATCGGGTCGGGCGTCGCGGTGGACGCAAGCCGGGCGGTAGCCGCAGCAACTGCCGACGTCCTTGACCTCGCAATCGGTGTCGGCCTGGCACGAGGTCAGCAGCGGCTCCGCCGCAGGCGCGTCGCCGATCGGCTGCGATGTGGCGGGTGCCGGTGAGGCGACGGGCGCAGGTTCGGTCGCCGCGGGCGCGAGGGGAGTCGCCGGAACGCCGGTCGCCGGCGCGGTCGCCGGCGGGTCGGGTCGCGCCGCCGTCGCGCCGGCAGCGGGCGCTTGCGTCTGCTGCGGCGCGCACGCGCCGAGACAGGCCAAGGCCAGGCCGAACAGCCATGCCCGCGCTGCCACGCCCATCAGGCGCCCCTTGCCCAACTGTCGCGCAAGGTCACCGTGCGATTGAACACGGGCGCATCCGCGCGGTGGTCGCGGCGGTCGGCGACGAAGTAACCCAGGCGCTCGAACTGCAGGCGCTGCTCGGGTTCGGCAGCGGCCGCGGCGGGCTCCACCCAGCCGCGAACGACGCGGGAGGAATCGGGGTTCAAGTGATCGCGATAGGTCCGGCCGTCGGCATCGTCGTCGGGCTCGGCCACCATGAACAGGCGCTCGTACAGGCGGACTTCGGCGGAAACCGCGTGCCGCGCGCTCACCCAGTGGATGGTGCCCTTGACCTTGCGGTCGGCGCCTTCCATGCCCGGCCGCGTGCCCGGGTCGAGCGTGCAGTGCAGTGCGACCAGCGTGTCGCCGTCCTTCTCGACGCGCTCGCAGCGCACGATGCCGACGCCGCGCAGCCGCACCTCGCCTCCGGGCACCAGCCGGTGGAAGCCCTTGGCCGGCACTTCCATGAAGTCCTCGCGCTCGATCCACAACTCGCGCGAGAACGGCAGGTGTCGTTGCCCGAAGGATGCGTCCTTCGGATGGTTCGGGAAGGTGAGCGACTCCTCGTGCGCCGGGTCGAGGTTGTCGATGACCAGGCGCAGCGGGTCGAGCACGGCCATCCGGCGCGGCGCGGACGCGTCCAGGTCCTCGCGCACGCAACCCTCGAGCACGGAGAAGTCGGTCACCGAGTTCTGCTTGGAAATACCGATCCGGTCGGCGAACAGGCGCAGCGCCGCCGGCGTGTAACCGCGACGGCGCAGGCCCTGCAGCGTCGGCATGCGCGGATCGTCCCAACCCGACACCAGGCCTTCCTGCACCAGCGCCATCAGCTTGCGCTTGCTCATCACCGTGTAGTTGATGTTCAGGCGCGAGAATTCGATCTGCCGCGGCCGCGCCACCGGCGTCGCGAACCCGGCCTCGACCAGTGGCTGCCACAGGTCCGGATGCGCGCCCAGGTCGACGTTCTCCACGCACCAGTCGTAGAGCGGCCGGTGGTCCTCGAACTCGAGCGTGCACAGCGAATGGGTGATGCCTTCGACCGCGTCCGACAGGCAGTGCGCGTAGTCGTACATCGGGTAGATCGGCCACTGGTCGCCGGTGTTCTGGTGGGCGACGTGGCGGATGCGGTACAGGGCCGGGTCGCGCAGGTTGATGTTGCCGTGCGCCATGTCGATCCTGGCGCGCAGCGTGCGGGTGCCGTCCGGGAACTCGCCCGCGCGCATGCGCCGGAACAGGTCCAGGTTCTCGGCCACCGGGCGGTCGCGGAAGGGCGAGTTGCGCCCTGGCTCGGTGAGCGTGCCGCGATAGGCACGAACCTCCTCCGCCGAAAGGTCGCAGACGTAGGCCTTGCCGTCTTCCACCAGCTTGAGCGCGCTGCGGTAGAACACCTCGAAGTAGTCGGAGGCGTGGCGCAGTTCGGCATAGTCGAAGCCCAGCCAGTGCACGTCGTCCTTGATCGCCTCCACGTACTCCGGATCTTCCTTGGCGGGGTTGGTGTCGTCGAAGCGCAGGTTGCAGGTACCGCCGAACTCCGCGGCCACGCCGAAGTTCAGGCACAGGCTCTTGGCGTGGCCGATGTGCAGGTAGCCGTTGGGTTCGGGCGGGAAGCGCGTGCGGATCGCCGCGTGCTTTCCGCTCGCCAGGTCCTCGCGGACGATCTGGCGGATGAAATCCTGTTTCTCGGGCGCCGTCGCGGCAGGCGTGTCGTTCATTTCGTGAGGTGGCGCGGGAAAGTTGGCCAGTGTACCCGTATGCCCCTGAAAATTTTTCCGGCACACTGGCTCCCCGACCCCCCGCGGAGGCAGCATGGGCCCCACACGGCGCAGCGAAGGCAGGATCCGCCGCTGGCGTACCCGCTTCGTCGCCGGGCTGCTGGCCTTGTCGGGGCTGGTCGCGCCGGCACTCGCGTCCGCGCCCTCGCTCGCCGTCCTGCAGGCGCCCTCGGACGTGGCCTTGGCCGACATCGTGTCCGGCCGCGCGCGCACCGGTTTCACGCCGGTGGTCGCGGGTGGCGTCCACGTCGTCGGGCGCGACGGGCAGTCCACCTGGCTACGCCTGCGCACCGAGGTGCCGGTCGGCGAGGGTGAGGGTCACTTCGTCGGCCTGCCGCGCCAGGCTATCGCTTCCATGCGGCTGTTCGGGGGCGAGCCGCCCTTCGCGGAACTGGCCAGCACCGGCATCGCCGAAACCGACGCGGCGGTCCGCTGGCCCGACCTGATGACGCTGCCGCTGCCCGTGGATGCGCGGGGGCCGGTCACGCTCTACATCGAAGTCCGCGGCCACGGGCACCTCAGCCTGCGACCGCGACTGCTCGACGCCGCCCAGTGGCGTCGCCGGGCACAGGCCAGCAGCAGCGCCCACGACCTGCTGTACGCAGGCCTCGCGGTGATCCTGGCGCTGGCCCTGCTGCGTCGCGGACTGGGGGGCGCACGGACCCTGCGGGTGGCCGTTGCGGCGTTCGCATGCCTGGTGGCCGCACTGGTCGGCAACTACCACCTGCAATTGAGCCTCGGTGGAACCAGCCTGGCCGCCGTGCCGGTGCTGCCCGCCGCCCTATGGGTGATGGCCTTCGGCCCGCTGCTCTGGGCCAGCGCGCAGTACGCCGGGCTCGAGAAAACCCACCCCCACATCGATCGCCTGGCCGACGTCGCCGGCTTGGGCCTGCTGGCGTTCGGCGCGCTGATGATGTTCCTGCCGCTTTCGTGGCTGCCGCACCTGCAGGTCGCGGGGCTCGTGCTGGTCGCCGCCAGCAGCGCGGCCTGCGCCGTGGTGCTGCTGGCCGAGCCCAGGCAATGGCGCTGGATGGCGGCACTGGTCTGGCTGGCGATGCTGCCGGCGTTGCTCGCCATCCCGCTCGGCATAGCCGAGGTGATCTCGCCGACCCGCCTGGTGACGCGTGGCTTCCAGTTGCTGCTGGTGCTGTTGCTGGCGATCTACCTGGGCCTGCCCTGGTTGCGGCAGTGGCGCGCCGAGCGCGAGCGCCGTCGTCGCGGCGGCACGGTCGAGCAGAGCGCGGAGGAAAAAATCGCCCATGCGCGCGAGTGGATGATCCGCAGTCTCCAAGCCGGCATCGAGAACGCGACCGACGACGGCGACATGGAATGGATCGCCTACCGCCGGCTGATGGGCGGGCTCAAGCCGGTGCTTCCGCAATCCGCCGCGGCGGTGATCGCGATGAACTACCACAGTGAAGACCTCCTGCTGGTGGAACCGCGCAGCGCCGAGCCGCGCTTCCAGATGCTGCTGGCCCAGCGCGGGGCCCTGCTCAAGAACCTCAGCCGTGCGCTGGCGCCGCACCAGATCGGCGTGGACTTCATCGGCCCCGACGGTCCCCTGCAGCAGGTCCTGCTGGCCGTCATCCCCTTGCCGATCGACCGGCCCGGCTGGGGCGCGCTGGTGATCGAACGCGAACCGGGCACCAGTTACAGCGAAGCCGAGCTCGACCTGGCGGCGGAGTTCGCCGCCCTCGCCACCACCGCCGGTGACGAGGCCGCCACGGTGATGCTGCAGCGGCGCGCGGCGGAAATCGAGCCGGAATCGGGCGTCTACCGCCCCGCGATGGCGGAGGCGCTGGTGCGTCGTTCGCACGAGGCGGCGTTATCCAAGCGCAAGCCCCTGTCGCTGTTGCGCGTCGGCGTGGACGGCTTCGCGACCCTTGCTTCCCAGGAGGCAAGCGCCACCGTCGCGCGCCTGGTCGCCGACCTGATCCGCGACGAGATCGCCTACGGCGAGTCCATCGTGCGCATGCACGAGGATCAGTTCCTCGTGCTGCTGCCGGCGCGCCCGATCGGCGATGCGCGCCTGCTCGGCGAACGTCTCTGCGCGGAAGTGCGCAAGCTGGGCTTGCCGCTCGGCGAGGCGGCCGGTGCCGCCGTGCTCGGCCTCAGCGTTGGCGCATCGCAGATGCTGATCGGCGAGCGCAACGCGCAGCAGGCGCTGGAGCGCGCGGCGCGCGCCCTGTCCAAGGCGCGCCAGTACGGCGGCAACCAGGTCCAGGCCGTCGCCGGCGCGCTGGGCTGATCCGACTTCCCAACCCATAGCGAGCGCATGCGAACACTCGTCATCGGCAACAAGACCTATTCCTCGTGGTCGTTGCGTCCCTGGCTCTTCATGCGGCATTTCGACGTCGAGTTCGACGAGATCGTGCTGCCGCTCGACACTCCCGAGTACTTCCGCCGCATCCCCGACTACTCGCCCACCGGGCGGGTGCCGGTGCTGCTTGTCGACGGCGACAGGGTCTGGGATTCGCTGGCGATCTGCGAGACCGTCAACGAGCGCTGGCTCGGCGGACGCGGCTGGCCGGCCGACCCGCGTGCACGCGCGGCGGCACGCAGCGCGGCCTGTGAGATGCATTCGGGCTTCGCGGCCTTGCGCGCCCAGATGCCGATGAACTGCAAGCGCGAGCCGCGTGCGCCGCACTGGGATGAGGCGGCGAGCCGCGACATCGCCCGCGTCGAGGCGATCTGGCGCGAACTTCGCGGTCGTTTTGGCGGTGATGCCGGCTTCCTCTGCGGCGATTTCGGCATCGTGGATGCGATGTTTGCGCCGGTTTGCATACGCCTGCGCGGCTACGGCCCGCCGATCGCCGAGGACAGCCGCGACTACCTCGCGCGCGTCCTGGACTTGCCGGCGATGCGCGAATGGCAGGCCGCCGCCGAGGCCGAGCCCGCGCGCGTGGAGGCTGACGAAGCCTGAGCCTGGCGGCACCTACTGCAGCGCGCAGACCAGCACGAGCTCGCAGGCGCCGGCGCCGCTGTCCTCGCGGCTCATCGAGCTTTGCCAATGCCAGCCGGACGGGTCGTCGATGCGGACGAGCCAGCCGTGTAACCGCACCACCTGGCCGGGCTCCACCGCGGCGATGCGGCGGGCGACCGCGGCATCGGCGGGAACCAGGTGCATGTTGGCGCTGTTGCGGGCAATGGTCTGCGGCGGCAAGGGCGGGCCGCCGGCGCCCCAGCGGTAGCGATACCAGCGGCCGCCCTGGCTGACGCTGAGCCGGTCGGTCAGCCCTTCGGCCGCCATCGGACCCCAGCCCAGCGCCAGGTCGGTGGGCGAGAAGCGCGCCTCCTGCCCGAAGCGGTAATCCTCGCGCGACAGCACGCGCGCCTCGAGGCTGAAGCCGGCCAGTGGCGACACCCGCGCCCCGTCGAGCAGGAACGGTTGCGCCGACCCCGGCACCGGGCTTTGCAGAGGTTGCGCGGCGTCGGCGAAGGCGGGTGGAAGCGGGCAGGGAATGCCGCCATTCTTGGCCGCGTCCGCAATCGCCGCCGGCGGCCCGCCCGCTACCGCCCAGGCCAGCATGCCGGCCAGCAGCGCGAGGCTTACCCAGAGCGCGCGGCGCATCCGGTCAGGCGTCGAAGTCGGCGAGCAGCGCGGTGCGGGTCGCCTCGGGCACCGCCACCTGCACGGGCAGCCGCGGGTCCTCGATGCCGATCGTGAGCGCAGCGCCCGCACGCAGGGCGGCGATCGCGTCCGGACTGAACTCGAAGCGCAGGAAATGCACCGCCGAGGTCTTCTCCTCGGTGCTGCGATCGAGGTCCTCGTCGGCATGCGCGAAGTTGCGGGGCTGGCCGTCGACCTCGGCGAAGATCCGATGCTCGACGCCGGCCAGCTGCGCCAGCCGCCGCGCGCGTTCGTCGGGATCGGGGAACTCGAACAGCAGCGTTGCCTTCAGGTTGCCGCCATCGGGGATCAGCGGGTTGTAGGCGTCGAGTTCGTCCTGGATGCCGGCCGCCTCGAAGATGCGCTCGATCCGCAGCATCTCCTGGACCTGGTACTGCACCGTCAAACGGTCCTCGAACAGGAGGCTGGCGTGCGCGCCCAGCGCGAGCGAGCGCGTCTTCTTGTGGGCGATGGCGCGGGCGCGAAACGCGGCCCGCTCGGTCGCGTAGCGCTCCAGCGGCAGCAGGTCCGATCGGGTCAGTTTTTGCATGGCGTAGGCTCCGTGCGCTCAGATGCCGTAGGCGCGGCGCAGCAGGGTGACGGGATGCTCGGCGGCGCGCCCGTCGCCGAGGCCGTGCGCGATGTGGCTGCCTGCCATCACGCAGTCGGAGGTGAAATGGTCCGGCGCCGCCTGGCGCACGCGGTTCTCCACCGGCTTGGCGATCTTGCGCGAGAACGCGTAGGTGCCGCTACGCACCCCGTAGGTGCCGTCGTGCCCGGAGCAGCGCTCGATGGTGATCACTTCGGTGCCCGGCACCAATGCCAGGACCTCGCGTGTCTTCGGGCCGATGTTCTGCACGCGTTGGTGGCAGGGCACCTGCCAGGCGATCTTGCCGAGCTCGTGGCGGAAGTCGGTGCGGAACAGGCCGGCGGCATTGCGGTGCATCAGGTATTCGAAGGGATCGAAGAAGGCGCGCTTCACCCGCTGCAGGCCTTCGTGTCCCGGGAACATGAGTGGCAGTTCCTGCTTGAACATCAGCACGCAGGACGGGATCGGCGCGATCAGGTCCCAGCCCTGTTCGACCGCCTCGAGCAGCGGCGGCAGGTTGGCGTGCATGTACTTCTCGACGGTGTCCAGGTCGCCCAGTTCCAGCTTGGGCATGCCGCAACAGGCGTCGCGGCCGAGCAGCTTCACCGGCACGCCGTTGTGCGCGAGCACCGCGGCGAGGTCCGCGACCATCGCCGGGTGGTTGTGCTCGCCGTAGCAGGTGACGAACAACGCGACCTTGCCCGAAGTCGGGCCCGCCGGCTTCGGCGCGGGCGCATCCTCGCGCACGCCCGTTTCCAGGCCCTGGCGCCGTACCCGCTTGCTGGCCCCGGGCGAGTGATAGGTGGGAAGGCGCGCGTCCGGGTGCACGTGCAGGGTCTTGTCGAGCACCTTGCGCAACAGCGGTGAGCGATTGGCCGCGTTGACTGCCTCGACCACCACCGGGATCGAGGCGAGCTTGCCGACCGTGCGCGTGTTGGAGATCAGCTTCGACGCCGCCGACGTCGCGCCGCGGCGGTGCGCGTTGGCCTTCGCCCGCAGCATCAGGTGCGGGAAGTCCACGTTCCACGGATGCGGCGGCACGTACGGGCACTTGACCTGGTAGCACAGGTCGCAGAGGTAGCACTGCTCGACGACTTTCCCGTAATCCGACTTCGCCACCCCGTCCACTTCCATGGTCGGCGAGGCATCCACCAGGTCGAAGAGCACGGGAAACGCCTGGCAGAGGCTGACGCAGCGGCGACAGCCGTGGCAGATGTCGAAGACGCGCTCGAGTTCCTTGTCGAGCGCGCCTTCGTCCCAGAACGACTCCGACTTCCAGTCCAGTGGATGGCGGGTCGGGGCTTCCAGGCTGCCTTCGCGCATGGGCTGTGCCTCAGCCCATCTCGCCCAGTGCCTTGGTGAAGCGATTCGCGTGCGAACGCTCCGCCTTGGCCAGCGTCTCGAACCAGTCGGCGATCTCGTCGAAGCCCTCGTCGCGGGCCGACTTCGCCATGCCCGGGTACATGTCGGAGTACTCGTGGGTTTCGCCGGCGATGGCGCTCTTGAGGTTGCTCGCGGTGTCGCCGAAGGGCAGGCCGGTGGCCGGATCGCCGGTTTCCTCCAGATACTCCAGGTGGCCGTGGGCGTGGCCGGTCTCGCCTTCGGCGGTCGAGCGGAACACGGCGGCGATGTCGTTGTAGCCTTCCACGTCCGCCTTCTGCGCGAAGTACAGGTAACGGCGGTTGGCCTGCGACTCGCCGGCGAATGCGGCTTTCAGGTTGCCTTCGGTGACGGTGCCTTTGAGTGACATGGGATCCTCCGATGATCGAGGTGGGTGGGTCCGGGCGCGCCCGGCTACCCGAGGATAGACCGCGCGCGGTCGCGGGTGAAATAAATTGTTTCGATGGGAAGCATAGCTTCGTTGAATGGAACCGGGCTCAGCGGGACCGCGCGCGCGCGGCCTTCGCGTGCGCACCCGGCCGTGCGGCAGGTACCTCGAGCAAGTCCTTCGGGAGTTTGCGCAGCACTGCGGCCAGCTGCTGCAGGAACCCCGCCATCGCAGAACTCCGGCGCCACACCATCGCCACCCGGCGGCTCGGTGCAGGCGCGCGGAAATCCACCAGTTTCAGGTCGGGCGAGGACGACACCGGCGGTTTGATCGCCAGCATCGGCAACAGGGTGATGCCCACGCCTGCCGCTACCATCTGTCGCAAGGTCTCCAGGCTGGTGGCGCGGAAACCTTCCTTCTCGCCGGCACCGGCCAGGGCGCAGACCTCGAGCGCCTGGTCGCGCAGGCAGTGGCCATCCTCGAGCAGCAGCAAATGCTGGTCCGCGAGGTCGGCGAGCCGCAGGTCGTGGCGCGCGGCCAACGCGTGGCCCGCAGGCACCGCGAGCATGAAGGGCTCCTCGAACAGGAACTCGCATTCAAGCCAGTCCTCGTGCAGGGGCAGGGCCAGCAGCGCGGCGTCCAGGCGGCCGTCGCGAAGCATGGCCAGCAGCAGTTCGGTCTTTTCCTCGACCAGCAGCAATTCGAGCCGCGGGAAGCGTGCGCGAACGCCGGGGACGACGTGCGGCAGGAGGTAAGGGCCCAGCGTCGGGAAGATGCCGAGCCGCACCGTGCCAGCCTCCGGGTCGGCGGCACGACGCGCGGTCTCGCGCATCTGCTCGACGTCGGCGAGTACGCGCCGTGCGCGCTCGACGATGTCGCGACCGGCGGCGGTCAGCATCACCTGCCTCGGTGCCCGTTCCACCAACGCCACGCCCAGTTCTTCCTCGAGCTTGCGGACCTGCGTTGAAAGGGTCGGCTGGCTGACGTGGCAGGCCTCGGCGGCGCGTCCGAAGTGGCGCAGGTCCGCCAGCGCGATGAGGTAGCGGAGATCGCGGAGGTTCATTGATTGATAATACCTATCAGGTCAATAAAAACAATCACCTTCACAAATGCTGCACCGCGGCAGAGAATGGCGTCCATGGCCCCATGCGGGCCGCCCCCCATCCTCATCTGGAGTAGACCATGCTTTCCGTTGGCGACACCTTCCCCAAGTTCAAGCTCAAGGCCACTGTTTCCACCGACCTGGCCAAGGCTTTCACCGACATCGACAACGACACCTACGCCGGCAAGTGGCTGTGCGTGTTCTTCTATCCGAAGGACTTCACCTTCGTCTGCCCGACCGAGATCAGCGGCTT
>CAMPGW010000035.1 GCA_946885735.1 uncultured Gammaproteobacteria bacterium
CGATCGTGCGCGCGATGCCGAACACGCCGGCGCTGCTGGGCGCGGGCGCCACCGGCTTGCATGCCAACGCGCGCGTGGATGCGGAGGGGCGAAAGCTGGCGAAAGAGCTGCTGGCCGCCGCGGGCACCACCGCCTGGATTCCCGACGAGGCGCAAATGGACGCGGTGACCGCAGTGTCGGGCAGCGGTCCGGCCTATGTCTTCCTGCTCGCCGAAGCGATGCAGGCCGCGGGCGTGGCGCAAGGGCTGGCGCCCGAGACCGCGCGCGCGCTGGCGTTGCAGACGATCTTCGGCGCCGCACGCATGCTGGTGGAGACCCGCGAGGACGCCGCCGTGCTGCGCCAGCGTGTCACCTCGCCCGGCGGGACCACCCAGGCCGCGCTCGAAACCTTCGAGGCCGGCGGCTTCCGCGACCTGGTGGGCGGCGCCATCGCCGCCGCCACCGCACGCGGACGCGAGCTGTCGGCCGCCAACGAGGATCCGGCATGAGCCTGCTGCTGGTACGCCACGGCCAGGCCCGCGCCGGCACCGACGACTACGACCGCCTCTCCGAGCTCGGCCGCGAGCAATGCCGCCGCCTGGGCCACTGGCTGGCCAGCACCGGCCACCGCTTCGATGCCGTGGTGATCGGCAACATGCGGCGGCACCGCCAGTCCTATGAACAGGTCTGCCTGGCCTATGCCGAAGCCGACATGGAGCTGCCCGAGGCACGGGTGGACCACGGGCTGGACGAGTTCGACCACAAGGCGGTGTTCGACGGATTCGCCCGCTGCCATGCCGGGCATCCCTCGCTCAACGCGCTGGCCGATGGCGGCCTGGTCAATTTCGGCACGATGATCCATGCCGCGCTGTCGGCCTGGTCCGAGGACACGATCACCGAACTGCCCGAAAGCTGGAGCCGCTTCGGCGCACGCGTCGCCGACGCGGCCACGCGGCTGGATACGCCGGGCGGCAAGGTACTGGCGCTGACCTCCGGCGGCGTCATTTCGCGGCTGGCGCAGACCGCGCTGGGTGCGCCGGATCGCAGCGCCATCGACCTGAACCTGACCCTTCGCAACTCCGGGATCTGCGAGTTGCATCCGCGCCCCTACGGCCATGCGCTCGGCACCTGGAACGCGGTGCCGCACCTGCACGACGTCCGCGACATGTGGACCTACTACTGACGAGGGCCCGGCGATGAGCCAGTTGTTCCCGATGTCCGAGCGCGTGCGCGAATTCGATGCGCGGCTCGCCGCCTTCATGGACGAGCACGTGCTGCCGGCCGAGCGCGCATTCGCCGAGTGGGACGAGGATCCCGCACGTCGCTGGCAGGTGCCGCCCGTACTCGAAACCCTGAAGCAGCGCGCGCGCGACGCCGGCCTGTGGAACCTGTTCCTGCCCGACCCGACCCACGGCGCCGGCCTGTCGAACCTGGAGTACGCGCGACTGGCCGAGCGCATGGGCCGGTCCTTGATCGCCCCGGAGATCTTCAACTGCTCGGCGCCCGACACCGGCAACATGGAAGTGCTGCACCAGTTCGGCAATGCGGCGCAGCAGGCGCAGTGGCTGGCGCCGCTGTTGCGCGGCGAGATCCGCTCCGCCTTCGCGATGACCGAGCCGGACGTGGCCTCCTCGGATGCGACCAACATCGGCCTGCCGATCGTGCGCGAGGGCGACGAATTCGTGCTGTCGGGCCGCAAGTGGTGGACCACCGGCGCCGGCGACCCGCGCTGCAATGTCCTGATCGTGATGGGCGTGACCCAGCCCGATGCGCCCGCCCACCGGCGCCAGTCCATGGTGCTGGTGCCGATGGACACGTCGGGCCTGCGGGTGGTGCGCCCGCTGCGCGTCTTCGGCTACGACGACGCGCCGCACGGCCACGTCGAGCTCGCCTTCGAGGACGTGCGCGTGCCGGTCGCCAATCTTTTGCACGAGGACGGCAGCGGCTTCGAGATCGCGCAGGCGCGGCTCGGGCCCGGCCGCATCCATCACTGCATGCGGCTGATCGGCCTGGCCGAACGCGCGCTCGAGGCCATGCTGGCGCGGGCGCGCAACCGGGTCGCCTTCGGTCGCCCGCTCGGCCAGCACGGGATGGCGCAGGAAGCGATCGCGCTGTCGCGCTGCGAGATCGACCAGGCGCGACTGTTGACGCTGCAGGCCGCCGCCGCGCTGGACGCGGTCGGAAATCGCGGGGCCAAGGACCTGATCGGGATGATCAAGATCGTCGCACCGCGCATGGCCTGCGCGGTGATCGACCGGGCCATCCAGGTGCACGGCGGCGGCGGGCTGTCGCAGGACCATTTCCTGGCCCAGGCCTACGCCGGCGCGCGCTCGCTGCGGCTGGCCGACGGGCCCGACGAGGTGCACATCGCCGCGCTGGCCCGGTCCCTGCTCAAGGCCGGGCTGAGCGCGTGACGATGAGCGATCTCGCCCTGCCCGAAGAATCCCTGGCTGCATACCTCGAGTCCGCGCTTCCCGGATTCCGCGGTCCGCTGCGCGCGACCAAGTTCAAGGGCGGCCAATCCAACCCGACCTACCGGCTCGACGCCGCCAGCGGCACTTGCGTGCTGCGGCGCAAGCCGCCGGGCCCGCTGCTGGCCTCGGCGCATGCGGTGGACCGCGAGTTCCGGGTGCTCGGGGCACTGCATGGCGGCGCCGTGCCGGTGGCGCGGCCGCTGCACCTGTGCCGCGACGATGCGGTGATCGGCTCGATGTTCTACCTGATGGAATTCGTCGACGGCCGCGGGTTCTGGGACCCGTCGCTACCGGACATCGCTCCCGCCGATCGTTCGGCGTACTACGACGCGATCATCGCCACCCTGGCTGCATTGCATTCGGTGGACGTCGAGGCCGTCGGCCTGGCCGACTTCGGCAAGCCCGGCAATTATTTCGCCCGCCAGATCGCGCGCTGGAGCGAGCAGTACCGCGCCAGCCAGACCCGGCGCATTCCCGCGATGGACGCGCTGATGGACAAGCTGGCGGCGCGTTGCCCCGCCGACGACGGCGTGGTGGCGCTGACGCACGGCGACTTCCGCATCGACAACCTGATGTTCGACCCGGTCGCGCCACGCGTGCGCGCGGTGGTGGACTGGGAGCTGTCCACGCTCGGCCACCCGCTGGCGGACCTGGGCTACTTCTGCATGGCGCTGCGGCTGCCGCGCAACCCGGCGCTGCCGGGCCTGGGCGGCATGGACCGGGCGGCGCTCGGCATCCCCGACGAGACGGCGCTGTTGCAACGCTACGGCGAACTCACCGGCCGCCCGATCCCGGCCGACTGGCCCTTCGTGCTCGCCTTCAGTTTCTTCCGGCTGGCGGCGATCGCGCAGGGCGTGGCCAAGCGCGCGCAGCAAGGCAATGCCTCCAGTGAGCAGGCCGCGCAAGCGGGGCAGATGACGGCGATGCTCGCCGAGTCCGGCCTCGACACCCTGCGCGACTGAGGGATCCGCTCAGCCGCGGGCTTCGGCCCAGGCCGCGATGCGCGCATGCAACTCACGCAGGCCGTCGGTCAAGGCCGCCGGCCCCGGCTGCAGGATGATCGGCGACTTCACTTCGAACAGCTGCCCGTCGCGCACCGCGGGCAGGTCCTGCCAGCCGGGGCGCGCCGCGACTTTTTCCGGGCGGAATTTCTTGCCGCACCAGGAGCCGAAGACGATCTCCGGCGCGCGCGCGACCACTTCGCTGCCATCGGCCAGGATGCGGTCGCGGGCCAGCGACTTCTCCGCGCGCTCCGGGAAGATGTCGTCGCCGCCGGCGATGCGCACCAGCTCGGCCACCCACTGGATGCCGCTGATCATCGGCTCGTCCCATTCCTCGAAGTACACGCGGGGGCGACGCGACAGCCGCGCCGCGCTTGCGGCGACCTCGTCGAGGCCGCGCTGGAGTTCGCCGGCGTAGTCGTTCGCTGCGCCGGCTTCGCCCACCAGCGCGCCAAGCCGTCGCACGTAGTCGAGGATGCCGGCCACGCTGCGATGGTTGCTGATCCACACCTCCACGCCGGCGCGGATCAGTTCGGCGGCGATGTCGGCCTGGATGTCGCTGAAGCCGACCACGAAGTCCGGCCGCAGCTTCAGGATCTCGTCGATCTTCGCGCTGGTGAAGGCGCTGACCTTGGGCTTCTCGCGGCGCGCGCGGGCCGGCCGCACGGTGAAGCCGGAGATGCCGACGATGCGCTCCTGCTGGCCGAGCGCGTACAGCACTTCGGTCGGTTCCTCGGTCAGGCAGACGATGCGGCGTGGACCCTGCATGGCGCGATCAGGGATAGAGCATGCGGCACTGCCAGCCGCCGTCCACCCGCTCGTGGCGCTGGCGCTCGTGCAGGCGATAGCGCGCGCCGTACCAGAACTCCACCATCTCCGGCACCACGCGGAAGCCGGACCAATGTGGCGGCCGCGGCACCTCGGCGCCCTCGTAGCGCGCCTCGACCTCCGCCATGCGCTGCTCGAAGACCTCGCGCGACGGCAGGGTCTGCGATTGCAGCGAAGCCCAGGCGCCGACCTGGCTGGCGCGCGGGCGCGTGGCGAAATAGGCGTCGGCCTCGGCGGCGCTGACCGGCTCGACCGTGCCCTCGACCTTCACCTGCACGCCCTCGCGGATCATCTTCCAGTGGAAGAGCAGCGCCGCCTGCGGATTGCCGGCGAGCTGGCGGCCCTTGCGGCTGTCGAAATTGGTGAAGAACACGAAACCGCGCGCATCCAGGCCTTTCAGCAACACCGTGCGGGCGGCGGGGCGGCCGCCCTTCCCCACCGTGGCGAGCGTCATCGCGGTGGGTTCGGGATCGGCCGAGGCTTTCGCCTCGGCGAGCAGCCCGTTGAAGGTGGCGAGGATCTCGTCGGTCAGCACGCGTGGGTTCCGGTCAGGAAACGATGAAGGTGACGCGCATGTTGACGCGCCACTCGGTGACCCGGCCCTGGGCATCGGTCACCACCTTGGTCTCGTTGATCCAGGCGCCCTGGATGTTCTTGACGGTCTCGGCGCACTTGGTGAGTCCGGACTGCACGGCATCCTCGATGCTCTTGTTCGATGCCGAACTGATTTCGATGATCTTGGCGATGGACATGGCAACCTCCTCTGGGCGCACGGCGGAGCCGGCGTCCGACCACTATAGCCCTCGCGGCGGTGTCGGGTCGGCGTAGCCGCTGCGAAAATCCGGGAACCGCGGCTGCCAACCGCTGGCGCGCAGGCGCGTGTTGGCGATGCGACGACCGCTGGCCACGCCAGCCGGCAGGGGGATGGCGGGCAGTCCTTCGTCCTCGCGTAGCCACGCCAAAACCTCGCACTCCAGCGCGGGCGCGTCGTCGCTGCCGAGGTAGAGGCGCTGCGGCGAGGGCAAGGCCAGCAATTGCGAAAGCGCGGCGGCGGCATCGTCGAGGTGGATGCGGTTGGTCCAATGCACGCGTCCGGCCTCGCCGGCCTGTGCCTTGCGGCGCATCGCTTCGCGCCCGGGCCCGTACAGGCCCGACAGCCGCAGCACGACGCCGCCGGGGTGGGCGTCGAGTTCGCGCTCGCTCTCCAGCAGGACGCGACCGTTGAAGCGCGTCGGCACGGCGGCGGTCGTCTCGGTGACCCATTCGCCCGCGTCCTGCGCGTAAACGGCGGTGGACGAGACGAAGACCAGCCGTGGCGTGTCCACCGCATCGAGCAGGCGGCGCAGGCCGTCGAGGTAGAGGCGGCGATAGGCCGCCTCGTCGCGCTCGTCGGGCGCGGCGCAGAACACCAGCGCGTCCGGCCGCCGCGGCAGGCGGGCGAAGCCCTCGCCGCTGCCGAGGTCGGCGCGCAGCAGGCGCGCGCCGGGCACCTCGCGATCGCGGCGGCGCATCGCAACGACCTCGTGGCCGAGCGCGGACTGGCGCGCAGCCAGGCGCGCGCCGAGCTCGCCGGCGCCGGCGATCAACAGGCTGGGCACGGAATTCACGCGGCGCGGGCGGGGGGCGCGATCACGGCGGGATGCTAGCATCGCGGCCATGAATCCGGCGCCGAATCTCGTGCTCGTCGGCCCGATGGGCGCCGGCAAGACCTCGCTCGGCCGGCAGCTCGCGCGCCGGCTCGGCCTGGCCTTCGTGGATGCGGACGCGAGCCTGGAGGCCGCGGCCGGCACGTCGGTAGCCACCATCTTCGAAGTCGAAGGCGAAACCGGTTTCCGCGAACGGGAGCAGCGCCTGCTCGCCGAACGACTGCAGGGCGAAGGCCAGCTGATCGCCACCGGCGGCGGCGCGGTGCTCTCGCCGACCACGCGTGACCTGCTGCGAACGCGCGCCTTCGTGGTGTGGATGCGCGTAGGCGTGGACGAGCAGCTCGCCCGGCTGGCGCGCGATACCACCCGGCCGCTGCTGGCGACCGGCGATCGCCGGCAAACGCTCGAAGCGCTGGCCGCCACCCGTGACCCCCTGTATGCCGCGGTCGCCGACCTGGAGTTCGTGCCGGAGGGACGCGACGCCGCCGCGTCCGTGCGCCAGCTGGCCCGGCGCGTCGCCGAGGCCTGGCAACGCGGACGCGCGGCATGAGCACGCAGGTCGAAGTCGCGCTCGGGGCGCGCGCGTACGTCGTGCGCATCGGCCGTGGCCTGCTCGCGGCCGGCGACCTGGCTGCGCTCGCGCCGGGGCGGCATGTGATGCTGGTCAGCGACTCCCACGTGGCTCCGCTTTACCTGGATCGCGTCCGCGCCGCGTTCGGCGACAGGACGACCGGCCACTTCATCCTGCCGGCGGGCGAGCAGGAGAAGACGCTCGCGCGTTTCGCCGAACTCATGCAGGCCCTGGCCGCACTCGGCGCCAGCCGCGACGCGACCGTGGTCGCCCTGGGTGGCGGCGTGGTCGGCGACCTGGCGGGATTCGCGGCGGCCTGCTGGATGCGCGGCGTTCGCTTCGTGCAACTGCCCACCACCCTGCTGGCGATGGTCGATTCCTCGGTGGGCGGCAAGACCGCGGTGGACCTGGCCGAAGGCAAGAACCTCGTCGGCGCCTTCCACCAGCCGGTTGCGGTGGTGGCCGACATCGACACCCTGGCCACGCTGCCGGACCGCGAGTTGCGCGCCGGGCTGGCCGAGGTCGTGAAGGCCGCCGCCATCGGCGACGCGGCGTTCTTCGCCTGGCTCGAAGCCAACGCGGACGCCCTGCTCGCCCGCGACGCGACCGCGCTCGAACATGCGATCGCCACCGCCGTGCGCTTCAAGGCCGGCGTGGTGGCGCGCGACGAGACCGAGCAGGGCGAGCGCATGCTGCTCAACCTCGGCCACACCTTCGGGCACGCGATCGAGACCGAGCAGGGCTACGGCGGACTGCTGCATGGCGAGGCGGTCGCCGTGGGCATGGTGCTGGCGGCCCGGCTGTCCGCGCGCCTGGGCCTGGCGGAAGCGGCCGATGCGGCTCGGCTGCAGGCCCTGCTCGAACGCCTGCAGTTGCCGACGGCCGTCCCGACCGGCCTGAACCCCGACGCCCTGCTGGCACGCATGCGCCTGGACAAGAAGGCCGTCTCCGGCCGCCTGCGGCTGGTGCTGTGGCGCGGCATCGGCCGGGCCGAGGTGGCGCAAGGCGTGGACGAGGCCGCGGTGGCCGCGATCCTGCGCTGATCGGTACGCCAGCGGCCCCGGCCGCGCGGCTACAATGGCGGCCCCATGCGCCTATTGCTGCAACAACGCCCGCTCGCCGGCGAATCGCCCAAGTACGTGCAGCTGATCCTGCAGCAGGACCTGCTGGGCGGCTGGTCGCTGCTGCGCGAGGCCGGCCAGACCGGCGGCAAGGCCACGCTCAAGCGCGAACAGTTCCTGGACCAGTCGGCCGCCCTGGCGGCTTTCGAGAAGGCGCGCGACGCGCAGCTCAAGCGCGGCTTCCAGGTGATGTTTGCGCAAGGTGCGTCAGCGCCGCAGTGAACAAGGACTTCCCGTGACCCAAAGCAACGACCGCTTCCTGCGCGCACTCCGCCGCGAGCCGGTGGACTGCACCCCGGTGTGGCTGATGCGCCAGGCCGGCCGTTACCTGCCCGAGTACCGCGCCACCCGCGCGAAGGCCGGCAGCTTCATGGGACTGGCGACGAATCCGGAGCTGGCCTGCGAGGTCACGCTGCAACCGCTGCGCCGTTTCCCGCTGGACGCGGCGATCCTGTTCTCCGACATCCTGACCATCCCCGACGCGATGGGGCTGGGCCTGAGCTTCGCCGAAGGCGAGGGCCCGCGCTTCGCACGCCCGGTGCGCACGGCAGCCGACGTCGCCAGACTCGCGGTACCGGACATGGAAGGCGAACTGCGCTACGTGATGGACGCAGTGCGCCTGATCCGTCGCGAGTTGAACGGCTCCGTGCCGCTGATCGGTTTCTCCGGCAGCCCGTGGACGCTGGCCTGCTACATGGTCGAGGGCGGCGGCAGCGCAAACTTCTCGAAGATCAAGGCGATGGCCTTCAGCGAGCCGGCCTTGCTGCACCGGATCCTGGAAGTCACCACGCAGGCGGTAATCGCCTACCTGTCGGCGCAGCGCGCGGCCGGCGCGCAGGCCCTGCAGGTGTTCGATACCTGGGGCGGCGTGCTCGCGCCGCATCATTACCGCGAATTCTCCCTGCCCTACCTGGCGCGCATCGCCGCCGAACTGCCGCGTGGCGAAGGCGCCGAACGCACGCCGCTGATCCTGTTCGGCAAGGGCAACGCGCCCTACCTGGAAGAACTCGCCGCCACCGGCACCGAAGGCCTGGGCGTGGACTGGCTGGTCTCGCTGGAGGAAGCGGCGCGCCGCACCGGCGGCCGCGTCGCCCTGCAGGGCAACCTCGACCCGAGCACGCTGTACGCCTCGCCCGAGGGCATCCGCGCGGAAGTGCGGCGCACGCTCGACAGCTACGCCGAAGGCAATGGCGGCTCGCGCGACGGCCACGTGTTCAACCTCGGCCACGGGCTCTCGCCCGACATGGATCCGGAACACATCGGCGTGCTGGTGGACGAAGTCCACGCGCATTCCCGCCGCTGAAGCTCGCGCTCAGGCCAGCGCCGCCTGCTCGCCGCTGACGGTGGCGCGATAGGCCGCGAGCACCTGCTCGATCTTCTCCTGCAGGATCTGGCTGGTCACCGGCTTGCGCAGGAAGCCGTGCATGCCTGCGGCGAAGGCGAGCGCCTCTGCCTGCGGATCGCTGCGCGCGGTCAGGGCCACCAGCGCGATGACGTGGCGCTGGCTGCGGATGATGCGCGCCAGGTCGAAGCCATCCAGCCCGGGCAGGTCCAGGTCCAGCAGGGCGAGGTCGAAGCGCCCGTGCGCAAGTTCGGTCAACGCGGCCAGGCCCTGCGAGGCGTGCACGGCCTCGTGGCCGAGGAACTCCAGCAGGCCGGTGACCACGGTGGCGACGGTCGGGTCGTCCTCCACCACCAGCACGCGCAGCGAGCGGTTGCTGCGCGGTGCGCGCCGCGCCTGTTCGGGCAACAACTCGTCGAGCTCGCAGACCGGCAGCGGCAGGCGCACGCGCAGGCAGGTGCCGCGACCGGGCTGGCTCTGCACGTCGATGTGCCCGCCCATCGCCTGCGCAAGGTCCTGGCTGATTGCCAGCCCGAGGCCGCTGCCGGCGCGGCGCTTCGCGCCCTGCAGGCGCTCGCCCTGCTCGAAGCGCTGGAACAGCCGCGCCACCTGCGCCTCGTCCATGCCCGGCCCGGTGTCGCTGATCTCCAGCAACAGTCCCAGCGGCGTGCCCGCGGCGCGCAACGCCACCTCGCCGTGGTCGGTGAACTTCACGGCGTTGTTGCCGAGGTTGAGCAGGATCTGCCGCAAGCGCACCGCATCGCCGCGCAGCGCCCGCGGCGTGGCCGGCGCGCGCTGCAGGCTGAAGTGCAGGCCCTTGGCCGCCGCCAGCGGTTGCAGCAGGTGGCTGACCTCTTCCAGCAACGCGTGCAGGTCGAAGGCCTTGTCGTCGAGCATCAGCTTGCCCGACTCGATGCGCGCCAGGTCGAGCGCATCGTTGACCAGGTGCAGCAGGTGGTCGCCGGCGCGCTGGATCGCCTCGACCTGCTTGCGCTGCCGCGGCGTGAGTTCCGATCGCTGCAGCAATTCGGCCATGCCGAGCACGCCGGTCATCGGGGTGCGGATCTCGTGGCCGAGCATCGCCAGGAAGCGACTCTTCGCCTCCGAGCCCTGGTCGCTGAGCTCGCGTTGCTGGTCGCGCAACTGCCGCGCGTGGCGGCCACGCAGGCGCCGCCGGTAATCGCGCGCCAGCACCACCAGAAGCACCAGCAATCCGGCCGCGGCCAGCGCGCGCGCCCAGGCCTGCTTCCACCAGGGCGCCAGCACGCGCAGGCGGTAATGCAGCGGCGCGGACCAGGCGCCCTCGGCGTCGCTGGCGGCGATCTCGAGCCGATAGTCGCCAGGCTCGAGTGTCGAGAAATTGCGCTCGCCCTGGCGGCCGACGAGCACCCAATCCGCGTCGAAGCCATGCAGGCGAAAGCGGTAGCGGTGCGCGCCGGGGTCGGAGAAGGACAGCAGGCGCGCGGTGACCCGCAGCTCGCGATCGTCGGGCAGCATCGTCAGCACGCCGGCGTCGGGGTCCAGCGCCACCAGGTCCTCGTCGCGTCGCAGGGTGACGGCGTCGAGCTTGAGCCGCGGCGCCTGGTGGCCGACGCGCACCTTCGCCGGATCGAACAACAGCAGGCTGCCGGGCGTGCTGGCCAGGCCCAGACCCTGCGGGAGCATGAGCGGCGCCCGCGGCAGGAACTCCTGGTCGGGCAGGCCGTCGCGCACGCCGAAGCGGCGCAGGCGATCGCCGACCGGATCGTAGCGCCACAGTCCGCGCACCGTGGTCAGCCACAGCACGCCGCTGCGGTCGGCCATCAGGCCGCCGCTTTCGACCGCGGGCAGTCCCGCGTCGGCGCCGAGCGCGCGAAAACGCGAGAGCCCGCGGCCGTTCCAGTGGTAGGCCTCGAGCTGATCCAGGCGGTGCAGCCACAAGGTGTCCGGCGGCACGAAGGCGAAGCCGAACACGCGATCGCGGGGGCCGCCGGCGATCGTCCGGAAACGACCCGCGCCCGCATCCCAGCGCCTCAGGCCCTCGCGCCCGGCCAGCCAGACCGCGCCGTCGGGCCCGAGCGCGAGCTGGTCGGGATCGCCTCCGTCGGCGCCGTTGCCGTCGCCCGGCAGGAAGCGAAGGACACGGCGACCGTCGCGGGTGCGGGCCTGGACGCCTTCGCCCTCGACCGCAAGCCACAGCAGGCCGTCGCCGTCCTCCAGCAGGGCGAGCACGGCGCCGGCGCCGACGGCATCGGGACCGTCGCGACCCCAGTGCTGCAGCCGGCCCGCCGGATCGCGGCGGGTCAGTCCCGCTTCGTGGCCCAGCCAAAGCGTGCCGTCCGCCTGCTCGAGCACGGCGGACAGCGAAACGCCCGGCACGCGGGCCGAAAGGTCCAGGCTGCGCGTGACCTCACCGGTGAGCACGTCGAGTTTTTCCACCAGCCCGCCCGCGCCGACCAGCCAGGCGCCGCCATCGCGGGCCGCGCCGATACCGCGCACCGGTACCCGCGCCAGCCCGCCCTTGCCACCGGCGAACACCGCGAACTGCCGCCAGCCCGCCGGCAGGTGCAGCAGGCCGGTGTCGGTCGCCAGCCAGACGCCACCCTCGCGATCCTCGACCAGGTCGCGGATGCCGCAGGAGGCCGATCGCGCATCCACCCGTCGAACCGCGCCCGCGCGCTCGCTCACCAGGCCGCGCGGCGTGCCGATCCAGTGCGTGCCCTGGCGATCGTGCAGGATCGCGTTGATGGAATCCGACAGCAGCGTGGCCTTCGCGAACGCCGGTGAATGCACGACGCCATCGGCGTGGCGCAGCAGCAGGCCCGCGCCCGTGCCGATCCAGAGGCTGCCGTCGGGCGCCGGCGACAGCGCCTGCACCGGCGCGAGCGGGGTCGGCATCTGCGCCGCTTCGAAACCCGTGCCGGTCCACTGCACCAGCCCGGCCGAGGTGCCGACCCAGAGCCTTCCTCGCGCATCCACCGCCAGCGCCTGCACGGTGTCGGACGGCAGTGCGCGCGTACGGCCTGCCACGGCCACGTGACGCGCGAGGCTTCCCTCGGGATCGAGACGGTAGAGGCCGCCCCCCGCGGTGCCGAACCAGATCGCGGCGTCGGCGGTCTCGGCGATCGCCAGCACCTCGTCGCTGTGCAACGCCGGCGTGTTGGCGCGACGGATCCGGCGGAAGCCGCGGCGATCCGCGCCCAGCACGGCCAGGCCCTGGCCTTCGACGCCGACCCAGACGCGATCGCGCGAGTCCACGAAGACGGTGCGGATGGCGTTGCCCGGCAGCGCGCTCGGGTCGCCCGGCGCGTAGCGGTACACGGTGTAGCCGACGCCGTCGTAGCGCGCCAGGCCGTCACGGGTGGCGATCCACAGGTATCCGTCGCGGTCGAGCGCCAGTGCGGTGGTGCTGCTGGACGGCAGCCCGTCGGCGACGCCGATGTGGCGGAACTGCGGGGTCTCCGGCAGGGTCCTCGCAATCGCCGGGAGGGACAGCAGCAGGCCCAGGCACCACCACGCCATCCGCATCGCCGTCGTCCCGCCCCTGGTCTTCACGCCATGCTCGCGTCCGCCGCGGTCGGCCGCAATCAGACTTTTCCTACCCCGGGACCGGGAAACCTTGCAGGCCCGGGACCGACCCGTTCTACTGGCAGCGAATCAAACGCCGGACCGCACGCCCCGTGGCCCCACGCAATCGTCCCGACACCTGGGGCCGCACCAGCCTGCTCCTGCATTGGCTCACGGCCCTGCTGATCCTCCTTCTGGCCGGCCTCGGCCTGTGGATGACCGAGCTGGCGCCCTCGCTGTTCAAGCTGAAGGTCTATGCGCTGCACAAGAGCCTGGGCCTGACCGTGCTCGGCCTGAGCGTGCTGCGCCTGGCCTGGCTGGTGGTGGGAGGACGCCCGGCAGCGCTTCCCGGGCCGCGCTGGCAACGGGCGTTGGCGACGGTCTCCCATGCCGGCCTGTACGGATTGCTGCTGCTCGTGCCGCTGTCGGGCTGGTGGTACAACTCGACGGCGGGTTTCCCGCTGCGCTGGTTCGGCGTCGGCCCGTTGCCGGCGCTGGGCGCGGCCGACGCGCTGCTCAAGCCGCTCGCCCGCGATCGCCACGCGTGGCTGTTCTATGCATTGGCCGCGCTGGTGCTGCTGCACGTCGCCGCGGCCCTGTGGCACCACCTGCACCGCCGCGATGCGAGCCTGGCGCGCATGCTCGGCCGCACTCCACGCTGAAGGACCGGACACGATGCGCTGCACGATCCTGCTTGCCCTGCTGCTGTTCGCCCCGCTCGCGCAGGCGGGCGATTACGTCGCCGCCGCCGGCTCGACGCTGGTCGCGCGCGGCAGTTTCGACGGCGAGCCGATGGAAGCGCGCTTCACGCGCTTCAGCCCGCGCATCCGCTTCGATCCCGCGCAACCGGGGCAGGCCCGCTTCGACGTCGTCATCGAACTGGCCAGCGTGGCCAGCGGCACCGACGACGGCGACACGTTGCTGCGCGGCGCCGCCTTCTTCGCCGTCGGCAAACATCCGCAGGCGCGTTTCACGGCCAGCGGCGTGCGTGCGCTGGGCGGCTCGCGCTTCCTCGCGCAGGGCGAGTTGAGCCTGCGCGGGCTGCGGCGTCCCGTCACCCTCTCGTTCCGCTGGACGCCCGGCGCCCGGCCGGTGCTGGAGGGCGAAGCGGTGCTGCGGCGGCTGGCGTTCGGCGTCGGCGCGGGCGAATGGGCCGATACCGGGACGATCGGCGACGAGGTGAAGGTGCTGACGCGGCTGGTGCTGGCGCCGGCCACGAAGCCCTAAGCGCCGAGGCTGCCTCAGGGGCGTCCGAGGAAGCCGCGCACCTGCGCCGCGTCGAAGGGCCAGTCGAGTTCGGCGCCGGTGTCCTCGCGGCGCAGGACCGGCACCCGGGTGCCATAGAGCGCCTCCAGGCCGAGGTCGCCGTCGATCCACAGCGGATCGAAATCCGGGACCCCCGCCTCCAGCAGCCGGGTGTAGGCCTCGTCGCACAGAGGGCATTCGTCACGCTGGAACAGGGTCAGCTGCATCAGTCCGATTCGTTCATCCGGTCGTGGCGCCGTGGGCAAGCGGCAGGGAAACTGCCGGTTCGCGGGGGCTAGAATGGCCGTCCGCCAACTTTCGAAGTGTATATGGCCGTCAGCGTCTTCGACCTTTTCAAGATCGGCATCGGGCCCTCGTCCTCGCACACGGTCGGGCCGATGCGTGCCGCGGCGCGTTTCGTCGGCCGCTGGCTCGACGAAGCCGGGCAGCTTGGCGAGTGCGCGCGCATCCGCGTCGAGCTGTTCGGTTCGCTGGCGCTGACCGGTCGCGGCCACGGCAGCGACAAGGCCATCCTGATGGGTTTGGAGGGCCACTGGCCGAACGAGATCAACCCGGACCTGATCCCGGCCTCGCTCGAGCGCATCCGCGGCGGCCGGGAGCTGATGCTGCTAGGCCGGCACCGGATCGCCTTCGACGAGAAGTCCGACCTGGTCTTCAACAAGCGCCAGAAGCTGCCCTTCCACAGCAACGGCATGCGCTTCACCGCCTTCGCGGCCGACGGCCGGCAACTCGCAGTACGCGAGTACTACTCGGTCGGCGGCGGCTTCGTGGTCAACCAGGACGAGGCGGCGGAGGATCGCATCGTCGCCGACACCACGCCCCTGCCCTTCCCCTTCCACACCGGCGACGAACTGCTGGCACTGTGCGCGGCGCAACGCATGAGCATCGCCGAGGTGATGCTGGCCAACGAGGGCGTGTGGCGCAGCGCGGAGGACACCCGCGCCGGCCTGCTGGAGATCTGGGCGGCGATGCAGGACTGCGTGGCGCGCGGCATCCGCCAGGAAGGCGTGTTGCCGGGCGGGCTGAAAGTGCCGCGGCGCGCGCCGGCGATGTACCAGGACCTGAGCTCGCGCCCCGAGGCGGCGATGAAGGACCCGCTGACCGTGCTCGACTGGGTCAATCTCTATGCGCTGGCGGTGAACGAGGAGAACGCCGCCGGCGGCCGCGTCGTCACCGCGCCGACCAATGGCGCGGCCGGCATCATCCCGGCGGTGCTGCACTACTACACGCGCTTCTGCCCGAGCGCCAACGAGCAGGGCGTGCTGGATTTCCTGCTGACCGCCGGCGCCATCGGCATCCTCTACAAGGAGAACGCCTCGATCTCCGGCGCCGAGGTCGGCTGCCAGGGCGAGGTCGGCGTGGCCTGCTCGATGGCCGCGGGCGGGCTGGTCGCCGCGCTCGGCGGTTCGGTCGGCCAGGTCGAAAACGCCGCCGAGATCGGCATGGAACACAACCTCGGCCTGACCTGCGACCCGATCGGCGGCCTGGTGCAGATCCCCTGCATCGAGCGCAACGCCATGGGCGCGGTGAAGGCCATCAACGCCTCGCGCATGGCCCTGCGTGGCGACGGCACCCACACCGTGTCGCTGGACAAGGTCATCAAGACCATGCGCGACACCGGACGGGACATGCAGGAGAAGTACAAGGAAACGTCGCGCGGCGGGCTGGCCGTGAACGTCATCGAATGCTGAACCGGTCACGGACCGGGCCGGTGCGTCGGGCGCATGCTTGCGCTGGCGGCGTGTCCGGCGCATAAGGGGCCCAAGGGGGAACGCGAGTCCGATGCTGCGCTTCATCCTGCTCACCGCTGCCTACATGGCCGCTACCTGGTACGCGGTCGCCTTCATCGGCGGGCCGAACCAGGTCGCGCTGTATTGGCCGGCCGCGGGCATCGGCTACGCGGCGATCCTGCGCTGGGGCTGGCGCTGGGTCGGCTTCATCCCGGTGGCGGTGCTGCTCTCGCACCTGCTGTTCGCGCCGGTGCCCTACGCCTTCCTGCCGTTCTCGGCCCTGAGCAACGTGCTCGGCGCGCTGGCCGGCGCCTGGCTGGTGCAGCGCTCGAAGGTACTGCCGCGGCTGACGGTGTCCAGCGGCTTCATCATGCTGCGCGGGGCGGTCGCGATGGTGGCGGTATCGGCCGCGATCGGCGTGTGGGGCCTGCATTTCTCGGGAATGATCGGCCCCGGCGAGGTCACCGGCGCGCTGCTGAAGTGGAGCATGGGCAACCTGCTCGGCATCGTCTGCCTGACCCCGACCCTGCTGTTGCTGGCGGCGCCGCGCTCCAACAATCCCGATGTGCCGCGCGAGGCCGACTACTCGTCCATCAACGAGACCCTGGCCTGGCTGTTCCTGCTGCTGCTGTCCTTCGTGCTGGTGTACCTGGGCGGCCTGCGCAACAGCCTCTACGCGCTGGGCATGGTCGCGCTGCCGATGTCGCTGCTGCTGTGGAGTGCGCTGCGCTTCCACCCGCTGTGGACCACCGCCGGCACCTGCGTGGCGGTGCTGTTCCTGACCACGCTGACCGGCCTGGGCATGGCCGGCTTCCGGGCGCCGGAGAACACCCTCGATGCCTCGCTGCTGCTGGGCTTCATGAGCCTGTTCGGCACGCTGCCGCTGGTCTTGGTCGCGTCCATCAACGAGCAGCGCATGGCGACGCGCAAGGTGCTGCGGCGCGCGACCACCGATGCCGCGACCAACCTGCCCAATCGCGCCGCCTTCGAGGAGGCCGTGCACAAGGCGCTCGCCGGCCAGTCGGAGGGCCGGGCGCTGGCCTACCTGGACCTGGACCACTTCACCCTGATCAACGACACCGCCAGCCATGCCGCCGGCGACGCGCTGATCCACGGCATCGGCTCGTTGCTGAAGGCGCGCCTGCGGTCCGGCGACCAGGTGTTCCGGATCGGCGGCGACGAGTTCGCCCTGCTGCTGTCGGGCGAAGCCGAGACCATGGAGCTGCGCCTGCAGCACCTGCAACGCGCGGTGGAGAACTACCGCGTGGGCTGGCAGAACCACGTGCTCAACATCACCACCAGCATCGGCCTGGTGAACTTCCAGCCGGGCGAGATCGACTACGCGCGATTGCTGTCGCTGGCCGACGCCGCCTGCTTCACCGCGAAGGAACTCGGCGGCAACCGCGTCATCCTCGCCAGCCTGCAGCCGGGCGAGCTGCACGAGCGCGCCCAGGCCATGCATTGGGCGCTGCGCATCCGCGAGGCGCTGGACGCCAACCTGTTCGAGATCGACTGCCAGTCCATCGCGCCGCTGCACGAGCACGCCGTGGAAGGCCGCCATTTCGAGGTGCTGCTGCGCATGCGCGACCCGCACACCGGCGAGCGCATGGCCCCGGACCGCTTCATCCCGGCGGCCGAGCGCTTCCAGCTCGGCGTCGCGCTGGACCGCCACGTGGTCAACCTCACGCTGGGCTGGCTTGAGGCGCGACCCGACGCCGCCGCGCAGGTGCACACCTGCGCGATCAACCTCACCGCCGCCTCGCTGGTGGACGAGGGCTTCGGCGTGTTCCTCTACCACCGCGTGCGCAACAGCCGGCTGCCCGCCTACAAACTGTGCTTCGAGGTCACCGAGACCAGCGCGGTGCGCGACCTGGCGCGTGCGCAGGGCCTGATCCAGAAAATGCGCTCGCTCGGCTGCGCCTTTGCGCTCGACGACTTCGGCACCGGCTTCTGCTCGTTCAACTACCTGCGCTCGCTGGACGTGGACTACTTCAAGATCGACGGCAGCTTCGTCCGCGACCTGGAGTCGTCGTCGCTGTCGATGGCGGTGATCCGGTCTATCACGGACATCGCGCACGTGTTGAACAAGCAGACGATCGCGGAGCATACGGAGAACGATGCGATCTTTGCATCCTTGCGCGAACTCGGTGTCGACTTCGCCCAAGGCTTCGGCATCCACAAACCCGAACCCATCGAGGCGTACTTCGCCTCGGTACCGGTTCTTTCTGCGGCTACCCGGTAGATTGGTTTTCGCAGCGCTTGGCGCTGCGGGGGGTGGACCCTATCGCTCGTCCCCACTCGGAGGCGTCGTCCGTGACCACCGAGTGGGGCCCGGTCGGCCATCCATGGCCGACCTCGTGCGATAGGGTCCACCCCCCACATCGCCAAGCGGGGCCAATCGTCTTGGGTGTTTCAACAGCAAGAGCCGGTGCCGGGCTCTCGTGGGGGATTGCTGAGCTACTGCCGGGCTCGGTGACGGCGGGGGAAGGGGTTATCGCACGAGTGCGGCCATGGATGGCCGCACGGGCCCGACTCGGTGCACATGGATGTGGCTTCCGAGCTCGGGACGAGCGATAACCCCTTCCACCGGCGGCGCCGAGTCCCGCCCAGATCACACCGCTGCGACCTCGCGAGAATCCGACACCGCGAGGGACCGGTCGAGGGCGGTGGAGAGGTCGGCGATGAGGTCGTCCGCGTGTTCGATGCCGATGGAGAGGCGGAGCAGGCCGTTGCCGATGCCGGCGGCGGCGCGGGCGTCCGCGCTCATCGAGGCGTGCGTCATCGTGGCGGGGTGGGCGATGAGGCTTTCGACGCCGCCTAGGGATTCGGCCAGGGTGAAGCAGCGCAGGCCGTCGACGAAGGCGCGGGCGGCGGGTTCGCCGCCGGCGAGGTCGAGGCTGAGCATGGCGCCGAAGCCGTCCTGCTGGCGGGCGGCGAGTGCGTGCTGCGGGTGCGAGGGCATGCCCGGGTAGTGCACGGCGGCGACCGCGGGGTGCGACTGCAACAGCGTGGCGATGCACGCGGTGTTGTCCTGGTGCACGCGCAGGCGGGCGTCGAGGGTGCGCAGGCCGCGCAGGGCGAGGAAGCTGTCGAAGGGGCTGCCGGCGAGGCCGAGGGCGTTGGCCCACCAAGAGATTGTCTCAACCAGCGCGGGGTCGCGGGCCACCAGTGCGCCGCCGACGACGTCGCTGTGGCCGTTGATGTACTTGGTGGTCGAGTGCAGCACCAGGTCGGCGCCGAACCCGATCGGCCGCTGCAGGGCCGGCGAGAGGAATGTGTTGTCGGCCAGCACGAGCGCGCCGGCGCGGTGCGCGGCCTCGCAGACGTGGCGCAGGTCGGTGATGCGCAGCAGCGGGTTGGAGGGCGTTTCGACCCACACCAGCTTCGGTCCCAGCGCCAGCGCGCGCGCCAGTTGCTGCGGATCGGTGAGGTCGGCGACGTGCAGGCGGAACTGGCGCTTGCGTGCGAGCGCGGTGAACAGGCGCCAGCTGCCGCCGTAACCGTCGTGTGGGACCACCAGCAGGTCCTCGGGCTCGAGCAGGCACAGCGCCAGCGTGCAGGCCGCCATGCCGGTGGCGGTGACGACGCCGCCGGCGGCGCCCTCGAGGTCGGCGATGGCCGCCGCGAGCTGGTCGCGGGTCGGGTTGCCGCTGCGCGTGTAGTCGTAGCGGCGCTTGCGGTCGAAACCCTCGAAGCTGAAGTTGCTCGACAGCACGATCGGCGGCACCACCGCGCCATGCGCGGCGTCGCTGTCGATGCCGGCGCGCACGGCGCGCGTGGCGGGGTGACAGCCGGGCGGGAATGCGGCCGTCACGATCGCGATCCCTGCGCGCACGCCGCGCCGGTCCGTGCGCTCGTGTCGGCGCCTGCGGCCGCGCGTTCGTCGACGCCCTCGACGGCAAAAGATCCAGCGAGCGCATCGGCGAGGATCGCGCCGATCGCCGACTCTTCCTTCAGGAAAGCATCGTGGCCGAAGCGCGAGCGCAGTACGTGCAGCCGGCGCAGGCGCGGCAGCCGCTCCGCCAGGTCCACCAGGTCCTCGCAGGGCACCAGCCGGTCCTCCTTCACCGCCACCAGCGTCGTCGGCACGCGCACCGCGGCGGCCTCCACGGCATGCAGGTCGATGGATTCGGACAGTCGCGCGAAGGCGGTCGGCGAGGCGCGCACCACGAAGCGCTCGCCCTGCGCCTCCAAGTAGTCCTCGGCGGCGAAGCGCGCGTGGGTCCCGTCCCAGCCGGCAGGTTCGGCGAAGCGCGCGGCGAATTCTTCCGGCGTGCGGTAGCTGAGCATCGCCAGCTGCCGCGCCAGCGACAATGCCTGCCGCCGCCCGCCTTCGCTCGCGCCCAGCCGCAGCAACTTGCGTTGCAATCCGCGCCAGGCCTGCGCGTAGGGATGCGCGCGATCACCGCCGCTGATCGCGACCAGCGACTGCAGGCGAGCGCCGTGGCGCGCCGCGAACTGCAGGCCCACCATGGCGCCATACGATGCGCCGACGAAAGCATGCACCCGGCCGATTCCCAGTCGGTCCAGCACGCAGGCAATGGCGTCGGCCTGGTCGGCACTGTCCAGCGGCAGGTCGAGCTGGCCGTCGGCACCGACCCAGTCGATCGAAAGCAGGCGCCAGCGCGCGGGATCGAGCGCTCGGCCGGGACCGACCTGCACCTGCCACCAGCCGGGCTCGGCGAACTCGGCGCAGGGCGCCAGATGGCGATGCGCGGAGATTCCACCGACCACCACCACGACCGGCGCGTCGGCGGGGCCCTGCCATTCGCAAGCCAGCCGCAGGGGTCGCAGGCCCGCGTGGCGCAGCGGCAAGGTCGCGTCGAAGCACAGGCGACCGGCCGCGGGCATGCCCGCGGTGGTGGTCGCGGCGGCGGACGAGCCCAGGGCCGGCGAGCGGCCGGCGGGTTCCGAGGCGGCCGGCGACGGCCAGGCGGGCACGGCCGGGGCCGTGGACAGGGGGGACTCGATCAGGCTCATGGCGCGCTCCGCTCGTTCCATCGAACGCCCGCGGAGTCGGCCGAACAGGCCGCCGCCCACGCCATCGCGGCGCGGACGACGACCCATCTGCCGGAGGACCGGACGGTCCACCGCAGGAATTGGCACCTTTGCGCCGTCCGCGTGATGCGGACTGCGCGGGTTGCCCCGGCGTCATCGGGCCCGTCCCTCTGCCGGTCTTGATGGGTTGCGCAGCCAGCTTACGGTGCGCGCGGCGGGAATGTCAACACATCCATCCGGATTAAGCGATATGTGATGCCGCGGGCTTCATTTATCCGGGGTTTAGCCAACATAATCGGCCCATGGTCACTCGCAACGCCCCCCGACGTTCGCTGATTGCCGGCATCGCCGCCCTGCTGTGCGCAGCCCCGGTGCTTGCCGGCGCCCCCGTGTTCAAGTGGGTGGACGACACCGGCCATGTCCAGTACGGCGACCGGCCGCCGCCGAACGCCAGCCGCGTGCCGGTGCAGACCGGCGGCAGCATGCCCGACCCCAGCGCGCTCGCCGGTATCGAAGAGATCCCCAACGGCACCGGCGCCGACGTGTATGTCAGCAATCACCTTGCCGGCCCGCTGCAGATCAGCCTGGGCCTGTCGCAGGCCAACAACGTGCAGTCGCTGCCGACCCTGCCGCTCACCCAGATCCTGCCGCCGCGGCAGCGCGTGCTGGTCAGCCGGCTGCAGTTCGGCGCCGGCAACGTCAGCTACCTGCCGCGCGTGAACGTGGTGCCCGGCGATCCGAAAGCCTTCCCGGACGACACGGTGTACTCGCTGCCGCTGGCCGACAACAGCGGATGGGAACTCGGCCAGGCCTTCCACGGCGGCTTCTCGCACAAGGACGAACAGAACCGCTACGCGGTCGACCTGGTGGTGCCCGAGGGCACGCCGGTGCTGGCCGCCCGCGGCGGCACGGTGATGCAGGTCGAATCCGCCTTCGAGCGCAGCGGCCTGGACGCGAAGAAGTTCGCCGAGCGCGCCAACCTCGTGCGCATCCTGCACGAGGACGGCACGATGGCCGTGTACGCCCACCTGCAGGCCAACGGCGTGTACGTGCGGGTCGGCCAGAAGGTCGGGATCGGCCAGCAGATCGGCGTCAGCGGCAACACCGGCTACTCGTCGGGGCCGCACCTGCACTTCTGCCTGCAGATCAACAGCGGCATGCGCCTGGTGTCGATCCCGTTCCGGATGGTCGGCCCCGCCGGCTTCCTGAACCTGCCGAAGAAGTAGGCCCGCCGCGCCGGACCCATCGCGCCAACCCCGGCGCGAGCGCGCGGCGCGGTACAATCCGCGCCTTCCCGAACCGCCCTGCCCGCCCCGCGCGGCGCCCCGCCATGTCCGAGCACCTGCGCGAAACCCGTCGCCGCCGCACCTTCGCCATCATCAGCCACCCCGACGCCGGCAAGACCACGCTGACCGAGAAGCTGCTGCTGTTCGGCGGCGCGATCCAGATGGCCGGCAGCGTCAAGTCGCGCAAGGCCGCCCGCCACGCCACCTCCGACTGGATGGCGATGGAGAAGGAGCGCGGCATCTCCGTCACCTCCTCGGTGATGCAGTTCCCCTACGAGGGCCGCATCGTCAACCTGCTCGACACGCCGGGCCACGCCGACTTCGGCGAGGACACCTACCGCGTGCTGACCGCGGTCGACAGCGCGCTGATGGTGATCGACGTCGCCAAGGGCGTGGAGGAGCGCACCATCAAGCTGATGGAAGTCTGCCGGCTGCGCGACACGCCGATCATGACCTTCATCAACAAGCTCGACCGCGAGGGCAAGGCGCCGATCGAGTTGCTCGATGAAGTGGAGTCTGTGCTGGGCATCCAGTGCGCGCCGGTCACCTGGCCGATCGGCATGGGCAAGCGCCTGAAGGGCGTCGTGCACCTGGTCACCGGCGAGGTGCACCTGTACGAACAAGGCCGCAACTTCACCCGCCAGGACTCGACGATCTTTTGCTCGGTGGACGACCCGCGGCTGGAGGAGCGCATCGGCGCCGCCATGCTGGCCGAGCTGCGCGAGGAACTGGAACTGGTCGAGGGCGCCTCGCACCCGTTTGATATCGAGGCGTATCTGGCCGGCAAGCAGACGCCGGTGTTCTTCGGCTCGGCGGTGAACAACTTCGGCGTGCAGCTGCTGCTGGATTTCTTCGTCGAGCACGCGCCCTCGCCGCGGCCGCGCGCCACCACCGGGCGCGAGGTCACGCCCGAGGAAGAAACCTTCAGCGGCTTCGTTTTCAAGATCCAGGCGAACATGGATCCGATGCACCGCGACCGGGTGGCCTTCCTGCGCGTGTGCTCGGGCACGTTCGAGGCCGGCATGAAGGCCTTCCACGTGCGCAGCGGCAAGGAGCAGAAGCTGGCCAACGCGCTGACCTTCATGGCCAGCGACCGCGAACACGTCGAGACCGCCTACCCCGGCGACGTGATCGGCCTGCACAACCACGGGACGATCTCGATCGGAGATACCTTCACCTCCGGTGAAGCGCTGTCCTTCACCGGCATCCCCAACTTCGCGCCCGAGCTGTTCCGGCGCGCGCGGCTGCGCGACCCGCTCAAGCTCAAGCAGCTGCAGAAGGGCCTGGCGCAGCTGAGCGAGGAAGGCGCCACCCAGTTCTTCCGCCCGCTGATGAGCAACGATCTGATTTTGGGCGCGGTCGGCACGCTGCAGTTCGACGTGGTCGCCTACCGGCTGAAGGACGAGTACAGCGTGGACGCCAGCTTCGAGCCCGTCACCGTCGCGCTGGCGCGCTGGGTGCACGGCAGCGCGAAGAAGCTGGAGGAATTCCGCGAGAAGGCCGCCAACAACCTCGCCATCGACGCCGCCGGCGAACTGGTCTACCTGGCGCCTACGCGGGTGAACCTGCAGCTGACGCAGGAGCGCTGGCCGGACCTGCGCTTTGCGGCGACGCGCGAGCATGCGCAGGCGGTCGCCGCGGGCTAAGGGCCACCGCCGCTTGCCCCTGCGTGAGTGATACTTTAGTATCACTCCATGCGAACCGAACTCGTGACGACCCTGAAGCGCCAGGCCACGGAATTGCTGGCAGACGTCGAGCGCGACAAGCAGCCCATCCTGATCACCCAGCATGGACTGCCGGCGGCATACCTGGTGGACGTCGAGACTTACCAGCTGATGCAGCAGCGCATGGCGGTGCTGGAAGGCATCGCGCGGGGCGAGCAGGCAGTGGCCGAAGGCCGCGTCGCCAACCAGGCCCAGGCCCGCAAGCGCCTTGCCCGATGGCTGAAATAGTCTGGACCGAGCCCGCGCTGGCCGACCTGGACGCGATCGCAGACTTCATCGCGATTGAAAACCCCGAAGCCGCGTCACGGCTGGTCGCCCGGGTGCTCGAGCGCGTCGAACTGCTGGCGGACCATCCCGACAGCGGAAGCCGGCCGCCGGAACTCGGACGTTCGCGTTACCGCCAACTGGTCGAGCCCCCCTGCCGAATCTTCTACCGCCACGACGGCCGTCAGGTATTCGTCCTCCATGTGATGCGTTCGGAACGCATCCTGCGCAAGGCACGGCTCGCTCCTGCGCGGGGGACCGGCACGCGCCCCTGAGCCGAACGAAAGTTCCGGAGTCCCCGCCGGGTCCAGGCGAAACACCGACGGTTCGCGCACGCGATCCAGCGGACTGAGCACTCCATGGCCTCCGCGGTTGAGCACGTGGGTGTAGATCTGGGTCGTCTTGACGTCCTTGTGGCCCAGCAGTTCCTGCACTGTGCGGATGTCGTAGCCGCCTTCCAGGAGGTGGGTCGCGAAACTGTGCCGGAAGGTATGGCAACTGGCGGGCTTGTCGAGGCCGCAGGCCCGCACCGCCGCCCTGACGGCTCGCTGCAGCACCTTCTCGTCGATATGGTGCCGCTTCGTGCGGCCATCCAATGGATCGACGCCACGGCGCGACGCAGGAAACAGGTATTGCCAGCCCGACTCCCTGGCCGCATTGGGATACTTGCGCTGCAAGCGGTGCGGCATCGCGACTTCGCCGAAGCCCGCGCTGCGGTCGTTCTCGTGGACCTGCAAGGCCGCGCGACGCTGCAACTCCAGCGCCTCCCGCAGCGTGGACGGCAGCATCGTGCGTCGCTCACGACCGCCCTTGGGGTCGCGGACGACGATTTCGCCGCGGGCGAAGTCCACGTCCTTGATCCGCAGCCGCACGCACTCCATCAGCCGCAGGCCGGCGCCGTAGAGCAGGCTGGCCATCAGCCACTCGCGACCCGACATGGCCGCCAGCACCCGCTGCACCTCCAGCACCGACATCACGACGGGAACGTGGTGGCGCTCCCTGGCGCGCACCACGTTGTCCATCCATGGCAGTTGGATGCCCAGCACCTCCTTGTAGAGGAAAAGCAGGGCAGCCAGCGCCTGGCTCTGGGTGGCGGGCGACACCCGTTCGTGGGTCGCCAGCCTGGTCAGGAAATGCTCAACTGTCACCCCGTCCAGCTCGCGGGGGTGGCGCTTCCCGCAGGCCAGGATGTATCGGCGGATCCAGAACCAGTAAGCCTGTTCAGTGCGCAAACTGTAGTGTTTGACGCGGATCCTGGCCCGAAACTGCTCGAACAGCCGCGGCGCCTGCGCGTCCGCGGACAGCCCCGTCGCCACCTCCTCGCCACCCCGTTTGCCCTCGCCCTCGGACATTAGAAGACACCTTCGCCATCTAAAACCCGAGCGTCCTCCGCCGCCCGGTCCCTCGATGTCGTCCAAGTGGCTGATGCCGTGTGAGAAATTTCCTTGACCCGCACCCGGGAGCGGCGCGATGCTCGCGCTTACACCCCACTTTGGGGTCTAAAAGTAGTTAGACGCTCACCAACATGCCCTGGAATTATCGCGTCATTGAGCAGGATGGACAGTTCGCCATCCATGAGGTCTTCTACAACTCTGATGGCTCGGTGGCAGGTGTGACCGAAACGCCCGTATTCCCTCGTGGTGAAACCCTCGATGATCTCGCCGCTGACATTTCTCGGTATTCGGATGCTCTCTCTCAGCCCGCTCTCCGAATTGGAGACTGGTAAGCCAGCCGAGATGGCGGCTCCGCAAGGCAAGCGTAGTTGCTGGCTTCGGGAAGAGTCGGCGTCTAACCATTCATTCAAGGTGACGCGGCGGCCCGTCACCCAGTTTGCGGTGGCAAACCGGGCGCCAGTCCACCGCGCACCTCAACTCAATCGTTAGACGACATTGAAATTGCTGAGCAGCCTGATTCTTTGCATCGCAACTCTCGCCGTCTCTGCCAGCGAGTTGAGACCCGTGCCAGTGATGGTCGGTGTTCACCCGGATCTCGACGCATGCTTGAGCCTGGCTCAGGTCGGCCGCGCAAGGTCGGGGTTTATCTCCGTTCGCACAGGCCCTGGCAGCGGCTTTCGCGAGGTCGACAGGCTGGCAAATGGGCAGTTCGTGTATTCCTGCGACGGCGGCTCGGGATGGGCCGGCATCGTCTATATGCCCGGCAAAGAAGCGACACCGGACTGCGGAGTAACGTCTCCGGTTCCCAACCGTACCCCATACTTGGGAAGGTGCAAGTCGGGATGGGTTCGATCAAAGTGGCTCACGGTAGTTGCGGGTTAAGGCGATGTCGTCTAACAATTCATTCAAGGTGACGCCTGACGGCGCACCTCAACTCAATCGTTAGACACCCAAACCATGCTGCAGCGCAAGCTCATCAACATCGCTGCAGTG